>JAHFFX010000102.1 GCA_023247755.1 Candidatus Omnitrophota bacterium | reverse complement strand
TTCCGGCGATCGCAGTGTGAATTTTCATAGAAATTTTTCTAGTTTTGCATCAGTCCTTGATGGTCCAGGCGCCCGGGACAAGGTCCTTCTTGATGCTGGAAGAACCGGCGTCCGTCACTTTTCCCTCATACGACTGCCAGGGTTTGATGTCCCCCTTGTACTCTTCGAAATGCTCCTTGCCCGTGACGATGTGCGGGGTGATGAAGATCACGATCTCGGTGCTCACCATGGAATCGGTGGTCCGGCTGAAGAGCTTATCCAGAAAAGGAACATCCATGAGCACCGGGAATCCTTTTTTCTGATGGACCTTCTCGTCCTTTTTTAGGCCGCCGAGGATGATGGTCGTTCCGTCCTTGACCAGCACGCTCGTTTCGACCAGCGTTTTGTTGACCTGCGGAATCCCACCCCCTTGAGAGGCGATCGTGCCGACGACCGTAGAGATCTCGGGTTTAAGACGCATCAGCACGAACCCATCATCGTTGATGGTCGGGGTCACGTTGAGCTTAAGCCCCACATCCACAAACCGGACGTCCTCGCTGGTAATAGCGTTGTCCCCGGTCCCGGAGGTCGTTGAAATGATATAAGGCACGGTGTCGCCGATATGGATCTTGGCCTCTTCGTTGTTCGTCACGAGGATCTTGGGGTTGGAAAGTATCTTCGTGTCCCGCACTTGCTTCAGGGCCCGGATCGCCGCCTCAAAGTGATCCGGCGGCATGGTGCCGACCCCGATCCGTCCGAACAGGCTCGCCAGATTGTCGGGCGTGGACAGATCCCCTTCGTCCATATAGACATTATCGAACTTCAATTTTGCGATCTCCTTGTCCGAACTGCCTATAAAATCCAATGACCAGTCGATCCCGGCGTCAAAATTCGGAGTGAAAGACACCTGCATGACCCGGGCCTCCACCAGCACCTCCTTGGTCGGCTCATCCAGGCTCTTGATAAGCTCCTCGATCTCCTTGCGGCGTTCCGGAAGCGCACGGACCACGATCTGGTTCGTGCGCTCGTTGGCGGTAAGCGAGCCCACGGCATTGGCGTCGATCCTGGCCTTCAATTTATCAACGAGGGTTTCCGCCTTGGCATATTGCAGCTTATAGACAAAGACCTCCACGGGCTTTTCCATGGATAATATGGCCGTCTTCATCCGGGCGATGGCTTCCGGGGTATCGATGAGCACGACGCTTCCGGTGTCCTCATCGATGATGATCTTGCCGATGTTGCTCTTGATGCTGTCGAGGGCGGAAAGGACATAACTGGGTTTCGCGTAATTGAGGCGAATGATCTCCACCTGCCTTTTGTCGCTGAATTTTTTGCCATACATCGCCTCGTATTCGGCCTCCGACATGACATGCACGATATCGTTCTGGATTTGATACGCCAGATTGTTGGAGATGACGGAGATGTCCAAAGCGTCCTTGATCGCCACGCTCTTTAAGAGCAACGTGGCCCGCCCTTCCACAGTGGCGCTCGTGACCACGTTGAACTCACCTTTCACCGCCAGGAACTTGACCACATCCACGATGTTCATGTCCCGGATATCCAAAGTGATCTTGCGAAGCATCCGGGTCTCCAGCGGTTCCGCGGGCCCCGCGACGTCGATCGGCTTTGGCTCATCCGCGGGAGAAGTCATGTCCAACGAGCCTTGGGGTTGCGGCGCCTCCATAGCCGTGACTTTCGATTCAACGGGGGCGGATTCCCGGGCAGGAACCTGCGCCCAGACCGCATTCCCGGCCCCGCTCAACAGCAGCAAGCCGAATCCGACGATCTCAAAATGTACGATCCTGATAAGATTTCTCATAGCTTAATGGCGATCTCTTCCCCCTCATACGACATGATGACCTGGTCGGCATAAATGGTTTTGACGGTCACATCCTTCACCTGATCCCCCTGTTTAAGAAAATAGGTCATCCCGCTGTCCGCATCCTCGATGATCGCGGAAGCCGTCTCGGCCGAATCGAGCCAGGAAATCCCCCGCAACTTGAGATGTTCGGTCTTGCTGGCGACCACGCGATTGTCCCCGGTGAACTTGGTCTCCTTGCCCTGTTTCTTTTCGTACGGTTTGAAGATATTGCGTGTTTGCACCAGGTCGAGATAGTAAGCGACGTCCTTCGTCAGCGGGATGAGCTGCTCCCGCTCTCCCGTCCTGGTCACTTTCCCATCGAGCAAGAAGGAGATCTGCTGGTTCATTTGCGACCACCCCAAGAACAACTTTCCCGTAAAAAAAAACATCACGGCGACCGTGGTCAGGGTCAAGAGGCTGTTGACCTGCCGCAGCCCCAGTCCGACCATAGCGCCAGGAGCACCCCCCTTTTTGAACACACCACCCAGGTTCTGCAGAAAAACAGGCAACGCTATCCCCGGCAACGCGGGAGAACGCACCGACTGGGCGACCTTCATGGCAACTTGTTCGCTTGCGACGGGGGGCGCAACGGGAGTGACGGAATCGGATGGAGCGGATGACTGTGCCGCCGGGGGCGCGTCCTTCTGCCCCTTGGAGTTTTCGATCAGTTTTAATAATTTCTGTTCGGCGGTTTCTTTTTTGGCGGCCATGTGAGAGGAGGGTGAACAAAAGCCCTTTCGCTAAAACCTATGTCGTGCCTTTGAAGAGGGCGACTTTCTCAAAACCGGATTGGGTGAACTGCTGCTCTTTCTCGATGACGTCGCGCACCAGATGGCGGTCGGCGATCAGCTTGTTCTGCAGCACGAGCTCTTTGAGCGTTTTGTGGCAGACCATGGTGATCTTGCGCGGATAACCGCGGGAAAAATTATAGATCTCGCTGATGGCCTCATCGGTGAAATACTGCGCGCCATCCGGGGCGCCAGCCTGCCGCAGGCGAAAGCGGATCAACTCCTTGGTCTCTTGCGGATCGAGCGGATTGAGCGTGTATTTGAAACTGATGCGGTCCAGGAAATTCGCCATATGCACCACTTTGGAATAAAGTTCCATCTGCCCCAGCAGGACCAACTGGATCAACTTGAACTCGTTCGTTTCAAAGTTCAAAAGGAGCCGCAGGGTTTCAAGCGTGGTCAGGTCCAGCTTCTGGGCCTCATCGATGATAAGAATCACGGTCCGTTTCTCTTCCACGCTTTTTTCGATGAGGAACTTTTCGATCGCATCGCGCAGGTCCATGATGTCCAGCTTTTCGTGATCGACAAAGTTCGACAGGTCCACGTTGAAGTTGCGCGCCAGGGATGTCAGGAATTGCCGCTCACCGCTGAAGGACGGATTGAGGATCATGTGAAAGATCATATCACCGCGTTTCTTTAATTCCTGGACCAGCTTGCGCGAAAGGGTGGTCTTGCCGGTTCCGACATCCCCGAAAATCACGGTGAGGCCGCGGCGCAAACGCAATTCAATGAGGATGCTGGTGAGCGCCATCTCATGTTCTTTGGTGAGATAAAAGAAGTCGGGGTCGGGACTGGTGGAGAAAGGTTCTTTCTGGAAGCCGAGTATGGTGTGGTAGGCCATTTTAATTTTTTATTATAATATTATTTAAAGGCACACAACCGATCGCTCGTTAAGATTAATTTGTATCTTAACATAAGTGCCTTGTGGCGCAACAGTTTATTTGATTTTTTTAGGTTTTTTCGGCGGGAAAGCGCAGGAGAGCGGACAAAAACCCAAAGGTGCGGGCGAAGGCCCGCAGGAACATCACCAGCCCAAAGAAGATCGCTTCCGGGATACGCGGCATGATCCAACAGGCAAAGAGAATTTCGAAAACCAAGAAACTTGATAGCCAGAACTTCACCAGCCAGAGCATAAAATCGCTGGAAGAGATCATCAATGGCAAAGCAAAGACCCCCAGAATGGTGAACGCCACAGCCGGCACTTCCAGGATATCCTTCCAGAAGGTGTAATCGTCCCCCCGCATCATCTTCGGATGGTCCCGGTACATTTTCACCCTCCAGTAACCGTGCCGGAACTGCTCCTTCAAATAATTCCCCAAACGGGATTGGTGATAATGCTTCACCAAGGCATACTTCTCAAACAAGATCCGCTGACCGCTCTTGATGATCTTATAACTGAGATCATTGTCTTCCCCGCTTGCCGCAGGGTAGGCGGAATTGAAGCCGCCCGCTTCTTCAAAGACTTTTTTTATCACGCAAAAGTTATAACTTCCGAAGGACTTAGGGAATTTAGGCATCAAACGTTCATGGCGGTAACGGATCTCATTTTGAATGCAGCTGGCCAGTAAAGAGCTTGGGTTGGCGATATCATAACTTCCGGAGACCACCCATACAGAAGGATCTTCCAAATGAACGACCATTTTTTCTATCCACTCCCGCTCAGGCACACAATCGGAATCCGTGAAAAACAGGATATCTCCTTTTGCCTCCTTGGCCCCCTTATTTCTGGCAGCGGCCGGACCCGCATTCTGCTGAACAAAATACCGCACTGATGAATAATTCGTAACTATCTGATTTGTATTGTCTTTTGAACCATCATCAACAACAATGATCTCAACGCGGCCAGCATAGCTTTGATTCAGAATGGCATCCAGCGTTTTGCCGATCGTCATTTCACCGTTGAAAACCGGGACAATGACGCTCACGGAGGGTCTATACATTTTTTCTCCCTACGGTGTAAAGAAGCATGCCGAACATCCCTCCTGCCGCAGCATCCGGAGACCAGGCCAATGGCAGCACGTTGATGCCACCCTGCCGGTCCACCCGGAAACCACATTCTTCATTAAGCGACACGAGCTCAGAAAGCACGAACGGCTTTTCATCAATCCCGGGCATGTACAAGGGGCGGATCAATTCCCAGGGCGACCAACGGTTCGGAACAAAGGTCACGAGAACCCCGCGCGGGTTCAGCAGCCCGTAAAAATTCCTTAGGATCTTTTGCTGGCGTTCTCTTGGAAAATGCTCCAGCAATCCATCCGAAAAGATCACATCGAAGCTGGTTCCTTGGGGAAATTTTTCCGCCAACCGGTCCCCAACCAGATCGGCCTGAACGATCTGAGCGCGTCCCCTGGTCAATTGTTTTGCGATCTGCAGGGCCTCATCAGAATAATCCAGCGCGAACGCCTGCATCTCTTTTTCACAAAAATAATTGGCGAAGAAACCGCTGCCGCAGCCGGCATCCAGAGCGTGCGCTCCAGGAGCAAGCAGCGGATCCAGGATCGCCATGATCCTTTTCTTGGACCAACTGGCCTTAGCGAGATCCTTGTCCTTTCCCTTGTTCCAGAAATTATCCCAGTCCCGGGGACGCGGGGTCTGCAATGCGTTCATAATGGTTCAGGCGGGCTGATCGAATTTCTTTTTGAACTCTTCCAGTTCCATTTCCAGGATGCCGATCTTCTGGGCCATGGTATCGTTGCGGCTGTCCTGCTGGCAGAGAAAAACCGTTAAGAACAAACTCAGGAACACAAAAAAAGCAAGAAGAACGAAGAACACAAAATTGCTGGGCAGGACGAATCCCAGCATTCTGGACACATTGAAAAGCACGGTATCGAACACGATGAAGAACACGGCCAGCACCGACAGTGCGATCCAGCCGAAAGCATACTTGAAAGTGAGCTTCCCCCTCCTTACGAAATCGAGCGTGGACAGCAAAACCAAAAGCGATACCAGAATGGCGAAGATTTTTATCCCCATATCATCCCTTTCTTTTTTGGTATTTGAAAGAATCCAGAATGATCGCGAACGTCACCTTGATCATGTAGTAAAGCGTCATGAGATACCGGATGGAACTGAGGCCGTGCCGGCGTTTTCGCATCTGCACCGGGACCTCAAGGATCCTGGCCTTGTGGAACCTGGCCTGGACAATCGCTTCCGGTTCCGGGAAATCGTGAGGATAATCTTCCGCGAAGACCGGGATCAGCTTTCCATTAATGGCCCGGAAACCGGAGGTGGGGTCGGTGACCAGGCATCCGGTAAAAAAACTGATAAGCCGGGAAAAGAATTGGATCCCCACCCGGCGGATCAAAGACGACTGGTACCCCAGATGCGGCGGCAAAAAACGGCTGCCGATCACCATATCCGCCTCTCCCCGGATGATCGGCTCCAGCAAAACCTTAAGATACCCCGTATCATGCTGCCCGTCCCCGTCCACTTGAACGGCGATGGAAAAACCTTTTAGCTTCGCGTAAAGAAATCCGGTCTGGACCGCCCCTCCGATGCCCAGGTTGAACGGCAGGGAGATCACTTTGCTCCCGCCCTGCCGCGCCTCACGCACCGTGCCATCCGTCGACCCATCATTGACCACGAGAATGGTCAGCGGCAGATCCAGGCCCCGCAACTCCTCGATCGTGCGGCCGATATTGCCGCTTTCATTGAAAGCGGGAACAATGACCAGGATTTTTTGCGGATCAGTGCCCATTTGTACCTTTGGTCTTCAACATTCCGCTTTGTTTGAGCCGGCTACTAAGACTTCCATCGATCACCAGGCTCCCGGCCTTAATGATCAAACCACCACGGATGCCGGCATCCGCGACCACCACAAGCTCGAGCGGCTGACCGAATTTCTTATGGATGCTTTGGAGGATCCGCTGCCGCAGGGCCTCAGGCAGGTCCTCCTTGACCACCACAACGATCTCGCTTGTCCCGGCAGGAAGTTCATGCGTATAGAGGATCTCGAACTTATGCACGGCCTCTTCGGCAAGGTCTCTGTTCAAGGACCGCCGCAGAAAGATCAGGATCCCCCCGATCACCAGAACCTGCATCACGAAGAATACAATGAGGATCGTTCCCATCTTATTTTTTCAGTTGGTTTTGTTCGTATTATTCATGACTGCGTTCAAATAGAGCGCCGCATAGACAACCAGGTCCTTTTGAGGATCATCCACCGAACGATTCGGCTCAACCCCCTGGAAGCTGAATGTGCTTCCATCGGAATAATATCCCCGGGAGGTGATCAAAAGCAGCATCGACTTGTCATCGAAATTGAACATGCTCTTCAGAAAGACCTGGCCGGCGGTATTGGTCCCCAGGATAAAAGCCCGGTTGCGTCGTTGCATGATCCCGGTAAAAAGCTCCGCCGCAGAGCCACTCTCCTTGTTGACCAGGATCGCCACCGGGCCTTTATACTGATATTGTTCCGGGATCGATGGGACATCCAGTATAGCCCTGGGTTGACCGGTCTTCTGGAAATAGGCGAACGCCTCTCCCGGCCCAAGGAAAAAAGCGGATATCTCGCGGGCCGCCAAAGGCGGCCCGCCGGGATTGCCCCGCAGATCGAGGACCAGCCCCGAATCCCCCTGTTGTTCGATATAGGAGAGGAACCGAAAAAGATCCTCGGAGGTTTTGCGGTTAAACGAGCGGATCTCAAGACAAAAAACATGGGGAACGGGAACCGGCTTCATAAAAACGGTCTGCTTGAAATATTCCTGGCTAAGTAGATCGACCGACTTTTTGGCGTTAGCTTCCTTGGACCAAAATTCAATGTGCACCTTTGTATTGATAAGCGGGGTCAACCGGTCCTCGATCTCCTTCTTGGTAAATTTGAGAATGTCTTTGCGGCCGATCTTGAGGATGAGATCCCCCTCCCGAAGTCCTTGAATATAAGCATCCGAACGAGGTTCGACCCGCTTGATGAGCAGGCCGCCGGAGGACAGCTCCCCTTCGATCCCCAGATCAACTCGCTGCCCCAGGACCTCATGGGCGTACCTCTCGGCGAATTGCGGCGGAAAGAACGCCGAAAACCGGTCTTCGGGACTCTTAAGGTTCTCCACCAGAAACGCGGTAGCGCGCCAGCGGACATAATCGTTGGACCGGCCTTCGGCTTTAAGCTGAACATATATGCCTTCCCGGAACTTCTTCACAAAATTGCCGTAGGCCTCCTCGTTCACCGGCTGGTAGTAATTCTCCCGCATGGTGTCGTAGACCTTCGCGAAGAAATCCAGATACCACTGCAGCTCTTTATCTTTTTCGGCGGCCACCGCGCAAGCGCAATGGAAGGACAGGTGGGAAAAAGCGGCAGAAGCCACGAATAGCAAGACGATGAGAATGCGTTGGCACTGCTTTGCACAAATCATATCCCCTCCTTAAGAAGGGATTATAACATCCCGCCGGAGGGCAAGCGTAGCGGCATTTGGTATTTTTATAAGCGGACTGACTTTTCTTTGCGGAAGGACTGCAGGAGCTCGGCTTCAGCGGGGGTCAGGATGGGCCCGCGGGAGGTGATGGAAAATTCCTTGATCAGCGGCTCTCTGACCATGGCGGGGGATATATTGAGGTTAATAACGAACTCGCGGTGAGAACGGCTCTGCCGGTACTCCGGCATCTCCCGCGGGATCTTTAAGTAACGCTCCACCAGCGGCAAGCCGAAACCGCACAGAAAGGTCCCGTGATGGAGGATGTAGTTCTTTCCACGATGCTGGGCGTTCCCGGAGAATTTCTTCTGCGACGCCTTCAGCACCAGATCGGAGATGGGTTTATATTCGGCTTCCACACCGATGGTACGAAGCGCCGCAACGACCCTGGAAAATATGTATTCGTAGGATTTGTGAAGATCGGCGAGCTGCGGGTGCCGGTCCTTCTTAAGGACCAGCGTGTAATTCAAACACCCCGGCCCCTGAATAACGGTCCCTCCCCCGGAAAAACGCCGCAGGATCGGGACCCCGTCCTTGCGGGCGACTTCTTCAAAGACATCCTCTTCGATCTTGCCGATGCGGCCCAAAACGATGAACATCCGTGAAGATTCCCAAAAGCGCAGAACTTCGCCCTGCGCACCCTGCTCGGCCAGGCTCAGCAGGACCTCATCGTACAGAATGTTCTCTTCGGGAGTGGGAAGCGTGATGTCTTTGAGGATCATGGGAACCGATATAACGTGAGCGTCAGGACCGGGAAACGTTGAAGAAATTCGTGTTCACGCCGCGCGCGGCGCGCACTTCGTCCGGACGAGTGACCGGGGTCGTTCTGGGCAGGTCCTTGAACAGGCCGGGGTCCTTTTCGCACAGCTCGGCGGCCCGGATCATCTGCCGGATGAACTCATCCATCGTGGCCTTCGATTCGGTCT
>JAHFFX010000216.1 GCA_023247755.1 Candidatus Omnitrophota bacterium | reverse complement strand
AGCACAACGCCTTCTTCCCCGTGCAACTTCCGGCGATAGAGCTTGAGCTTTCTTTGTTCCGGGAAAGAAGAAGCGGGAGCCCAATCCAGGACATGGTCTTTCAGGGATCTATGGCCGGTCAATTGATGCTTAAGAAGGGTGTCGACCGCCGCTTGCAGGCGATCGTCAGAAGGACTGAACGGCCGACTTGGATCGACGATCCTCTCGGAGGGCGCTTGAAGAAAATGTTCATTAAGACGGTCGCCCAACTCCGCAAGCGATAACTCCTGGCGGACATCGCCGGCAAAGAGGTTCGCGATCTGACGCATGATCTCCAATTGCTGCGGCGGTAATTTTTCGAATCCGGTCCGGTTTAACTTCATCAATTCTTGGGACTTATTCGGATCGGCCATGGCCAGGGCCAGCAGACCAAGCCATATCAACATTCCACTAATTCCATTTAGCGAAAGGAATTGGATGGAGAGAGAACCTTGCCCACCCTCCGGATGATCGTTAGGGATATTTTCATTTGGGATCGGACCGTTCACGTCCCAGTGCGCCGGGTCGCCGTAGTAACGCAAGAGCGGAACGTTTTCCCGCATCTGTTGCTCAAGCAGCCTTTGCCGTTCGGCATCGATGCCCCACAGGAACGTCCCGTGCGAGATCGAGACCGAAACCTGCCGGGACAGATTGGCGACCGCCGTGGCCAACTCAGCCTGCCGGTCGGTCACACCATTATCGACGGCAATATCAAGGTAAGCGCGATAGAATCCACGCAGCGCTTCCATGGGCCGGGTCAATACCCACTTTTGCTCGCTGTCCACATCCGTCACCTGCATGAACGAAGCGTGCAAGAGATGATTGACCCCGGCCGCCATGACCCTCCGATCGGCATCATACTGGTGCTGATAGCGCTCGCGAATGGTGATGAGCTTGACCATGATGGTCCCGTCCCGGCGCTTATGGTAAACGAAATCGCCCGCGTTGATGCTGGACCAGACGACCGAATAGCCCTCGGGGTTGAGCGCGAGCAGTGCCAGGATCCGCGCGATCGCCTGGAGCACCCGCGCCGATTCTTCGGTGGTCAGGCGGGTGAACCTTCCGAAGCCGTGCGAGACCATAAAGTTCTCGCCGTTGATGCTGCGGCGCAGATGCAATTCCTCATAATCCCCTCCATCTTCCTCGTCGGTCAGCCAGTCCGTGACATACATCTTCATGGGGCTCTCCCGTCCGGCGCTGCGCGCGGTCCCTTCTCCCTGGCTCAACGGTCTGGGCAGGATCTGCCAGGCCAGCGGTGAGCTTTGATAAAAGAACCGGAGGTTCTCATATTGCAGGACCGTCTCCCCGTTCTTCTCGGGAGAGATGGCGGTAACAACCGCCAGCTTCACGGGACGCTCTTCTCCCTGCACGTGCACGACGAACTTCGCAACGTAGTTGAACTTTCCGGATCGCCCGCCGGCGATGTAGATCTCCCCGGTCTGTGAGAGCGCCACAGGCCTTCCCAGAAGCTCCGAAACGGCATCAAGCAAGACTCGGTGGCCGTCCCGGGACATGTAATCCTTGATCGCGGAAAGGAGCTCGTCTTCGGAGAAATTCCCCGTATCGTCGAGATGCACTTCTCCGGTGATCACATCGAAACCGATCGAAGGCCGCGCCGGCGACCAGACCCGGCGGTTGCCCAGATCAAGCGTCGGATCGACCGCGACCAGCGTCTGGGCGGCCAAAGCGAGGACATTCTCGGACAGCCCCTTAAGATCGACCCTGCGTCCGCCCAGACGCCGCAGGGCATCGGCATGGTCAGCAAACGGCCGACGACCACTCTGCGTTTCTTCCACAATAACCTCGGCGAGCCGCCGCAGAAGCTTCGGACTGCGCACCTCTCCCGCAAGGGTCGGCTGCAATCGGGCGGCCATCGCTTCGATCGCTTTACGGTCGGAGGCCGCCATGGCCAGGGCCAGCAGACCAAGCCCTATCAGCATTCCACCTATTCCATTTAGCGAAAGGAACTGGATGGAGAGGGAATCCTTCTGATCTTGGTCAGCCGACCGGCGTTCGTCCCGGACCGGCCCGCTCCCGCTGTTCACGCCGCGCACTTGCCGATCCAAGATGCGGACGGGAACTTGAGCGGCCTCGGTGCCTCGCCTCACTTGCTCTTGCCGGTCTCGTTGTTCGATCCACCGTGCCATGTCCCTGGTGGGCATCATCGGCGAGCTTGCTTGCAGCAAAACGATCAAGATCAATGGAAGGAACGGCAATTTGCCCCTGAGAAAGCGATAGACCCTCCTCACCCATTGTCTTGCTAACGAATTCGCCTTCATCCATTCCCGGGTATTCCGGAGGGCCCCGTCCGCCTGGTCGCGCAGGTCACGGAAGATACGCTCCAGTTCGCGGGAAGACAGCGTCATCAGGTCGGTTCCATTGATTGAAACAAGGTGATCCTGGAATTCACCGAGGATGCTTCTGACAACGCTGAGTATTTGGACCAGCGCCAGATAATTGTCCGGCTCGCGGAATTGAATATATTCTTCCAGGAACTGGTATTCCCGGTTCATCTCGCGGATGATGGCGTTGATCCTCCTTAAATAGGACGCGAATTTCCGCCTCGCCGCGGCAAGCGATTTCCGCGGCGCGCCGCTGTCGGAGAATACCGCCAGCCGACGAAAGATCTTCGCCGCTTCTGTTTTTGTCTCATTGACCATCTGCTGCAGATCATGGAGCGTCGTGGGAACCAGGCTTCGAACCGGCTCCAGGCGGCTCGCCTGTTCAATGAACCAGCCCGGGATATGCTCATCTCTTTCGGCCTGCGTTATCTTCCATCCGGCGTCATGAATAAAGGCGGCAAAATACAGGATCGAGACAATTCCTGCTAATAAAAAGAATGGAGCAAACTTGGATTGCATCATTAATGTTCCGTAATAAAGACCCCAGGTTAATTCCATGGCCGTGGCAAGAATAATTGCGATCTGGGCCCGTTGGGCATCCTTTTTAGTTCCCCAGCGATGGAATTTAACAAGGCTGAGAACGGTATAGATCAGCAAGATCATTGAAACACCGCCCGCCAGCGGTGCAAACCCGATCTGGAAGACCGCTCCGTTGCCCGTGTTCCCTGGTTGTCCCCGCTTGTGCTG
>JAHFFX010000101.1:6454-9059 GCA_023247755.1 Candidatus Omnitrophota bacterium | reverse complement strand
AAAGCGCTGCGCTTCTCGCGAAAAAGGCAGAAAGCGATCCCATAGGCCGCCAGCACGCCGAGGATCCCGAACAGCGCCGGAAAAAAACGCATGGCGAACGGCGTCACTCCCATGACCTTGCCAGCGGCCATCAGCAGCCAGAAAAAGAAGATAGGTTTCTCGAAATGCGGGGCGTCAAAGATATAGGGCGTGGCCCAACTGTGATGCTTAAGCATCTCTTTGGCAGTCTGCGTGTAAAAGACCTCATCCGGGTTAGAGAGACTGACGATCCCGTTGCCGCACATGAGAATAAAATACCCCAAGACCGCCAGGAACGTGAGGAGTTTGGCGTGGGAAAACTTAAGATCCGTGTTTGTGGTCATTTAATATCTCTTCAATCGAAACAAAATCAAAACCTTTTTTCTGCAGCCGCTTGGCGAGCAGGGAAATCGCCGCCACGGTCTGCCGGCGGTCGCCGCCCTCTCTCTTGAAGGCCCCCCCGCTGTCATGGAACAGCAGGATGTCCCCGTTCTTTACGTTGCGGCAAAGAAAGTCCACCATGATCTTATGGCTGAAGGTCACCCAGTCCTTGGAATTGAGGGACCATAAGATGATCTCATAGCCCAGCTCTTTGATCTTTTCTTTTTCGCTGCGCCGCAGCCACGCCTTGGGCGGTCGGAAATAGCGGGTCTTCTGTCCGGTGATCTCCTTGATCACGTGCTCCGTGTATTTGACCTCTTCTTCCAGCTCTTCCAGGGTGTAATAAAGCAGCACGCTGTGCGCGTAGCCGTGATTGCCGATGGTGTGGCCTTCCCGGACGACCCGCCGGGCGATCTCCGGATATCTTTGCACGTGATGCCCGATCATGAAGAAGGTCGCTTTGATGCCGGCTTTTTTGAGCTCATCCAATATCAGCGGCGTCCACACCGGGGAAGGGCCGTCATCAAAGGTCAGGACGACGTTCTTGTGCCGGGTCTTGGCACGATAGATCGTCCCGCGGCGCGTCAAAACCGCCTGGTCGAAGAACACGCAAAAACAGATCACGATAAGCGCTGCGGCAACAAGCCCCAGGAAAATGGGCAGGATCAATTCCCAACCTCTGATTTCGTTGATTTCGTACGTTCGACAAGCTCTTGTTTGAGCTTTTGGAAGACCTGAAAGTCCCTTTTCAATTCCGGCAACTTACCGGCATCGTAGGTCGCCACCGCCGGATGAAAAAGCGGAACGATCCGCTTCTCTCCCCAGGGTGTGTGAATGGGGAATATCTTACCATGAATGGCCGTGATTTTCTGGGCAGGAAGTGAGAATTTCTCGAAGATGTAGGTCGCGGCGAAGTTCCCCATCGGGGCCAGGATCTGGGGGTCGATGAGCTTGATCTGAAGGTCGAGGCTGCCCACGCAGGAGCGAATCTCATCGCTGAGGGGGTTGCGATTGTCCGGCGGGCGGCACTTGAGGATGTTGCAAAGAAAGATCTCCTGGCGGGTCATTCCCGCCGACTGCAGCAATTGATCGAACACCTCTCCGGCCCGGCCGACGAAAGGCTTCCCCTGCAGGTCTTCGTTGTGTCCCGGCGCTTCGCCGATGAACATGATGGAAGCGTCGACGGAACCTTCGCCGGGGACGGTGTTCGTTCTGGTCTGGCAAAGACGACAGCGCTGGCAGACGGAGATCTGATCGCGCAGGCGGTTGATTCTTAGAGCTTTTTCGCGGGAATCCATTATTTCCGGATATCCGGATAACCGGGTAGCCGGATATCCGGGATAAACAGCCTTCACTTCTTGCCCTGGCTTGCCACGGCGGCCATGGCCTTTTGAACGGCTTCCTGGTCGCCCAGATAGTAATGCTTCAGCGGCTGTAAATTCTTGTCCAACTCATAGACCAACGGCACCCCCGTCGGGATGTTGTATTCAACGATCTGCTCATTGGGAACTTTATCCAGGTGCTTGACCAGAGCCCGCAGGCTGTTGCCGTGCGCGGCGATGAGAACGCGGCTCCCCTGTTTGAGGACCGGGACAATGGATTCATTCCAGTAAGGGAGGAAACGTTGGACGGTCGATTCCAGACTTTCGGTCAAAGGGATCTCTTTTTCGGGAAGGGATTTGTAGCGGAGGTCCTTGCCCGGATAACGCTCGTCGTCCTTGGTGAGCGCCGGGGGAAGGACATCATAACTGCGGCGCCATACCTTGACCTGTTCTTCTCCGTATTTCTGCGCCGTTTCGGATTTATTAAGTCCCTGCAAGGCGCCGTAATGACGCTCGTTGAGCCGCCAGGAGCGGTGTACGGGGATCCACATAAGGTCCATTTCATCCAACGCAAGCCACAGAGTGCGGATAGCCCGTTTGAGGACCGAGGTAAAGGCCACGTCAAACAGGTAGCCTTCTTTTTTCAAGAGTTTACCGGCCGCGGCCGCTTCTTCCTTCCCCTTGGAAGAGAGATCCACGTCCGTCCATCCGGTAAAGCGGTTCTCCTTGTTCCATACACTTTCGCCGTGCCGCAAAAGGACCAATCTCAAGTTTGCCATAACGACCTTTCTCTTAACGCCACTGGAACTCATCGATGTTCCATAAGATGAACCATTTTACACAAAAACCGGGATTTATCAAAGGTCAAAATAATACAGAGGCGG
>JAHFFX010000101.1:0-6444 GCA_023247755.1 Candidatus Omnitrophota bacterium | reverse complement strand
TTGAAAAACTTCCCATATACCTTGATTACTTCATGTAAGAACTGGCGCGGCGGGTCTTGGCAACCGTGGTCCGGCGGTTTCGGGTCTTCTTTAAGGCTTCCGGCATATGCTGTTTGATCCAATCGATGGCATACTTAGCCAGCCAATCTTCCGCCGCTTTCTCAAACCCGATGTCATGCCCCGCTTTCTCGCTTTCCAACCAAAGATGCCGGTTGATCTCTTCCACGACCTCTTTGTTCTCCAACAGGAAACGGTAATCTCCATTTGTGGCGCTCATGTCTGCAGGTCCTCCCCTCTTTCAATAGATGGCTTATTCTAACGCCACACTTTGGAACTTGTCAACTTTTTTATGACCGCGGCCTGAAAACAATTCCCGCCCAATTATTTACGCATACCCCCCCCTTGGGGGGGGGCAAACGCGGCTTCTGCCTTACATCGCTTCGCTCTGTAAGTCAAGCCTCGCTAAAATCCCCTTGACAACAACGGCTTTTCAAGTATATTGATACTCTCGTATTTCAGTTGAAAGGAAACTTCCATGAAGACATGCATCATCTGCGGCAAAGGACACATTCCCGGGAACAAATACGTCCGTCGCGGCGCCCGCAAGCTGCACGGCGGCGCCGGTTCCAAGGTCACCGGGAAAACCCTGCGCCGATTCCTGCCTAACCTGCAACGCGTTAAGATCGTTCTCAATGGCAGCATCCGCCGGGAACTCGTCTGCACCAGCTGTATCCAGCGCGGGGCCATCGTCAAGGCCTAAGCCTTCCGTTCGTGACGACATCAATCTTGTTGGGAATTGAATTCCAGAATTAAGCGTCTCTGATATCTTTGATCTTGAGAACGATGGATTGTTCCTGCGTATAATCATCGATATCGGGACAATAGGCGAGATCCACCTGCTGATTCACCGAAAGTGCGTCCTTGAACCTTCCCATCCCGAAACCCACCGCGGGAAGCGTACTTTTGCCGTCCGTTACCCAGAACTTGAGAGTGTCCCTCCCCATCACCAGCGGGGCGCTTTTGACGGTCAAGCGCCGGGTGCAAAAAACCGGCGGCGGGTTGCCCTCCCCATAAGGCTCGAGAGAGTCCACCAGCTTAATGAGGTCCAGGTTCAATGAGGAAAGCGGGACCTCGGCATCGATGTCAAGCGTGGGAACGAGCTGTTCCACGGAGAGCGCCGTTCTGGCGAATTCGTTGATAAGCGTTTTGAATTCCGCGATCCGTTCGGAGCGGACCGTGAGTCCCGCCGCCCGCTTATGTCCCCCGAAGTTCTCCAGCATCCCCGAGCAGGACTGCAAGGCCTCAAAAAGGTGAAATCCTTCGATCGACCGCGCCGAACCCGTCCCCAATTCGCCGTCCGTGGAGATCACGATCGCCGGACGGTAATATTTGTCCACGAGCCGGGAAGCGACGATACCGAGCACCCCTCGGTGCCAGCCTTCCTTATTGAGCACGATGATCTGCTGGTCCTTGAAATTGACCTCCCGCTCGACGATATCGATCGCCTCTTCAATAATATCATTCTGGGTCTTTTGGCGAAGGCTGTTGTGCTCTTCCAGGTTCTGGGCCAAGACCTTGGCCTCGGCCAGGTCCTTGCTCAACAAAAGCTGCAAGGAATCCAGCGCCGTGCCCATGCGGCCGGTGGCATTAAGGCGCGGGCCCAGGATAAAACCCACGTAGTAAGGCCGGAATTTCTTGTCCTGGATCTTTGCCGCTTGAAGAAGCGCCTGCAGGCCATGGTTCTTGGTTTGGGTGATCCGGGGCAGTCCTTTCTTGACGAAGATGCGGTTCTCTCCGCGCAGTTCCACCACATCGGCAATGGTCCCGATCGTCACCAGGTCCAGGTAATCCTCCGGAATTTCATTGAGCAAAGCATGGGCGAGCTTGAACGCCAATCCCACCGAAGCCAGGCTTTTGAACGGATACGAACAGTCCGCGCGTTTGGGGTTGACGACCGCGCAGGCCTTGGGGAGCTTTCCCTCGCTCGGTTCATGGTGGTCGAGAATAATGAGGTCGATCCCCGCCGTGGCGATCGCCTCCGCCGCGGCGAAAGCGTTGATGCCGGAATCCACGCAGATGATGAGGGAAACCCCGTTGTTCTGGGCGTGATTAACGATGTTGGCGTTGAGGCCATAGCCTTCGGTCATCCGGTGCGGGATATAATGACAGGCGGGGATCCCCAGCGACCGCAGGAGATTCGCAAGCACCACCGAAGAGGTCACCCCATCGACGTCATAATCCCCGTAGATGAGAACCTTCTCCTTGTTCTTTTGAGCGAGCCGGACCCGTTCCACTGCCCGGTCCATGTCTTTTAAAAGGAATGGATCATAAAGATTCTGCAGATCCCCGAAAAGAAAACTCTGCGCCTGTTCCACGCGCTCGACGTTACGATTGATCAACAGTTGGGCGATGATGGGGTGAACGCCGAGGCCATCGCTAAGGGCGATCTGCTTGCGGGGGTTAGGGGGACAAACGTTCCAGCGTTTGGAATTCATGGGAAGATTATAGCGCGATTGGAGAAAAAAGGGGAACTTTGGGTTCCCCAGCGATCCAGTCACCCAACAACCCAGAAATACATTTTCCCTGGGTCACTGGGGCACCCATCTGTCTTAATTACATCTTCACCGGCGCCTTCACCCCGAGGACCTTCAGCCCATTGGCGAGGACGATCCGGGCGGCCAGCAGAAGGCCAAGACGCTCTTCGGAGAGCCGCGCTTCCTCCCCCACGATGCGGTGCTTGTCGTAAAATCGGTGAAAACCCGTCGCCAGCCGCGGCAGGTATTCGAGGAGGGGATACGGCTCCAGCTGCTGCGCACAGGTCGAAAGGATCTCCGGGAACTGATTGAGCTCCTTGATGAGATCCAATTCCTCCGGCTGTGTAAGAAGTGAGAATCTTTCCCGCGCCGCGGACACGCCCTTCTCCTTCGCCACATCCAGAACGCTGTGAATGCGCGCGTGGGCGTACTGGACGTAATAGACGGGATTTTCGGGCGTTTCTTTCTTGGCGAGCTCGAGGTCAAATTCGAGATGCGCTTTGATGTGGCGCATGAGAAAAAAGAACCGCGCCGCATCGACGCCCACTTCATCCATCACCTCGCGCAAGCTGATGTACTGTCCCCGGCGCGTGGACATCGACAGGGGTTTCCCATCGCGGAAGATCGTGGCGAGCTGCACGATCAGAACGACCAGCGACTTGGGGTCATAACCGAGAGCCGCCACCGCCGCCTTGAGCCGGGGAATATACCCGTGATGGTCCGGCCCCCAAAGATTGACGACCTGGCTGAAGCCACGCTCGAATTTGTTCTTGTGATAAACGATGTCCGGCGCGAGATACGTGAAACTTCCGTCGGTTTTTTTCACGACCCGGTCCTTATCGTCGCCAAGCTCGGTGGATTTGAACCAGACGGCGCCCTCGTGGTCATAGATGTAACCCCTTTTGCGCATCTCCTGCAGGACCTTTTCGATGTTCTGTACCGTGGCCATTTTGGATTGGTACGACCAGACATCGAAGTGAACGCCGAAATCGGAAAGTTCCTTTTTGATGACGTCCATGAGCACCTCGACCCCGTATTGGGAAAAGACCGCGGCTTCGATCTTCGTAAGGTCCGCAAAGGTCTTGACGTGATGTTGGGACATGAACTCTTTGGCCATGTCCTTGATGTATTCGCCCTGATAATTGTCTTCGGGGAACGGGAAAGTCTCCCCAAGAATTTCCCGGGCCCGGTCACAGATGGAGCGGCCCAGAATATTGATCTGGTTGCCTTCGTCATTGACGTAGAATTCCTTGGTCACGTCAAACCCGACGGCCGTAAGGATGTTCCCCAGGGCGTCGCCCACCGCGGCCTGGCGGGCGTGGGCGACGCTCAAGGGCCCCGTAGGATTGGCGCTGACGAATTCGATCTGGACCTTGCGGCCCGCGCCCTGTTTGGATCTTCCGAACGAGTCCCCTTCCTTAAGGATGTGGGCCACGCAGTCCTGGAAGGCCTCCTTCGTCAAATAAAAGTTCACGAACCCGGGCTTTCTGACCTCGATCTTCTCGATCTTCCCCTTTAATTCTTGCCGAACTCTTCGCTCGAGGACCGCTTGCAGTGAAGCCCCTATCTGCAGAGGATTCTTCTTCAAAGGGCCCGCCAAACGCAGCGGCGCGGTGCTGGCCAACTCCCCGAACTGTTTATCCTGGGGGATCTCGAGGGTGACCGCAATGGCCGGCGCGTCCGGATACAATTCCTTCAGGGAATTTTCGATGGTCGATATGAGCTGCTCTTTTAGTTCGTTGAACATAACTCGGCGAAAAGCGGGATTTGAACAAAGGCAGGAAAACAAAGCCCCAGATCGGTCTCGGAGAGACTCCTCATGGGGCTTTGATTATTTATTCCATTTGATCTTCGGGGCGTCCTGCCAGAGGTGTTCGAGGCCGTAAAACTGTCGGGCCTCGCCTTCGAAGACATGAACGACGATATCCCCCAGGTCCAACAGCGCCCATGTGGAAACGTTCACCCCCTGTTTGTGCCGCACCTTGAGGTCAAGCTTGCTTAAGCCATCCTCGATGCCGTTGACGATGGCGGCCACATGACGGTCGGAATCGGCCGAACAGATGACGAAGTAATCGCAGAAGTTGACCAACTTGCGCATGTCGAGGATGGTTATATCCTCGGCTTTTTTGTCTTCGGCGAACCCTGCGATGAGCTGTGCGGTCTTACGTGGTGTTAAGCGAACTTTCTTGGTAGCCAGGGATAATCCTTACTTAAGCGGAACGGGATAAGGGCTTCGGCCTCTGGTTCACTTACTTCTTGAACTTGGCGGCCTGGTCCTTGGAAAGGACTCTCCAGCACTCGTGAGGTCCCGACTTGGATTTGGTCACGGCAAAAAAGCGGCCGGACTTCTCTTTGACGGAAAAATCTGCGGATTTGAACTTGGATTTGCTCTTCACATCATAGAATTCGAGTTCGGGCATTTGGGTCTCCTCAAACGATGGTTGTGATTGCGGTTTAACTTGTTTCAAACCTTTATTTTCAAGCCAAGCCGCTTCCCCCTCACCTCCTTAAAGCGATTTGGCGCTGGAATTCAAAATAAGTGAATAAAGTTTAACGAAGATTCAAATCTTTGTCAATTCAAAAAATGCTATTCAGCACCGGTTTTTTCCGCATGGGGAACCCGCCCCTCCCCGGAGATCAAGCCCCCAGGATCCGGTTCAACTTCTTTTCCTGCTCCGGAGTGACCGGCCCCACCAGGGAGAAATTGAAACGCTCCTCCCGAATGACCTCCGAAGCCACCCGCTGGATATCGTCCTTTTTCACCTTCTCGACCTCGGAAACGACCTCCGCAAGCGTCCGGACCCGGTTGCGGATCAGGGTCGATTCCCCGATCCAGAACATATGGTCCAGAGTGTCCTCAAGTCCCAACATCAGTTGGCCCAGCAGATAGTCCCGGGCCCGGACAAATTCCCCTTGCGTGATCCCCGAAAGCTTGATCTTCCGCAATTCCTTGAAGATGAGCTCCACGGCGCCCACCAGCTTCTTATTGTCCACGCCGGCGCGCACCATGAGCGCCCCCGTGTCCTGAAGGAATTTGGCCGAGCTTGAGATCGAATAAGCGAGGCCCCGCTTCTCCCGGACCTGGTCAAAAAGCCGGCTGGACATGTTGCCGCCCAGAATGATGTTCAAAAGCCCCAGCATGTATTTGTCCTTATGGTCGTAAGGCAGGCCGAACATCCCCAGCGCCAGGTGCATCTGCTCGGTCGGCTTTTTGTGGAATTTCACCCGCGGCCGGTGCTGCTCGTTCTTGGCCCGGCGAAAGCTGATGGGGTCACGGGAGGTTTCCTTGCTAAATTTCTTTTCCACAAGATCAACGATCGCCTTGTGCTCGAAGCGGCCGCAGGCCGCGACCACGACGTTGCCCGGAGAATAATGTTCCTCATGGAACTGCCGCAGATCGGTATCCTGCAGGCCGCCCACCGACTCCGCCGTTCCGGCGAGGTTCTTGCCCAAGGGATGGTTGGGCCACATAAGCTCATCCAGCAGCTCCATCACATAATATTGAGGAAGGTCATGGTACATCTTGATCTCTTCGAGGATCACGCCCCGTTCCTTATCCACGTCCTTTTTCTGGATCAACGGAACGGCGACCATGTCCGATAGGATGTCGAACGTCCGGGCGATGTGTTTGGCGGGGATCTTGGCGAAATAGCAGGTCTGCTCTTCCGAGGTGAAGGCATTGAGGCTGCCGCCCACGCCCTCGATCTTCTCTTTGATCTTCTCGCAGGAATAGTGCTGGGTCCCTTTGAAAACGATGTGCTCCAAGAAATGCGCCACACCCTTGTTGCGGTCGTTCTCGTGGCGGCCGCCGGAGCCGACCCAGATGCCGAGCGAAACGCTATCGCGGTCCTTTATCGGGTAGGAAACGACCCGCAAACCATTTGCCAGATCTGTCCGCTGATACATGATC
>JAHFFX010000215.1 GCA_023247755.1 Candidatus Omnitrophota bacterium | reverse complement strand
TTATGCTATACACCTTGATGAGGAACCAGACTAAGGGCGGCAGGAACGGTCCCGACCAGCCCCCCAGAAAGAGCGTCGTCGCCACCGCCGAAACGATCACCATGTTGGTGTACTCGGCCACGAAGAACATGGCGAACTTCATACCGGTGAATTCCGTATGGTAACCCGCGCCCAGCTCGGATTCCGCTTCCGGGATGTCAAAAGGGACTCGGTTGACCTCCGCGGTCGCGGAGATCAAATAGATAATGAAAGCCACGGCGAGATGCGGCTTCAAAATGAACCAGCCCTCCGCCTGCTGGGCGTGGACGATGCCCTGCATGGACAACGTTCCGGCCTGCATGATGACCAGGACCACGGACAATAACAACGGAACTTCGTAGCTGATGATCTGGGCGGCAGAGCGCATCCCCCCCAGCAATGAATATTTGTTGCTTGATCCCCACCCTGCCATGAAGATCCCCAGAACGCAGACGGAAGTGACCGATGTGACATAAAGGATCCCCACGCTCAGGTCGTTGGCAATGAGCGTTTTGCTGAAAGGAATGGCCAGGAACGCCATGACCGAAGGGATCACGGCGAAGAAAGGCGACAGCCACCAGACCAGTTTGTCCGCCTGGGCCGGGATAATGTTCTCTTTGAGCAGTAATTTGATGACATCGGCGATCGACTGCAGGGACCCGTGCCAGCCCACGACCATCGGGCCCATCCGGTTCTGGATGAGCGCCGAGATCTTTCTCTCCCACCAGATGAGGAACATCGCGGAGACCGCGATGAACCCCAGCACGGCCGTTCCGCCCATGACCATCGTCAGAAATGGATTTCCGGAGAAGTTCATCGGTCGATCTCCCCCATGACGATATCGATGCTCCCCAGGACGCAGACGGCGTCCGACATGTTCAGCCCGCGAATAAGTTCCGGCAGGATTGCGATGTTCGAGAAGGAAGGCGAACGGATCTTCAGGCGATACGGCCCGGTGCCGCCGTCGCTCATGAGATAGAAACCCAACTCTCCGCGGGGATTCTCGGTCCGTAGATAGGTTTCGGTGCCGGCGGGGGCCTTGTAGATTTTGTTGATCTTGGAAACCGCGGTGCCTTCCGGGACGCCGCCGATGGCCTGCTCAACGATCTTGAGGCTTTCCGTGATCTCATCCAACCGGACCTTGAAACGGTCCCAGGAGTCTCCGATCGTTCCTACGGGGACGTCGAATTGGAATTTATCATAGATCATGTAGGGTTCGTCCTTGCGCAGGTCCCATTTGAAGCCGGTGGCGCGCAGGTTGGGGCCGGTGATGCTATAGTTGACCGCGAGTTCCTTGCTGAGGGGGCCGATCTTTTTGGTCCGCGCGAGGAAAATGGCGTTGTAGGTTAACAGCTCGTTGTACTCCACGAGCTTCTTCCGCTCGTAGGTGATGAAGTCCTTGATGATCTTTTCGGCGTTGGGCGGCAGGTCCTGCGAAACCCCGCCGATGCGCATATAATTATAGGTCAAGCGCGCGCCGCAGACCTCTTCGTACAATTCCACGACCTTTTCCCGGTCGCGGAAGGCGTAAAAAAGCGGGGTCGCGTACGCGCCCAGGTCTTGGGCGAAGGTGCCGATGGAAATAAGATGGCTCGCTATCCGGTTGAGTTCCGCGATGATGGTGCGCACGTACTGGGCCCGGTCGCTGACCTGCACGTTGCAGAGCTTCTCCACGGCCAGGCAATAACCCAGGTTGTTGTTCATGGAAGCCAGATAATCGAGGCGGTCGGTGAAGGGAATGAATTGGGTGTAGGAACGGTTCTCGGCGATCTTCTCGCAGCTGCGGTGGAGGTATCCGATGTGCGGCCGGCAATCAAGGACGATCTCGCCGTTGAGCTTCAGCTCAAGATAAAGCACCCCGTGGGTCGATGGGTGCTGCGGCCCCATATTGATAATGAACTCATCCGAACCGATGTTCTCTTGTTTCCAGGCGTCTATCTGGTTCATCAGGAAGTCTCTTTTTCAGCCCTTCAGCCCCTGGACTGGCGGCAGCCGGTAAAAATCGGGCCGGTCGAAATCTTTTCTCAAAGGCCAGTCCGTCCATTCATCCGGATTGAGGATGCGTCTTGGGTCAGGATGGTGCAAGAATGTGATGCCGAAGAGGTCGAAGGTTTCCCGTTCAAGCCAGTTGGCCGATTTCCAAAGGCCGCTGACCGATTCCACTTCGGGATTTTCCCTGGGGAGAATGACCTTCAAGGTCAGCATGAACCGGTGCTTGAAGGAATAAAGCCAATAGATGGCTTCCAGCTGTTTGTCCTTGCGGTCCAGCCCGGAAACGCAATGACAATTCGTGAATTGCGTTTCTCCCTCCTTCAGGAATTTGGCCACGGGCAATAGCGATTCCTTCTTGATGACGATCGCGTTGGCCTGTTCCTCCTGGATGGCTTCGGGGAAGGCGTCACGAATTTTCTGGCTGAGTTCCTTGAGTTCCATCAGAAGTTAGCGTGGTGTTTAAGGTTGAACCGGAGGTTGAGTCTGAACCGGAGTCTTGGTCTGGGTTTCGGTCTTCGGTCGTGATCTTTGTTTCTGGATCTTTTCCTTGAGCTTGAGGATCGCGTGTATCAGGTTTTCCGGCCGCGGCGGACAGCCGACGACATGAACATCCACCGGGATGCCCAGTTGCTCGGTCCCCTGGATCACGGAATAGGTATCATGGTAGAAGATCCCGCCGCCCACCGCGCAATTGCCCATGGCGATGACATATTTGGGGTCCGGCATCTGCGCGTAGAGCTTTTTCATGCAATCCCCCATCTTGACGCAGATGGTGCCGGCCACGATCATGACATCGCATTGCCGGGGACTTGCCCGGAAAACACCGGATCCCAGCCGGTCGATATCGAACCGGGAAGCTCCGGTCGCCATCATTTCGATGGCGCAACAGGATAGTCCGAACGTCAGGGGCCACAGGGAGGAACCCTTTGCCCAATTAAAGAGGTCTTCGGCCTTGGTCATGATGATCTCGCCGCCGTTGAAGTTCTGAACATATTTCTCGCCCTGGTAGGCGTTGGAATTCGGGGTTGTTTTTTGGGTTATTGCCATTCCAGCGCTCCTTTCTTCCAGGCGTAGATCAGCCCGGCCGCCAGGACCAGCACAAAGGTCACCATCTCAAAGTAGGCGATC
>JAHFFX010000100.1 GCA_023247755.1 Candidatus Omnitrophota bacterium | reverse complement strand
AGTTCTTGTTACAATAATATTTCCCGTTGCGATAATAGCGTTTGGCCTTTTTCATCGGCTTGCCGCAAGCGGCACAATTCTTCGTTTCCCCCGTTGGGGCTTCGGTTGTTGCAGCGGCTGCTGCGGGTTTTTCAGCCATGATACGTTTTGACTCCTTTCAACAAGTACAAGTTAAACGGTGATGTTCGGATAATCGGTCGATTGATCAAAAGCGGCGGGATTGGAAATAGTTTCGCAGCTGGCTTCGGGCGTCGGCGACCGGCCCCGGCTCGATGAACTCCAGACCCAGTTGATACCTCTCGGAATGCGGCACCTGGACCACCCAGGCGACCCGGCCGGTCAGATCCACGATGTGCTTGTCGCCCAATTGCAACTGGACGTTCAGCAGGGACCCTATGGGAAGAAATTGGTCGAAATAGACCCGTATTCCACCTTCCGACAAATCGAGCGACAAACACCCGCCGAAACGCCGGGGATCCTTCATCTGATGAAAGGAAACGGATTCCCGGAAAGAGATCCGTGGGGATTTTCGCTGCTCCTCCGTTGGGATGGGCTGACTGAAATTGAGGTTGGTATCCATGATCAAGTCTCCAAGAACGGAGGTATTATAACATATTTGCCGGAGCCGACAAAACTTTTTTTCGCCGCAAACACTTACAAAAAAAGCGGGTTACGAACTTCTTAAGAACAATTGAAGCGGAGAATCATTTAATTTTACCAATCCGCGGTCTCATGATATAATCCGGAAGTTATGTACAAGGAATTTTACAACCTGCGCGAATATCCGTTCAACATCACTTCCGATCCGTCCTTCTTTTTTTCCAGCTCGCGGCACATGGACGCCTTTTCGCACCTCGTTTACGGCATCCAGCAGCGCAAAGGCATCATCGTGGTCACCGGAGAGATCGGCACGGGCAAGACGACCCTCTGCCGGGCGCTCCTCAACCATCTCGATAAGAACACGAAGACCGCGCTCATCCTCAACCCGAACTTCTCTGAATTGCAACTGCTGCAGCTCATCGTCAAAGACCTCGGGATCCAAAGCCGGGACACCACCAAATTCGGGCTGATCACGGCCCTCAACGAGTTCCTCATCAAGGAATCGAGCCTCGGCCACAACGTCGCCCTCATCATCGACGAAGCCCAGAACCTCAAGACCGTCCAGCTCGAATCCGTAAGACTCCTCTCCAACCTGGAGACCGAAAAGGAAAAACTCCTGCAGCTCATCCTGGTCGGCCAGCCGGAACTGATGGACAAACTCAAGCTTCCATCGCTGCGGCAGCTCAATCAAAGGATCACGGTCCGCTACCACATCACGCCGCTCGCCCAGGAAGAGACCAGGGAGTATATCCTGCACCGCTTGCGTATCGCCGGGGCCAACGGTCAACTGAACTTCACCCCGGAAGCCCTGGAGGCCGTCTATGTTCATTCCGGAGGGACACCCCGGCTCATCAACGTCATCTGTGACCGCGCCCTCCTCGCCGGATTCGCCTTGCAGACCAATACCATCGACCAGTCCGTCGTCAAACAATCCATAGAGGAAGTCACATGAGCATAATTCACGATGCCTTGAAGCGCACCCAAACCGGCCTTGAAAAAAGCGGCGGAAAAGCATCAACGCCAGCGAGATCGCCAGAGCCCTCTGCGAGCCCCGCTCCGGCAGCGGCGCCGAGCCAGCCGAAGATCGAGCCCCAGCTACCGGTAACGCCCACCCCAAGCTCTCCCCAACCTTCCTTGAAATCTATCGCATTGCCGCAATCCCCCTGGCCGATCTCCGCGATCGTCATGGTGGTGATCGTGCTGTGTCTGCTGGAAACGATCTACCTGGTCCTCTCCAAGCGCAACGCCGGCCAACGCCGGAGCACGCAGCAACTGGTCCAGAAAGAACGGGCTG
Source organism: Candidatus Omnitrophota bacterium (assembly GCA_023247755.1). Lineage (GTDB taxonomy): Bacteria > Omnitrophota > Gorgyraeia > Zapsychrales > JAHFFX01 > JAHFFX01. Next base: position 7,280 of record JAHFFX010000100.1, on the reverse strand, counting down.
AAAAAGATCGCATCGTTAATCTGCTCACCACGGCCTCCGCCGCATCTGCGGAGCATCCCGGCAATGCGCTCACGCTCAACGGCATCATCTCCTCGGGGGGCGAACCGGTGGCGCTCATCAACAACGAGATCGTTAAGGCCGGAGATTATATCGACGGCAAACGCGTGTTGAGCGTTTCGGACAAGAAGGTGGAGATCTTCAGTGAAGGAGAAGTGGTCGTTTTAACGACAAAAAGATAGGTAGCGCTGCGATCTCACTGCGCGCTTACGCCATCCGGGATCGGATGGCTTTTTTAATGAGCGCTTGCGGGATCCCTTCGCGGACGATCACCCGGCCGATGTCGCGGGCCAGCACGAACCGGTTTCGGCCGGACTGGAATTTCTTGTCATGCGCCATGGGTTTGAGGATCCGCGCAAGGGAAAGCCCGCGGATCCTCTGCGGCAGGCCGATGCACGAAAGCAACCGGTCGAGGCGCCCGCAATCTTCCACCGACAACAGCTTCATTCCCACCGACAGCGTCGCCGCCACGCGCATTCCCAAAGCGACCGCCTCTCCATGCTGATATAGTTTATATCCGCCGGCGGATTCGACGGCATGTCCGACCGTGTGCCCGAAGTTGAGGATCGTCCGCAGCCCCTTGGTCTCCTGCTCATCCGCGGCAACGACCCGGGCCTTGATCCGGCTGCAGCGGACCACCAGCTCTTCGAGGCATTTCGGATCTTTCAGCAGAAGCGGGGCGTAATTGCGCTCTACATAATGGAACAGTTCCGCGTCGGCAATGACCCCGTACTTGACGGCCTCGGCCAGCCCATTGCGGATCTGCCGAGCGCTCAGGGTCGAAAGCAGCGAAACGTCGCTTAAAACCCGCCGGGGCTGATAAAAAGCGCCCACGAGGTTCTTCCCCACCGCCAGATCGATCCCCACTTTCCCGCCGATCGCCGAATCGATCTGGGCCAATAGCGTCGTCGGGACCTGAAGGAAAGGAACCCCTCTTTTGTAAGTGGCGGCCACAAATCCGGCGAGATCCCCGACCACCCCGCCCCCCAAAGCCACGATGAAGATCTTCTTATCAACGTCATAGCGGGCCAGCCGTTCCATGAGGCCGAAAGCGCACTTGGCGGATTTGCTTTGCTCTCCGTCGGGAACGGTCAGGGTCGCGACCGAGAAACCGCCGCGCTTGAGCCCAAGCGCGAGCGTCTTCCCATGCAATTCTTGGATCAAGGGATTGGTGATGATGACCGCGTCCTTCCCCAGGGACAAGGAAGGCGGATAACCGGACGCCTTCGCCAGCATTCGGTTCCCCACAAAAATATCGTAACTGCGTTCTTTTAAGCGTAAACGGAGGACCTGCATCAAGAGACCCCGAGCAGGTGGGAAATGGCTTTCATCACGGGCCAGATGATCTGATCGAGAATGCCGAATGAAACGAGGGCGAAGACGATGAGCATGCCGACACCTTCCAGCTGGGCATAGATGCGCGCCGCCCCGATAGGAAGCAGACTGAACACGAGGCGAGAACCATCCAGCGGCGGAACCGGGATAAGATTGAAAACGGCCAGGCCGATATTGATATAGATCGCCACCGTCAGGATCGCCCGCCATTCGACGGAAGGAATGAGTTTCAAGATAATGGCCCCGGCCGTGGCCAGCAGAAGGTTCATGATCGGCCCCGCGAGGGCCACCAGCGCCAGGTCCCGGCGGGGGTTGCGCAGGCGGGCGATATTGATGGGAACCGGCTTCGCCCATCCGAAAACATAAGGGGCCCGCGTGACGATCAAGAGCGCCGGCAAAAGAATGGATCCCATGAGGTCCACATGCCGCAAGGGATTAAGGGTCAGCCGGCCCGCCTCCTTGGCGGTCGCGTCCCCCAGCCGATTGGCCACCCATCCGTGGGCGAGCTCATGGAGCACCACCGCTGGAACAAAGCCGACCACAATGACCACCCAGTCCATCGCCATCATAGCACCAGTTCGACCTGTTCGATCATCAGGACCGGATACATGGAAGGGAATTGCTGATTGATCTTTTTGTTCCCTTCCACTTTAATCCGCTGATGAAGAAAGTCCTTAAGAACGCTTTCCGGCGCCTCCAGAAAATAGCGGGCGTCGGTGCTCGTCACTAATTTATAACGCTGCCCATCGGTGGATTTCTCCAGCGTTCCGGTTGCCGTGAACATATTGCTTTTTTCCACAGCCGCGACCGCGGGGGCCGGCGTTGTTTCCGGGGCCGCGAGGTTCGGCAGTGCCAGCGGCGGATGGACCAGTTGGGTCAGAGAGGCGAGGTCCGCTGACCTGAAAGCCACGAATTCCGCGGCGATCCAGCCGGTCGCTTTTTGCGGGGGCTGCACTTGATACCAATCTTCTTTCTTTCCGAAAACGGTAAGGACCGTATCCTTGGGAACTTGGGCAAGGACCGAGGCATTGAAATCGCCCGCCGCGCGCAGGTTCACCTTATCAGCGGTGACGATCCCGGTGCGACCGTCCTTTAACTGCAAATATTTGGAATGAATGAAACAGCGGCTGTCGGCGGGCAGCTGGACCTTATACCAGCTGAATTCTTTTCCGAGGACCAGGACCTGGTCCCCTTTCTTAAGACGGTTGATCTGCTCGAAGTTGACGCTTTGGCCGGCCCGGACGTTGACTTCCTTGGCGGAGACCTCTCCGACGAAAGGGAACCGTTCTTCCCCAAAGACCCGGGAACACGACAGAAGAACGGCCAACAACACCAGGCCCGGGGATCTCATCATGGCAGGGAAGTTCCCCTCAGTTCCATAAACACTCCGCAAAGCCCAACCTAAAAACAATTGGGCGAAGCAGGGTCATTTTGCAGCGGGGGCTTTTTTATCTTTGGCTGCGGGAGCCGCGGCGGCAGCGCCTTCCGGCTTAGCGGCGCCGGCGGCGGCACCTTCAGCCGCCGGAGCGGCCGCTTCTTTGGCCGCCTTGCGGGCCTTCACGCGGACGACCTTCGTTTTGGGAAGACCGGTGACGGGGCTGGCTTCGTTCCAGAGTCCCCTTTTCATCAGGTCTTTTATGCGCTCGATGCGGGAGAGCACCGATCTTTGCTGAACGCCGGCGGCGTCGATCTTCAACGACGAATGGATACCCATCTTACAATCTCCTTACTAAACAGTCCTTGTACTCTTTGAACTTCTTGCTGAAAGATTCGGAAAAGATCTGTGCTTCCTGCTGCTGGGCGAAACGCCCCACACAAACGATGATGTGGGCGCCCTTCGGCATCACTAAACTCTCATAACCTCTGCTTTTAAGGTCTTGGGCTTCTTTCTGGGCGTACTCTTGGGTCTTGTAGGAAGCAACCTGCACCGTGAAGGGTTTCTCGGAAGGGGCTGCCAACTGAGGTTGAGAGTATACAACGCTTTGGGGACTTTGTAAAGTTTTCTGAGCCGGGATCGCGATGTTGTTCCCAAGCGCGGACGCATCCTTCGGTGAAGACGAATTTCCAGCGGTCGGCACCGTGGTGACGGAATCGACCTGGATTCCCTTTGCGGCCCCTTGCGGACGGACGGTGGCTGGGACCGCCTTCGCGATGGCTTTTGGGGCAACGGAGGCGTCCCCGCCTTTTTCCGGCTTGAAATACTGCGCCACAACGACCCGCTTCCCCCGCTCGACCCCGTAAGAATACGACAGGACCATCATCATGAGCGACACGATGACCACGACTACCAGATTCTCAAAGGAGATCGTAAGGTTGGCGAAGAAGAACCGCGGTTTGCCGGCCTCGGCCGCGGCGCCTTGGGCCCCGGGAAAAAGCTCGAACTGCGATTGTCTGAAATTAATATTCACGATAGCTATTATAATTTTATCTCTTGATCATTCTCAAGTACTTTCTGAATTTTTTTTGTTCGGCCAGCTCGCAAAAGGCCTCGACAATCCGGGGATCGAACTGCGTGCCGCTGTTGCGGCGCAGCTCCAGCAGCGCCCCATCGATGGACAGCGTTTTTTTGTAAGGACGGACGTTGATCATCGCCTCAAAGGCGTCCACGACCGCCATCACCCGCGCGCCCAGCGGGATCTGTTCTTTCTTCAATCCCGAAGGATACCCCGTCCCGTCGTATTTCTCATGATGGTACAGGATGATCGGCAGCACCGGCCTTAAGAATTCCACCGGACGGATGAGCTCGACACAGCGGGCCGGATTATTGCGGATGATCTTGAACTCATCGGACGTGAGACGGCTGGTCTTCGAAAGGATATCATACGGGACGTCGATCGCGCCCGTATCATGCAAGAGCCCCGCATATTCCAGCGACTCGATGGGGGCGCGGCCCATGTTCAATTTCTCGGCCACCAGCTTCATGATCTTGCAGTAGGCCGGCGCGTGCGCCGTGACCGCCTTGCCCTGTTTCTCGAACATGCGGCCGATGAACTTGATGCTCCCCAGGATCACTTTCTGCTGCTGCTCCAAAAGCTGCAGGTTCTTGATGGCGGTAACGGCCTGCTCCGCGAAAACGTTGAGCATCTCCTGGTCGAAATCCTCGAACGCCGGTTCGCTGCGTTTTCGCCAGATGAACAGCGCCCCGATATTGTCGTCGGAAACAAGGGGGATCCCGATGAAACGCTCATCGAAGACGGAAGCCCCAAGCGCCACCTCCCGCTCCCGGGGACTAAGGTCGGCAAAATCGATCTTCTTTTCCCCAACGATGTTGATCTTGTTGTTGAAGGACGCCATCAGGACGACCTTTTCTCGGGAAGGGTCCAAAAGGTAAACGCTCGATGAACTCGCGTGGATAAATTGGCAAAGCAGGCGCGTCAGTCGCAGGCACAGTTCCCGCACGTTGTAGGTGGAGTTCACCAACCGGTAGACCATGTGCACGGCCGAGAGGACCAGTTTATACTTTTTCGTATGGATGGAAGAGTTTTTTGTATTCATCGAGCGCGTGGCGGTCCGTCATGGAAGCGATAAAATTACAAATGAGCTCATGGATCTCTTCTTTGCTGTACTTCTTGTTCCTTTGATAAACATCGGTCGGGAGCTGGCCCGGTTCTTTCTGATAAACGCCGAAGATGGCCTCGATGATCCTTTTGGCCTTGCTCGTCATGCGCTCGACGCGGAAATGATGGTACAACTTTTTATTGAGGAGCTCCTGCAGGGCGTCGCGCTCCTCCTCCATCTTGGGGCTGAACCCGACCCAGGTCTTACGGCTTTGCTTGACCTCCTTGGCCGAAACGGGTTTTCCTTCTTTCAGACGCGCTTCGGTCGCGGCCAACAGGTCCTTGACCTGCATGTCGATGAGCTCTTTGACGATCTGGTATTTTCGCATTTCCGGCGCCTGCCCCTTGAGCGGCGCTTCCAGTTTCTTAAGCACCTTCTGCCAGAGGGAACTTTCCGTGAGGTCATCCTCGGTGATGCACCCGGAGGTCAGACCGTCATCGATATCGTGATTGAGATACGCCAGGGAATCCGCGATGTCGACGACCTGGGCCTCCAGGGTGGGGCCTTCCGCGATGAACTTGTTGTCCGCCCCGGGTGTGTCAAAAGGGGTTTGATGCTTGAGAATGCCGACCAGGACTTCCCGCGTCAGATTGAGGCCGTCGAAATTGGGGTAACGCTTTTCGTACTTAGTGACGATGTCGAAGCTCCGCTTGTTGTGATTGAAACCCGGGAGGTTCGCCTGGCGCATGATCAGGTTGAGGGCCTCTTCCCCGGCATGTCCGAACGGCGGATGCCCCAGGTCGTGCGCCAGCGCCACCGCCTCGACCAGGTCCTCGTTGAGCCGCAGGTTCCGGCCGATCGTGCGGGCGATCTGGGCTACTTCCAGCGTATGGGTCAGACGCGTGCGGTAATAATCCCCCTCGAAAATGACGAAAACCTGGGTCTTGTATTCGAGCTTGCGGAAGGCCTCGCAATGGACGACACGGTCGCGGTCGCGCTGGTAGCAGGTCCGCGTCTCGTGCTGGGACTCGGGATGCTGGCGCCCGGCGGAGTCCCGGCTTTTCATCGCATACGGGGCCAGGATCTGCTCTTCAAGCTTTTCGATTTCTTCTCTGGTTTGCATCGGAGAGCCGCCGGTGAAGGGTCTTCAAGGATTGTGAAATGATCTTGGTGTTCGTGAGGACCGGCATGAAATTGACATCGCCGGCCCACCGCGGCACCACGTGGATATGCAGGTGTCCCGGAAACCCCGCCCCCGCCGCCCTTCCCAGATTGATGCCCACGTTGTACCCGTCGGGTTTGAGGGCGCGGTCGAGCAGCTTTTGGGTTCTTTCCAGCAGGTCGAGCAGGTCGTCGCGTTCGGCTTTGCTGAGCTTCCCCAGGTCGCTCACATGCCGTTTGGGCACGACCAGCAAATGACCGTTGTTGTAAGGAAAGATATTGAGCACTAGGTAAGAATGTCGGGTGCGCAGAACGATGAAGTTCTCCCGGTCCCGCCGCTCTTTAAGGATACGGCAGAAAACACAGCCCTTGACCTTCTTTTTGATGAGCTTGATGTAGGGCAGTCGCCACGGCGCCCAAAGGTTGTCCATTTCAGGAACCTAACATTTAATAATCAAATCCCAAGTGCCAATTCCCCAATAAGCACCAAGTCCCAATTTCCAATGATGCCGTTTGGGATTTAGATTTTGGTTCTTGGGACTTGTTTGAGAATTGGGGCTTGGCATTGGGGATTTAATTTCTGATTTTAACGATACTTCCCTTGATTCCTTTGTCGGTCAGTTCAAGAATTCCGTAAGAACGATACGGCGCCCGCACCGTATCGTTGGGGCTTCCCGGATTGAAATAAAGAACGCCGTCGATGACCTCATTGAGCGGCTGGTGCGAATGGCCGAAGATGACGGCATCGACCCGTTTGCCCGAGAACTCCGCCTGCACTTTCTGGAGGATCGACTGGGGCGCGCCTTCCCCGTGGAACACCCCGACGGCGCGCCCGCCCAACTTGAGCACCTGACTGCGGGGAAAGACCCGGCGGATATCGGAGCCGTCCATATTGCCGTACACACCCGCCACTTCCTTGATCCGGCGAAGGTCCTCAACGACGTCCAGCGAGCAAAAATCGCCCGCGTGAACGATGAGGTCGACCCCCTTGAACTCCTTGAGCATCTGGGCGGGCAGAGGCAAATCATGCGTATCCGCCACAACGCCGATCTTCATTGATTAAATTCCAAGAACCAAATTCCAAGAACCAAACAAATTCCAGAATTCCAACAACCAGGCATTAAAGATTTGGTTATTGGGACTTGGAAATTGTTTGAGATTTGGTGTTTGGAATTTGGTCATTTAATAATGTACGACTTATCAAAGATGTTCAACAAGGCGTTCAGCTC
>JAHFFX010000099.1 GCA_023247755.1 Candidatus Omnitrophota bacterium | reverse complement strand
ATTCAACGCAGATCGGCCTCATCTGTACGGACGCCCTTCCCGATTGCGAGGTCAGCACGCTTTGGGCCATGGTGGAATACAAGGACGGCGCCGCCACGGTCTCCGGCACGGTCTATACCAACGAAGGAACCACAAATATCGGCAGCGGCAAGACGGTGCGCGTCAAGGTCAATGGCAAGGGAGCCAGTTATACGGCGACCACCGCGGCCGGCGGCACGTACAGCATTCCTAATGTTGCCGCGGAAGCGGATGATGTCCTGACGGTTTATCTCGATGGCAATACGGAAAAAGGGGCGACCATCACCCGAGCGGCAACTTCGACAACGATCTCCGGGGTGGATATCTACCAGAACCGGGTCATCGTGCGCAGCGAAAATGCCAACGTCGTCACTAACACGGACCTTGATCTTTGGGACAGCGGTGATGACGCCGACCTGAAATACACTGTAACGAGCGGCAACTTGACTCTGGCGGATGGCAACAAATTGCTCGTCTGGACCGGGGATACCTTTACGCCGGGGGGCACGGTCACCACCGATCCGTCTTCAAGCGCCTCATCGGTGGACGGCGATCTTTCAATCCAGTCTTCCGCGACCTTGAGCATGGGAACCAATGCCCTCTCCGTCGGTGGCGATTTTGTCAACAGCGGCACCTTCTCCAAATCTTCGGGACAAACGACGACCTTTACCGCGACGGCCAGCGGCCACACGATCGATATGGGAACGGGAAATTTTGACAGTGTCGTCTTTAACGGGTCGGGCGGCGGATGGTCGTTCTCAGATGCTTCCAACACCATTGACGGTGATATGACCGTGACTACGGGGACGTTGTCGGGAACCGCCGACATTACCGTCAGCGGCGGCGATGTGACCGGCAACGGCACCATCAATCTTAGCGGTGGCGCTTTCCAGTTGACGGGCACCGGTAATTTCGGAGGGAACACGGATTGGTCATTCTTGGACCTTACTTTCGGAGACGGTTCCACCACCGCGACCACGACCGCCACGGGGACCGGTCAGGTGACTCTCTCCGATGCTTTTAATCCCATCACCCTTACCATCAACTCCAACCATACGCTTAATGGCGGCGGCAAGACATGGAGTTTGACCAGTTCTATGGGCTCGTCGCCTTTTCAAGTCTACGGTACGTTCTCACCGGGCACCTCCAAAGTTTCCTATGGAGGAGAGGGTGGAGGAGTGACCGTCTGGACAACGAGTTATTACGACCTGGAATTTTTGGGTGGACTTACCTCCCCAGCTACCTTCACGTTCAATGTCGGAACGTTCGATATTTCGCACAATATGACCGCCGTGGCATCGGGCACACAAACCTCCGATATCGATGCCAACACCTATAACCCCACGATCAATGTCGCGGGAGACTTCTCCTTTGATGGTTTTGCCACTTTCCTCGCTTCCACCGCACCACTTACCATTGGCGGTAATTTCACTTTGAGCGGCACTTTCTTCAACGACACCGGTATCGTCGTGTTCAACGACAACACCAAGACCTCAACACTGACCTACGGTGCGGCCCTAACGTTCTGGAATTTCACCTGTCAGACCGGGGGCAAACAGTTGAAGTTCGATAACGCTAATCAGACCAATGTGATCGGGACCCTGACGCTCACCGGCAGCGATTGCGGGTCGGGGAGGGTCTTCCTGGATTCCGATGTGGATAATTCCAGATGGGAGATCAATTCGACGGGCAGCGCTTCGGTCAGTTACGTTGACGTTGAGGACAGTGCCGCGATCGCCGCCAAGACCGCCAATAATTCGACCGCAGTCAACGATAATAACACCGGTTGGACGGTCAATGCCGGGGCCTGCGCCGCTGTTTCCAGCCCCGGGGCGTTCTTTCAGATCTTTGAATAGGCGATGACCAAATGTGAAATTCAACGGATCGAAGTTCTTGATATTGGGACATTCACAGTGATCACAAAACCATTAAAATTCCTTTTTAACCAACGCGGGCTCTGGTCCTGGGGCGTGTGTTTTCTGTTCCTTTTGATTCCTTTGCAAACGGCCCACGCCCAGCTCCTCGACAGTTATACCGAGAATTTCGATGATCGGACGGAAGACACCTCCATCAACGGGGTGAATCTCTGGTCGGTGACCCAGGGCGACCCCATGCAAGCGATGATCGACACGGCGGTGACCCCTTCCGGGGCGGGAAAATCCCTGAAATTGGTGGGAGCCCTCACCAACGTGCACCTGGGCCGGCCGATGAACTACGGGAACTTGTCGCCCACCTGGATCCGTTTTCGGGTGCGGCCCGCCGTCGCGGCGGAGAACCCGGAAGTGCCGGAAACCGGCATCGCCGCGGTATGCATGGACCATACCGGAAAGGTGATGGCCAGCGACGGCGCTACCTGGCTCGACACCGGCAAGTCCTATGAATCGGGGCGGTGGTATAACGTCGCCCTTAAGCTCAATTTCTCGAACCATACCTATGATGTCTACGTCACGGATACCGTTAATCCCGATAGCGACTTCACTCCGGTCAAGACCGGCCTGCATTTCATCGATCCCAGCATCAATGCCGTCAGCGATATCCACTTCAACGGCTCCTATTCGACGACCACCGATGACGATTCCTATATCGACGATATTTCGGTTACGTTCTTTGACCGGTTAGAGTTCACCTCCTCCTCCCAAAAACTCCTTTTGGGCGAGGTTTCGGGCCCCATCGGCATCCAGCTGCAGAGCGCGAACTCCGCGCCGCAGACCGCGATCGCCGACATGAGCCTTGAGCTGCACACCTCCTCGGCCGGCGGAAAGTTCTCCCTGGACCCGGACAACTGGCAGGACATCCTTTCGCTCATCCTTCCGCAGGGGGCGCAAGCCGTAACGATCTACTATAAGGACATAAGCCCGGGCAAGCCCATCATCAGCGTTTCCGAATTCCCCGATGCCGGGGTCACCGACGCCCTGCAGTCGGAGGAAATTGTCAACACGGTCGCGTCGTTCAAGGTGGAACCCGCCGGGCCTTTTGTCGCCGGACAGGATTTTGTGCTAAGCCTCACGGCGAGGCAGGAGGACGGCACGCCGGATGCGAATTATTCGGGGACCGTGGACCTGCGGGCCGAATATGTTTCACCCGCCCAAGGAACGATGTCCCTGTCTTTGGCGAGCGGATCGGGTTTCGTCAACGGGGCCCTGGACCTGGTCCTGAGCTATCCGGACTGCGGAGAGATCATGATCGTGGTCAACGATGAAGAGGAGGTCAACAAGATCGGCTACAGCCCGCAGATCAAGTTCGTGCCGGCGGGATTCACGGTGGAAGCGGCTGCCGTTCAAACGATCGGCAAGCTTTTCCCGCTGACCATTCGGGCCCGGAACGTCGCCGGGGCCGTGACCCCGAACTACGCTGAAAGCGTCAATCTGTCGGTCGTGCCCGTCAGTCCTGCCGCCATGACCAACCCCCAGCTTTCCTTGAGTTCGGTCGCCGGAACCCGGTTCTCGGGGGGCATCGCCGAGCCGGAAGTTTTCTTTGATCTGGCCGGAACCATCAAGATCAAGGCTGCCGCGGCAATGGATGCCTCGAAGCAAGGGACGAGCGGCGAATTGACCTTTGTGCCGAAAGGGATCTCGGCGGTCGTAAGCGAACCTCCCGGTGAACGCGGTTTCTTCTATTTGGGCGAAGCGATCAAACTTGAGGTGATGCTGGTGGGCGAGACGGGCGAGGCGGTCGCCAATTTCAATGGTCTGGTCGAATTTTCGGGGCCGGTCTCTCTGGGCCTGCCCGATGATTATAACTTTACAGAGAAGGATGCCGGGATGCACACGTTCACACTTCGCCCGACCCAGTCCGGGACGTTCTCGGTGACGGTCTCGACCGCGGACGGATCCCTCATCGGGGAAACCCAGCGGTTCCTGATCAAGAACGCCATCATCCAGGTCGTGGACAACACCTCACCCGTGGGGACCGGAGAGGTGGAGATCCAGATCGTGGACGAGGACGGGAACCTTATTTCTTCGGAGAACGACCTGACGGTGAACGTCGACATCGAGGAAGAACTCGGCAACGGCAGCGCCTATCTCTCTTCGGGCCAGGTGAAGCTCAAGAACGGACGCGGGCTCCTTTCGATCACCGACTCGGAAGCGGAGATCGTTACCATCAACCCGACGGTTCCCGGCGGAAAGATCAAGTCCAAGCGCGGCACGCTCACCTTCGGCCGGGTGGGGAAGAGCGGCGTGAATTTTCAGATCTGGAGGGAGATCAAAGATAAAAAATGAAATAAGTGTTAAGTGTGAAGTGTCAAGTGTTAAGATGATTTGCCCGAAGCCGGAGGGATTTGCGTTTATGATTTTAAGGGTTTTTTACTTAACACTTAACACTTAACACTTAACACTTAACACCCCTGGGTTTCTGTATATCAATATGCCCGCAACGAATCATATCGCCGAGATCCTTTTAAGCAAGAACATCCTTAGCCCCCAACAGCTCGAAGCGGCGCAGCAGGACGAGACTCGCACCGGCCGCTCGCTTCTTGACATCGTTTTCGAAAAAGGTTTTGCCCGGGAAAAACAGGTGGCCCAGGCCCTCAGCGAACAGCTGGGCCTCGCCTTCGTTGACCTCGAAAAATACACGATCGAAGAAGGCATCGTCCGCAGCCTGCCGCAGGAAGCGATCCTGAAGTTCCAGGCCCTGCCGCTGTTCAAGGGAGCGAATTCCGTGACCGTGGCCATGGTCAATCCCTCGGATGAGGGGGCCGTCGCCGAACTGGGAAAGCTTCTCAAGACCAAGGTCCGTCCGGTCGTCGCCACCGCCTCCCAGATCAAAAGCCGGCTCAAAGAGGAACATCAGAAACAGGCGCCGGCCAACAATCCCGCGTCTGAATCCCTCGGGGGCGGCGTCGTATCCGACTCGGAGAAGGTGGCGGGGCTGGCTTCGGTCATCGGGATGGTGGATGAGCTCATTAAAAAAGCGGTCGAGCTCAACGCCAGCGACATCCACATCGAGCCGCAGACCAACCGGGTCAACTGCCGCTTTCGGATCGACGGGATCCTGCAGGAAACGGCCCCCTTGCCGCGGGAATACGACACCGCGGTCATCTCCCGCATCAAGATCATGGCCAGCCTGGACATCGCCGAGAAGCGCCTGCCGCAGGACGGAAGGATTCGTCTGGAGATCGGGCGCCGCAGCGTGGATCTGCGGGTTTCGACCTTTCCGACCCTGCACGGTGAGAACCTGGTCATACGCCTTCTTGACAAAAGTCGTTCCCTGTTGCATTTGGAAGAGCTGGGAATGTCGCTGGACACGCTTAAGACGTTCGCGGAGATCATCCAAAAGCCCCACGGGATCATTCTGGTGACGGGGCCAACGGGGTCCGGCAAGACCACCACGCTTTATGCGGTCCTCAACCAGATCAATTCGGTGGACAAGAACATCATGACGCTCGAGGACCCGATCGAATATGAGGTGGACAGCGTGCGCCAGGTGCAGGTCAACCCCAAGGCGGGATTGACCTTCGCGACGGGTCTGCGTTCCATTGTCCGCCAGGACCCGGACATCATCATGATCGGGGAGATCCGCGACCGGGAGACCGCCGAGATCGCGATCCATGCGGCATTGACGGGTCACCTGGTTTTCTCGACGCTGCACACCAACAGCGCGGTCGCGGCGGCCGTGCGCCTCATCGACATGGGGGTGGAGCCGTTCCTGGTCTCCTCGGCCTTGACCTGCGTGCTCTCCCAGCGTCTGGTGCGCTTGTTGTGCCCGGCCTGCCGGGAAAGTTATGTCCCGACCCAGGAGATCCTTGATAAACTGAAGTTAAAATCCGTATCCGCGGAAGAGATCAGGTTCTACCGGGAAAAAGGTTGTCCCGAATGCCGCCATTCCGGCTATTCGGGCCGGATCGGAATTTATGAGATGTTCGTGCCCGATGAGGAGATCAAAAGGATGATCGAAAAGAAGGCGGCGGCCAACGAGGTTCATGAAGCGGCGCTCAAGAAAGGGATGAAATCGCTGCGTGAGGACGCGATCGATAAATTGCGGGCGGGAATAACGAGTCTGGCGGAGATCCTGAGGGTCACCCAGGAGCAGTAAGGCAACCTTAGAAGGAATTCTGAATCATCGCGGGCGGCGCGGCAGCGCCGCCCGTGTTATTTTGTCTCGCCAAAGACCTCTTGCTGGAGGCGCCGGCGTTCACGGCAGGAAAGCAGGAACATCGCCAGGGCAAATGCGCCGTTGATGAAGACAATGATGTTCTGTCGGGAAACCGGATCGGGCTTCGTCTGCCAGGGCTGGAAGCTCTCGAACATCGACAGAAACCCGCTGAAGGGCGAAGGAGCCAGGAAAAAGGTCATGGCATTGGGAAGAGGTTCCAGGACGGAACGTAAAGTCCAGCCCAGCATCGGCAGGAAGCCCCAGACAATGCCGACCCCAACCAGAAAAAGCGTTCGCTTTTTATGATGCGGGCTGAGCCGAAAGTATTCCAGCGAGAAAGCGAAATTGAAGACATACAGCAGGGTGAGCGTCAAAAGCAACATCCTTTGGTGCGTCGGGTAATCGATCCAGGGGGACACGGCCTTGAACGCCACCAGAAGGATCATGGCAAAGACAATGAGGGTCATGAGGTTCGAGGACTGATCGTCGCTCCAGTCGATCCCTTTGAGCTTGAGCTTTTTTGTCCGTCGCAAGCCCTTAAGGTACATGAGCTGGGTGGGGGTGTTCCCTATGGCACCGAGGATCCCCAGGAACAGGACGAGCCACAGGGTTCCCAGGGCGATGGCGTCCAGCTCGGATTTGTAGGAGACCGATTCCAGCAGGATGGAAATGGCGCTGCCCAGATAAAGGAAGATGAGGAAGGTGATCGCCGTCAAGGTGTGCGATTTGGAGAAAGCAAAACGCTCCGGATAGGATATCTTGCGGTTCGTCCCCACCCAGAAGAGACAGATGAGCGGGATCTGCACCAGCATCTGCAGAAACCAAGAGGGCACTTTGATGCCGTAGAACATGTTGAGGAGCTCTTTTTTCTTTTTTTGCTGCTCATAATAGGGAGCGTAATCGGGGTCATTCCGGTAGGAGTATCGGTCCTGGTCCTTGTAAATGAGTTCGGCTACCTGCGCGTACTGCGGCCAGCAGGTCAGATGGTAAAGTGAGGAGAAGTTCTGTGTTAGGACAAGAAAACTGCCGAAGAAATAAAAGAAAACAAAAAGTTTTATTGCGTTGGTCCCGCGGCGGTTGACGGCCGATTGTTTGCGGTCCTGAGCCAGCGCCAGGAAGATCACCGAGAGGTGAAAGAAGAGGGCGCACAGGACCAGCGCCCCGTAGAATTCAGCAAGGCGCTCCCAGGGGATCCCGCCCAGGACGGCGAGGGTCCCGGCGGCGGGCATGGTCATAAGGAAGACGCACCATTCCAGGGACGGCGCCCCCAAAAGCATCCCCAATATCTGTTCGAATCGGGTGGAAGGGGAGGCCCGATGAAAATCCAGGGTGCCGCTGTTGCGCTCGCGAACCGCCATATTGTGAGCGGAACTTGTCCCGACGAGGAGAAGCAGTATGCCCTGACCGATCGCGATCAGCCAGAACGCCTCTAAGTTGGGGTCATTCCTGCGGTAAGTGCGGTCGTCCAGGTAGGTCCCGAGAAAGATGAGGACCAGGGTGAGTATGGTGATGATGATGGCCGCGATGACGGTCGATGGGCGCATCCGTTCGCGCCAGTTTTGCAGGAATAAGGCGTTGTCCATGGGGTTAAGCATATAAAAACCTCAATAAGGTCACCAAGTCACTGGATATCCACAGCTTTGGGTGACCCAGCGTCCCCGGGACCCAGCGACCCAGGGTATTCCTGTTAATGGGGAGTGGAATAGATCAATTACTCACTGGGTGACCGGGTCCCTGGGTTGCTGGGGCACCCTTCATTCTCCGGCAACAGACCTTGTGACTTTACGATACTTCTTTCGCCCCGATCTTAAAGAAAATATCCTCAACGTTGTCTTCATCAAGATGGAAGTCGGCGATGAGCTGTCCATCATGAACGAGGCTCGCCAGAAGTTTGGCGGCCTGCGTAGGGTTGCCTCTGAAATAGCACCGGAACTCACCGATGTTCTTTTCCAGCACATCCACGACAAATTCGTTCGCGCGCAGGGCGTCCCGCAGCCGGTCGCGGGATCGTTCCCCCAGATCGGCCATGCGCACGGTCAGCCGTCCCTTGCTGCCCACGCGGGCGCGGATCTCTTCGATGGTCCCCGAAACCACCATGCGTCCCTTTTCCATAATGCCGATGGCGGTGCAGAAATCGCTGAGCTCCGTCAAAATATGGCTGGAGATAAGGACCGTGCTGCCTTTATCCGCCACCTCTTTGAGGATTTTTCTTAGGTCCATCCGGGCCATCGGATCCATGCCGCTGGCCGGTTCATCCAGCAGCAGAACGGATGGTTCGTGGATCAGGGTCTTGGCGAGCACCAGGCGCTGACGCATGCCGCGGGAGAGGGTATGAATGAAGGCGTCGAACTTGGAAGTGAGGTCCACGCGTTCGACCCATTGGCGAACTCTTTTTACGCGTTCGCTCTTGGGGATCTTATAGGCGGTGGCAAAAACATCCAAATATTCCCAGACCTTCAGGTTCTCGTAGACCGGCGGGAAATCCGGCATGTATCCGAGCTTGAGCAGCGCTTCCTGCGGATGCAGTTCGAGGTCAATGCCGCCGATCTTGATCTCGCCGTAGGTGGGCTCGAGGATGCCGGCGAGCGCTTTGATGGTGGAGGTCTTTCCGGCGCCATTGGGGCCGACGAGCCCATAGATCTGTCCGGCCGGAATCGTGACATCGAGATCAAGGACCGCGGTCACCTCATCGTAATCGACGCGCAGGGATTTTGCGGAGATCATGCTCAAGGATTCTCCAAATGCCGGTATTTTATCGGATTAATTAGATTTAGTATAACTCCATTGGCAGGTCAAAAAAATTGTTTTCTTCAAAAAGATTTTCCTTGAACAACTTTACGTTGCAAGGGTTGGCACATTCTGCTAACATGCCTTTCAACTTTCAAAATGGAGTTTGTTATGCGCTATAGATCTTTTTTGTTCTTGGTGTCAATGATCCTGCTTTCCTCCTTGGCCGGTTGTGATAAGTCCCCGCAAAAAAGGTCCTATACCGAGAAGACCACCGAACCCCCCGCGTCCCCGTACGGGGCTCCAGGCTCGTCCGAGAAGGGGATGGTGACCCGCCATGTCGAAACCCACGA
>JAHFFX010000214.1 GCA_023247755.1 Candidatus Omnitrophota bacterium | reverse complement strand
GCAACAGGTGCTGAAGCGCAAGATCACCTTGGGTGAGGCCAGTTTCAATCTGCTTTCGGGGATCAGGATCTCCCAGTTGACCGTTTTTGAGAAGAATTCCAACGATGTGCCGTTCTTCCACGCGGATGAAGTGCGCTTCGGGATCCTGTTCGCCCCGCTCCTTCAAGAGAAGAAGGTCGTGATCCCCTCCCTGTCGATGAAGCACCCGCAGGTCCGCCTCATCCGTGAAGATGAAAAGCGCTGGAACTTCAGCGATCTTCTCTCCGCCCGCCCGGCCGGTGAATCCCCCAATAAGAATTTTGACATTCTCCTGGGGAGCGTCCAGATCACCGAGGGGAAGGCCTTTATCCTGGAAGAGGCCCCCAACGACAGATCCGCCGGGGAACCGTTCTCCTTCTCGATCGACGACATCAATCTGCACACGGATTTTTCCGTCTCTCAAGGGATCCAGACCGAATTGACGTCCCGGATCCCGCGGTTCGGAACGACCGTATCGCTCAAAGGGAATTATACCCTCGCTTCCCGCCGTCTTCAGGCCCATATCGATGTCGAGAACCTGCCGTTCGATCCCGTCTTCCATTATCTGCCGCCCGTGGCGTTCACGGCCGCGGGCCGGCTGCGGTCCGCGGCCTTCGAACTCCAATGGGAGAACAATTCCCTTTCCGGGTCGGGCGGTTTCGGTA
The DNA here is from genome assembly GCA_023247755.1 of Candidatus Omnitrophota bacterium. Taxonomy (GTDB): domain Bacteria; phylum Omnitrophota; class Gorgyraeia; order Zapsychrales; family JAHFFX01; genus JAHFFX01. The sequence goes on along the minus strand of JAHFFX010000214.1, from coordinate 2,507 downwards.
TCGAGCGTCTGCAGTTGCAAATGGCCAACGGAAAGACGCTCGAAGGCGACTTTCAGACCGCAACGACCCGCTTTTCCTGGGATGGGAAAGTGTTCCGGCTCAAAACCGACCTTGCGGGGCCCGCGACCGCCTACACCTGGAGGCCGCAGCGATCCATCAAAGGAGGCTTGCAGGTCGCCGAGCTGACGCTCCAATATTCCGATGGAAAACTCGGACTTTCCACCGATGCGCAGTTGCGCGGCGGCCAATTGCAGATCGGGCCGGAATTCATCTCGACCGGAGACCTTTCCACAAAACAAGCGACCCTGTCATTGGAGAACGAAACATTGCAGATCGGAGGCGATGTCGCACTCTCGGCTTTTCAGCTTTCCTCCGGCAAGGACATCCAGTTGAGCGGCAATTTCCAGATCCCCGTCCTCGGCCTCAGGGACACCGCGGAAAGCACCGTCATCAGCGGCGACATCATCGCACAAGGCGCGCACTATGAAGGCGGCGGATTCAACGTCAACGGCGACGCCCTGGCCTCGGAAACGACGGTCAGCGTCCTGCGGCCAGGTCTTGCGGCGAACAATTCCGGATCGTTCCCCGGAAGCGGCGGGACGAAACCGAAGGTCGAGGCAAAAACGAACCTGGGACTCGCCAACGCTCAAGTGACCCTCAACGATAAGACCCTGAGCGGATCGCCGCAGATCGCCTTGCGCCTCAATTACGATCCTGACCAGGAAAAGCGTTTTCAATTTGAGGGCACCGTCGCCTGCCGCAAGGAAAATCTTTCGGGCATTCAACCGCTGGGGGAGCTGACCGCGATCAACGGCGACATCCGTTTCAAGAACGATGAGCTCTCCGGAGAGGAGATCGGCTTTACGAGCCCCGCCGGGGCGTTCGTGCTCAGCGGCAAGCTAACGAACTTCGCCGATCCCAGCCTGAGAGTGCGGCTGACTTCCGTCGATATCAATTTCGCCGAATTGCAGAATTATTTCTCCGGGTTCATGGCCGGCGCCGGGCTTTCCGTGGAGGGACATGGAGCGCTGGCCTTCGATTATCTGGGACAACTGCGCGCGCCGACCATGGCCAGCGTCGCCGGCACGATGGACATTGCCGAATCCACCCTGCGCCACCGCGACCTTCCCCAGCCGATCACCGGCATTTCCGGCAAGGTGCAGTATACCCAAGATTACATCGCCTGGAAGGATGTCCACGGCCGCTACCAGGATGAGGATTACACGTTCGACGGCTCGATCGAGAATTTCTCCCGGCCGGTCGTGAACGCCGCCTTACGCTCGCAGCGGACCGACCTCAAAGGCCAGTTCAACATACTCAATGACGCCCTGCAGATAGTTTCCCTCAAGGGCAGGCTCCTCAATTCCCAGATGGACCTGCGGGGAGACCTCCATTGGCTGCAGCGATCGATCACGAACTTCGATGTGCGCGGGACCATGGAACTCGACCTTGCCGATATCCCGACCCTGTCGCCGGCCATGGCCGAAACGTGGAAGAAGTTCGAACCTTCCGGCACCCTGCAGCTGGAAGGGCTTTTTCAAGGCACTCCGCAGGATTGGCGCAACTGGAACCTTTATTTGAAGGGGACCGCTCCGGAACTTTCGCTGCAGGGTTATCGGCTGAAGAACGCGAACGTCAACCTGGAGATCCGCGACCAGAACGTCAGCCGCGGCGATCTGGCGGGAACTTTCTACGACGGAGAATTCTCCCTCAAGTCTTCGGCGGACCTGACCACCCCCGACGTCCCGTTTCAGATAAAATTGGACCTGACCAACGTGGAGCTGGGCAGGCTGAAAAAAGATTCCCCATTGAAGGACCAGGACCTCTCCGGCGTCTTTAACGGTTCCTTAGGGGTACACGGCGAGCTGACCAAGTGGAAAGATATGGAAGGCAACGGCAGCATGTCCGTGACCGACGGACGTTTCTGGCAGCTGAACCTGCTTCAGGGGCTGGGGAAGTTCCTGTTCATCCCGGAATATCAGGACATCATTTTCACGGAAGGGTCCACCAATCTCGAGGTCAAGGACCGGCGCGTTGAATTCACCGATGTGATGCTCAAAAGCGATCCCGTGCAATTTCACGGGGACGGCTGGATCGATTTTGCCGGGAACATCCGTTTCAGCGTCAACTCGCAGTTCAATTCCGACTTTATCCGCTCCTCACCATCGCTCAAGAAAGCGCTCACCGCCATCCTCACTTCGACGGAAGACTACCTGAACATCCGGATCACGGGGACGCTGCAGAACCCCAAATACTTCGCCACCCCCACCCCCATCAATGTCCTCGAGAAGACCAGGGACATCATCAAGGATGGATTGCAGAGTATTTTTTGAAGGTTGCCAAGGTTACCAAGGTTGCCTTTAAAAATGTTACTTCAAGTTGCAGAAAGGTTTCCGGCAACCTCAAACAACCTGAAGCAACATCCACAAAGGCAACCTCTGCAACCTTTGAAACCTGGGCAACATAGGCAACCTGTTACAATTTCTTTTTGTAATACTTCTCCAGCA
>JAHFFX010000098.1 GCA_023247755.1 Candidatus Omnitrophota bacterium | reverse complement strand
TTCCTTCGAGGATAACCTCCTCATCCGAGTGCCGGGTGCTAGTCACCGACCTTCACCTCGATGAGGGAATTGATATCACCGAAGGAATTACGTTCCTTGACGGGATTATCCGGGTCTTCCTGCCACTTACCATCGACGATAAACTGGTACTTGTAGAGCCCGGCCTTCAAGGGCAATTGCACGGTCCAAAAGCCGTTCTCGGTCTTCATGCGGCAGGATTCGTCCAGCGACCAGTCATTGAAACTTCCGGTCACATAAACCGATTGGGCCTGAGGCGCTTCCAGGATAAAAGTCGTCAGCAGTCCGGACGATTCCTTTTTGACGATCTCGCGCATCCGGTTGGAAATGGGAACGCTGACGGGAGCGGACTCGGCCGGCGCACTGGCGCTGTCAAGTTTGCGCTCTCGGACTGCCGGTGCAGCCGATACCGGCGATCCTTCGATGGAAGTGATCAATTCCTTAGCCAGACTGAAATAATCCTTGGTGCCGCGACAGTACTTATCATATTTGTAGACAGTCTTGCCCATTACGGCGGATTCCTTGAGCTTTACGTTCACGTGGACAATGGTATCGATCAATTGACCATTGAACTTTTCCTTCATCTGCGCGAGCATCGAAAAAGAATGCCGCAACCGTGAGTCGAACATCGTGATGAGGATCCGGCTTTCGACCGAATGGTTCAGGCGATCTCGGATAAGATTGACGATGTCCATAAGGTGATCCACACCCTGCATCGAGAAGCGGCTGGTCTCGACGGGAATAATGACATCGCTGCTGGCACGCAGGGCGTTGACCGTGAGAAACCCCAAACTGGGAGGACAGTCGATGAGGATGTAGTCATATTTGTCTTTCTGGGTTGCGAGAATCTCGCTGAGCTTAAGTTCCCGCCCGATCTCATCCGCGAGCTCCTGTTCAAGGGTCCCCACGAGAATGTTGGACGGGACCAGGTCGAAACTTTTTTCAACGGTCACGATGATGTCGCCCAGCTTGAGCTTGCGCGGCGTGAGCCTGGAGATTACGTTGTAAATGCTGTCCGGGGAGTCGATGTTCAACCCCAAAGAGGCGTGGGCCTGGGGGTCGAGGTCGACGAGCAGGACCCTTTTACCGTTGACGCCCAACGCCGAAGCCAGATTTATGGCCGTCGTGGTCTTCCCGCACCCGCCTTTTTGGTTCGCAATCGAAATGACTTTCATCGTTCTTCTCCCTCCCTCGCGCCCATTTACGGGCCTGGTTTTTTTCGAAGAGTCAGTAGTTCTCCGAATATAGATTCACATTCCTAACTAGAAAAACAGACATTCTCCAAAAGCACGATCCCCTTTTTCTTCTCCGCATTCCACGCTTCCAGGACAAAGGACACTTCGGTGATGTCGTTCCAATCGGTGATCTGGGTAAATTCGTCGAAAGGAACGACCATGTTCTGCCATTTAAGACGAACATCCTTGACAAAGATGGACGCCGTCTCGTTCTTCTGATTCCTGACCACGATCTTGACGACCCCCGGGTACCCTTCTTCGAGTCCCCGGATCGAAAAGCTCAAATTCTTATATTTGGAAGCATTGACTTCGGGTATCGATAAAGAAAAGCTTTTGATCTGCGGATAGGGTTCATTGAGGTCGTAAGTGATACGAACCGGGCCGTTGGTGAGCGCAAAGATGACGCTTTTTCTGGCCGGGTCGCTGCGCTGCGTGAGAAAAGCCGTGAACCCATAAAACGCGCTGGTCAGGATCACCGCGGTGATCAGGATGTTGATCACCAGCCACGCATTGAACGGAGGCTTCTTCTTTCTTTCTTCGACCTTATCACGCTTGCCCAGATAGACTTGCGCCAAATGGTCGTATATTTCATCTCTCGTCACGACCGGACACCGATTTCTTCAAACTATGGATTCTTATCAATCCAGAAACAAGCTCAGCGGCTTTTAATGGCTTTATATTACCAAAGAATGGATTCATTGAGAAAGGGATTTTTATCTTTTTTCATTCATGGATAAAACTCCCCTCTTTATCGGCGGGCGGATCGGCCAGTGAACAACCCCTCACGAACGCGCACGAAAACAAAAATGCCCCCCGCCGTACGGCGGGGGGCATTTTTAGACAACTTACGATTGTGATCTTCGATTAGAAGTTCACGTTCGCATGCAGGATGGCCTGTGAGGCCATGTCATCGTTCACCGAGCGGAACAGATCACCCGGGTTGAACCAGCCGCAGTTCAAACCGATCTGCACATCTTCGGTGTAATCGTAGACAACCTCGGCATCGATTTCATAACCGACATCGAGATCGCTGGAGTTCTCAATATCGATGGTACCCCCATCCGGTTGACGAAGATCGAATGAAGTATCATCGATTTTCTTATCCAGCCTCATTCCCGTCCAGGTCACCTTGGTCGTGACATCTTCCATCGGGGTCATCGACAAAGAGGCCACGGCGATGTGAACGTTGGTCAGGTCGAAGAGCGTGTTGTAGATCGTGCCCCCGCCCTGATTTTCGAAGAACGGATCCCAAGCGGTCCAGACTTCCTTGTTGCCGGTCGGACCGTTGGTCGTGCTGTTCGGATTCTGATCGCCGGAGACATAGGTATAAACACCCGTAAGCACCGGTTTGTACTTGGCCACTGAATCCGCCTGGACTTCGTAATTAATGATACCCTGGGCGGCAATGGCTTCACGGTTCTGGTTCTGTTCAACGCTAAAACCGGCCTTTGAAACCGCGGTCTGAGTCAACACTTTATTACCACGCTGCCAGGCCACTTCACCCTGCACGTTCAACCCCTTGATGGGATTGGTGCTGGCTCTCAAACCAGGCAAGTAGATCGAATCATCCTGGTCACCGGTCGGAGTAGCGGGATCCTGCGTGCTCTTGTCGATCCTGGCGAAGAAATAAGCTTCCGCCACGGAGTTCCAATCGTCGCCGAACTGATAATTGACGTTGGTACCGTACAGATCGACATCGTCGTGATCGTCCGGAGCACCGGTGAGGGTGTTGCCATCGACCTTGAAGTAGACCAAATCGATGGTGAGCGGATTGTAGTCCAGGATCGCGCGGACACCATCCAGCGCTGTCTGCTTGGTCAGGTCCTGGGCGACAGCCGAAATACCGCTATCCGCCCCCGCGATGTTATTGACACCGTTCGAATCGAACACCAGATGATTGCCGTAGGCAACATCGTTCTGACGACCGACGACCAACGTTAAGGGGGAATAAAGGAATTCCCGGAACTTCGCGTTGGCCACGTTGAGGTCGATGTCGGTGTTAACGGTAGTCGGTTCATCCCACGGTCTTTCATTGATGAGACCGACCGACGTCGAAACATTGTCGGTGAGGTCCGCGTCAACGCGAAGACGCGTTTGGGTGATGAACAGGTTCTGGTATCTGTCGCCAATGATATTGGCGCCCAGATCGAAGTTCTCGCGTAACAGCCACGTGGAGTCAACGTCGCCGCTGACCTTCACGTTCTGCACGCTAGCGAAGGCCGGCATGGCGAAGATCACCACGGCGAGCAACGCTAATACGATTTTCTTATTCATTTTTTCCTCCATTGGGTCAAGCGCCCTGTGCAGCAATAAAGCTTCCAAGGGCTCAACTGTATTTCATCTAGGTTATATATTCAACTATATGGCCTAGTGGTTCTCGAATTAGACCAGCTTTTGATGACCCGTGACGTTGTTGTTTTCATCCCCCCTTTCTGCGTCAGTTTGGAATCATCACTGGGGTTAGTAAAGTGAAGGCATTTTCACACAGGAGGCAACGAGAGTCAAGGGTTTTTTAAAATTTTTTCGGAAGGGCCTTTTGTGGGAAATATAGGCCGTTCCTAAGGATATATAAGGGGTAGGGGATGAAATCGTGGTTTGGCCAAGCCGTTATTAGTGAAATTTCGTTAATTTTCCCCTGAATTCCTTAATATATGTCTTAATCAAGGCTGAGGAATGCGTGCGGGGTGAAGTAAAGAGAGGTCTTTTGGGGGCCGCCCGGCCCGTTGGCTGGGCGGCCGCGGCCGGAAAGACCTGGTTTGCTGGCCCCTTATTCCGCCTACACACATAATTATGCGCCCGGGCCGAATTGAACGGCCAACCTATGCCTTAGGAGGGCATCGCTCTATCCAATTGAGCTACGGGCGCAATCTTCCACAATGTTTTATTAGAAAGGATTGCGCCAGTCCCCGGAGCGAAGCGCAGGGGACGGGCGCATAAATTTTAATATTAGTATTAATAGAAAAGTGCTCGAACCATGATCACCGCTTCCGATGTGTCTCCAGAGCGTTCAGAAAGCCGACCGGGGTCTTGTAACCCAAAAGCTGTGCCGCATCATTATATTCCAGCGCCCCCTCGTAATCGCCCTCCTTAAAAGAAAGAATCGCCAGGTTCACGAAAGCATCCATATGGTCGGGTTTTAATGCCACACAGTGCTTATAGGCGTCAATAGCTGCGGGAATATCGCCAAGGCCCGCCTTTACGTTGCCCAAGTTGTAGTAGGCATCGGCATTGGAAGGGTCAAGCTCAATGGCCCGCTGATAATGGTCCCTTGCCATCTCTTTTTGCCCGCTCAATTCACATAAATACCCCAGGTTAAAGTGGGAATTGGCATGATTGGGGTCGATTTTGAGGGCCGTCTTCAAGAGATCCAGGGCTTCACCCAGCTTTCCCTGTTTTACGGCAACATGGGACAGGCTCAAATAGGCCTCGACGAACCTGGGGTCCAATCGCAAGGCCCGGTTGTAGGCGTCGATAGCGTTTCTAAGGTCATCAATCCGTTCATAAACCTTCCCCATCGCATAGATCGCTTTCACATTGGCCGGGCTACGCTCGATGGCGGTTCGAAAGGCCCGCAGGGATTGCTGAAAATCTCCCGCCTCAGCATAAACAACACCCAAGTTGTACAACGGCTTGGAACGGCCCCACTGAAAGGCCTTTTCAGTGAACTCCTCAAGGACCTGCTCGCGTATTTTGGGGTACAACTCCACCTTGGGTTCTTTGGAAAGGGCCTGGTTAAGGGCCTGGATGACGTTCACATAAACCTCGTCCTCCTCCGGATCGAGCGATAAGACCTTTTGGAACGCCGTAACCGCCAGTTCCGGCTCCTTGAGCTGGACGAAGATCACTCCCAGCTCGAGATACGCATCCTTAAAGCCGGGATCGACGACGATCGCCCGCTGATACATCTTCAAGGCTTCCGGGACCATGCCCGCTTCCTTATACAAATTTCCCAAATCGAAATAGGCCTCGACCATCGTGGGATCCTGCCGGATGGCCTCCTGATAAATAGAGACAAGGTAGTCCACTTTTCTCGCCATGGCGACGGACTCTGCGTCCAGGGCTTGATCTCCCAGCCCCTCCCGTCGCAGTTCCAGGATCGTCCGGTACTTGGCCACCGCCTGTTGGTACTCCGCCTTTTCTCGATAAGCCGTCGCCAGCCGATCGAGCGCAAAAGGCTGGAAGGCCTCAAAGGCCAACTGATGTTTCAAGAGCGTAATGCTGTCCTTCCAGATCAGCGATTGCGCGGTCGTTTTCCACTGAAGGAGCCCCAGGACCAGCAGGACCCCTAATGCCGTTGCCAGGCGCCCGAACCGCCCCTTCGCCCATGCGGAATTTCGGACACTTTCGCAGGCCAGGCCGAACAGCGCGCAAAATCCAAGCCCCGGCAGATACATGAACCGGTCGGCGACGACATTGGTGTCCTTGACGTCGTCAAAACGCAACAAAAAGAATATCGACAGGAAATAGAACGCGAACGCGAAAACGATCCAGCGTTGGTTGCGGGACCGCCACAGGAAAAACGCCAACACCGCCAGGACCAGCCCGCTCAAAAGATATTCGGGATTGGCCAGGGCCACCGGCTTGGGAAGATTGTAGACCGGCACCAGCAACAGAGGCAGCAAATACTGGCGCACGTAAAAGACCAGTGACCAAATCCAGGTGAGCGAGCTCTCCAGAAGGCCATGACCGATGGGCACCCGAACATGCTGGGAATAGGTCAGCCAGCCGACCGCCGCGACGACCGCAAAGAGCGGGGCCTTTTCCCAAATCGTCGCCGAGGACAAACGCCTCGACTTGAACCAGTCCAGAAGGATCAGGACCAACGGCAGGCTCAAGGCCATGGGTTTGGCGAGCATGCTCAGCAAGCCCAGGATCGTCACGAGGGCCAAACGGATCTTGCTTTCCGCCTCCAGATACCGCAAGTACAGGACGAGCGCCGCCAGATAAAAAACTGCATACAGAACGTCCTTGCGTTCCGTGACCCAGGAGACCGATTCCACCCGCATGGGATGCAGGCCAAAGCAGAGCGCCGCCAGCGCGCTCGCCCCCTCCCCCATGCCGAGTTTAAGAAAGAAAACGAACACCAGCGCCGTCGCCAACAGGTGCAGCAGCACATTATCGAGATGATAAACGAACGGGTCGAGCCCGAAGAAACGGTACTCGACGGCGAACGAAAGCGTGGTGAGCGGGATGTAGACCTTGTTGATGCTGGAGGTGAACATCTCGTTGAGATGCTCCGTATCCAGCCCGCGCACCGAAAGGTTATTGAGCAAGTGCTCCTGGTCGTCCCAGGTGACGAATTCGTTATTTAAAGAAGGCAGGTACGCGAGGAAGACAACCAGCAAGGTACACGCGAGGAGAACTTGGCGACGGTATCTTTTGAAGAAGGCGGGCAAAGCCGGCATGATCAATACTTGATGATCGAATAAACGGGATAGTCCTTGAGCTTATCTTTCCCGTGAAGGAAACCCAGCTCGACGAGAAAAGCGAGTCCGACGATCCGGGCGTTCTGCTGTTTGATAAGATCGGTGACGGCCCGCACCGTGCCGCCCGTGGCCAGCAGGTCATCCACGATGAGGACCCGGCTGCCGGGATCAATGGCGTCCTCATGGACCTCGAGGGTGTCGGTCCCGTATTCCAGGGAATAGGTGATGCTGCGGGTCTTATAGGGAAGCTTTCCCTTCTTTCTCACCGGCACGAACCCGGCGCCCAGCTTGTAGGCCATCGCCGCCCCGAAAATGAAACCCCGCGCCTCCACCCCGACGACAAAATCGATCTTTTTGCCTTTGAACTTGCTGACGAGGCGGTCCACGGCCTTTTTGAAAGCGACCTTATTGCGCAACAATGTCGAAAGGTCCTTGAAAATGATGCCTTCTTTGGGGAAGTTGGGAACGTCGCGGATGCATTTTTTGAGGTCGAATTCTTTCGCCATTGGTATGTCCTTTTGCTTTGGGTACCCCTTCAATCTTTCTCGCGCTACGCCACCGGCACGATGGAATCGCGCTTCATGAGCCGCGCCGAAAGCATTTCTTTCACCGGCAAACGCGCTTTTCCCTTGGAGATCGAGCTCAAATGCTCCATGCCCAATCGCCCCATTTCCACCAGCGGCTGGGCGACGGTGGTGAGCTTCACCGAACAATTGACGTTGAGCGGATTATCGTCGAACCCGATGACCGAAAGCCCGCCGGGGACCTTGATGCCCTTGGCCTTCGCCACATCCATGACCTCCATGGCCATGACATCGGATGCGGCGAAGATCGCCGTCGGATGGGCCGAGAGCGACAGGAGCTTCTCGGCGGCCCGGCGGGCCGGGGTCCGCAGGAAATCCCCTTGCACGATGTATTGTTTGTGCAGGTCGATATTGTGCTTACGCAATGCTTCCTTATAGCCTTCCAGACGCATCACGCCCGCCTGGGTCGTAAGGTCGCCGGCGATGGTCGCGATCCGCGTGTGTCCCATCTTGATCAGGAGCTCCACGGCCTCGAGGGCGGCCTGCTTGTTGTTGATCGAGATGCAATTGATCGGCTCGGTAAGCATGTTGTTGAGCACGAGACACGGCATGCCGGCGCGGATGGCCTTCTTAACGACGGCGACGTCGTTGTCGATGTCGGCGAAAACGATCCCGTCGACATAACGGTGGTCGAGGAGGCTCGAATCGAGCCACCCCCGGTGGTCGAAGCGGTCGGTCAAATGGATCAGGATGTCCGCCTTGAGGCGGCTGGCGGCAAAGCTCACCCCCTTGATGATCTCTCCGGCATAGAACGAATGGAAGATATCCTCAAAGGTGGGGACGATCAGGACAAAGGTCTGTTTGCGTTTGCGGGTGATCATGTCACATGGGTTTTTCTTTTTTCTTGAGGAGCTTGCGGATCTTCTTGATGGTGGCGGCCTCCACCTGGCGGATGCGCTCGCGGGACACCCCCATCTCATCGGCGATCTCCGCCAGGGTCCGGGTATTGCCGTCCACGAGGCCGAAGCGCAGTTCGATGATCTTGCGTTCCCGGTCGTTGAGCATGTCCAAAAGCCCCATCGTCCGTTCCTTGTTCATGAACGTCTCCAGCTCCTCATCGGGGGTGGCCATGGATTGGTCTTCGATGATGTCCTTGACCTGGCCGTCGCCGTCCTCGCCGATGGGCGCGTCCAGGCTCGACATCTTCGCGATGGACTGTTCAAGGTCGCGCACCTTCTCGACGCTGACCTTCAGGCGCTTGGCGATCTCGCCGTGGGCCGGGCGGCGCTTGAGCTTGTGGGTCAGGGCCTCCACGCACTTCTTGTATTTGAGGATCTCCTCGTTCATGTAGACGGGCACGCGGATCATCTTGCCCTGGTCGATGATCGCACGCGAGATCCCCTGCTTGATCCACCACGCGGCATAAGTGGAGAAACGGAAACCCCGTTTGGGATCGAACTTCTCGACGGCCTTCATGAGGCCGATGTTGCCTTCCTCGATGAGGTCGCTCAAAGGCACGCCCAAATTGATATATTTTTTGGCGATCGAGATCACGAGCCGCAGGTTCGAGCGGATCATCATTTCGCGCGCGTCCTTGTCGCCTTTGACAACGCGCTTGGCGACCTCCAGCTCCTTTTCCGCGGTCAGCAGCGGAATGGGACGGACGTCTTTGAGATAGGCTTTTATTGGATCCATAGGACGTGGGACGTGGGACGTCCGTTCGCTTCGCTCACTAGGACGTGGGACGTAAAAACGTCCAACGTCCTACGTCCAAGCGAGCCCCGCCCCAAGCGGGGCGAGCGGACGTCCAACGTTCTTCTATTTTTTCTTCTTCGCCTTCGGTTTTTCCTTCGCCTTCGACGTCTTATCCGCCAACGCCGCCTGCGCCGCCGCGAGCCGCGCGATCGGAACGCGGTACGGTGAGCAGGACACATAATTCATGCCCGCCCGGTGGCAGAACTTGACGCTTTCCGCCTCGCCGCCGTGCTCGCCGCAAATGCCGACCTTGAGGTCCTTGCGCACGGACCGGCCCCGTTCGATGCCGAACTTCACAAGTAAACCGACACCTTCCTGATCCAAACTCTGGAACGGAT
>JAHFFX010000097.1:6450-9345 GCA_023247755.1 Candidatus Omnitrophota bacterium | reverse complement strand
TTTCGCGACAGCCCGGCCAGGGCATTCCCGATCGCCTCCGTCAATTCTCCAAGATCGCTGACCGAAGAATCCCGGAAACCCAAAGTGGGCGTGTCATAAATCCCCAGGAGCTCCAGCTGTTGCGTCGAATTGACCTTCAGCGCGCAGGCCTTGATCCGGCGGGCGCCGATATCAAGACCGACACAGACATTTTCCCCGAAAACTTTCTTTAGCACGGTGAATTCCAGGCAGGAATCGGTTATTTTTTTCCCAATAAAGCGTCCTTGAAACGCAGATCGATGTACTTGACCCCTTCCAGCTGGCCCTTGGTCTGGGCCAGGACGATCCCCAGCATGTTGATCTTATCCGGGATATTATCCGTGTCGATGATGATCTTCATTCCTTCCCTGGGGAACTCCGCCGTTTTCGGCAGCGCCGGCTGGGCAAGCAGGGGATCGCGGACCTCCTGCAGCTTCTTCGAAATGAAGAAATTGATCTCCGAGAGGTTCTCGATGCTGAGCCGGGCAAGATTGTAATTCTCCAGATCGGCGTTGTTGCGGAACTCCTTGATGATCTTCATGGCCGTTCTGAACTCCTGCCCCTTGACGGTAGCGCCCAACTGCGGCTCGAGTCCGCTGAAGTTCTTGCCGCTGATGAGCGGCAGCGCCGCGTCGGTGGCGCTCATCGACAAGATGCTTCCCAGATCATCGACGGTCACCTGCCGGTTCTTGACGGCCAGCTTGGCGCAAGCCACTCTTTTTTGCGCCACGACCAGAAGCCGGTCGGGGAAACGCTTCAGCAACCGCAGGTTCGTCAGCTCCGGGTAGCGGCCCTGCAATTGCCGCTGAACGAGGGTAAGGTCCAGGGAATAAAGATTCTTTCCCTTGAGGCTCAGCAGTGAGCTCGATCTTAGGAATTCCAGCGAAGGATCGTAATAGATCTCCCGGATCCGGAAATAGGATGAGGTCCTGATCCAGTCCCGGGTTTGGGTGAACAGCCCCCATCCGATCAGGACGACGAGGCCCAGGAATGCCGCCTTGCGGAAGACCGACCAGCCGAACGAATTTTTATCTTTTTTCGCCATACGCCATTTCAACGATGTTGAGGCACAACTGCGCAAAATCGAGGCCGATGACCCTGGCCGCCTTGGGCAGAAGACTCGTGGAGGTGAACCCCGGGATCGTGTTGATCTCGAGAACGTACGGGTCCCGTTCGTCCTCCAGCATCACATCCACCCGCGACAGATGCCGGCAGCCGAGCGCGTGAAAGGCCCGCAAGGCCAGCTCCTGCACGTTGCCGGCCACGCGATCGGAGATCCGTGCGGGAATGTCGTAACGGGTCTCTCCCGATTGGTACTTCGCCGAGAAATCAAAGAATTTGGTCTTGGGGATCACTTCAATGACGGGCAAGGCCTTCGTTCCCAGGATACCCACGGTCAATTCCCGTCCCGGGATGAACCGTTCCACCAGGACTTCATTACCATATCCAAAAGCTTCCCGCAGCGCAACCCCTAATTCTTCTTTTTCATGCACGATCTTCACGCCGATGCTGGAACCCTCGCAGGCGGGCTTGACCACCACCGGGAACTTGAGGTGACCGTTCAGAAAAAAATGTTTTTCGGTCTTATCGTTGACGATCACCAGTTCCGGCACGGGAATCCCCTGTTCCTTAAAGAGTGTTTGGGTCGCGGCCTTGTTGATGGCGGTGCGGCTGGCCGCGACCCCGGAACCCGTGTAAGGGAGCCGAAGCTCCTGCAGGATGGCCTGGATGGTCCCGTCCTCGCCCAATCTGCCGTGCAAGGCGATGAAGGCGACGTCAATGCGCGCCTGCCGCAAGAAATCCCGGATGGCGTCGGGTTCCTGCAACTGAACGTCCAAGGCCTTGACGGCGGCGCCCGCCTGCTGAAGCGTTTCGGCCACCGCCTTGCCGGATCTCAGGGAGATCTCCCGTTCGGAAGAGTAACCTCCCATCAGAACGCCGATGGTGCCAAATTTCTTGGGGTCAATCGCCATCCGGGGTCACCGTTTTCAACGCCTGCGCGGCGTACTTCTCCTCAATGGCCTTCACTAACTGGTCGGAATACTTGGTGATGTCGCCCGCGCCCAAGGTCAGGATCAGATCGCCGGGTCTGGCCCTCATGGTGAGATGGGCGACGATATCCTGTTTGGGAAGGTAAGCGACGGCAACGTCGCCGGCGGCCTTGATCTTATCCACCATAGCGGTCGAATTGATCCCGGCGATCGGCGGCTCGCTCGCGGCGTAAATGTCGGTGACGTACAGCTCATCGGAACCGGAGAAACAGTGCGCGAACTGGTCCATCAGGAATTTAGTCCGGGAATAACGGTGCGGCTGAAAGACGGTGATAAGGCGCAGCGCCTTCGATCCCGGATCCCCCGAAGACTGCACGAGCGTCCTGGCCGCGGCGAGCGTGGCGGCGATCTCGCTGGGATGATGGCCGTAATCATCGACGATCCGGATGCCGTGCACTTCGCCTTTGAGCTGGAAGCGCCGCTCCACGCCCTCGAATTCCGACAGGAACTGGCGGATCACCGCAAAGTCGATCTTAAGCTCGAGCCCCACGGCGCACGCCGCCAGGGCGTTGAGGACGTTATGGCGCCCCGGGACTTTCAGTTCCATTCGCCCCAAGGGATTCCCTTTCCAGACGCACTGGAAGCTCGATTGAAACCCCTCGTAACGAACATCCTTCGCCACCAGATCAGCGGTGTCCAAGAACCCATAGGTGACCACGCGCCCCGGATGCCCGGACAAGAGCCCTTTCAAGCGTTCATCCTCCCCGCAGGCAATGATGAGTCCCCCTTTTTTCGTCCGCTCGATGAACTGTCCATAGGCCTTCAGGATATTTTCCCAGGAATGATAATAATCCACATGTTCGAAATCGATGTTGGTGATGATGGA
>JAHFFX010000097.1:0-6440 GCA_023247755.1 Candidatus Omnitrophota bacterium | reverse complement strand
CGTCACGAAATATTTGCCTCCGCCGAGATTGGCGTTGTAGGAAAGCCCCTTGGTGATGCCGCCGACCATGGTGGTGGGGTTGAGCCCCGCTTTGATGAGCAGGTACGACACCATCGAGGAAGTGGTGGTCTTCCCGTGGGCGCCGGCCACGGTGATCCCGGTCTCCGGGTTGAGGAGCTCCGCCAGCACTTCCGCGCGCTTGCGCACCGGGACTCCGGCTTCGCGGGCCGCCACGATCTCCGGGTTGGACGCGGAGATCGCCGAAGAGTACACGACACAGTCGCAGCCCTCGACGTTGGCGCGGGAATGACCGATATGGACCGCGGCCCCTTCTTCTTTTAAACGTGTTGTGTATTTATTCTCCTTGAGGTCCGAACCGCTCACCTTGACCCCCTTCGCCAACAAAAGCGAAGCGATCGCCCCCATGCCCACGCCCCCGATACCGATGAAATGATAATGTTTGTTCATTTTCTCAGATACTCCTCCCAGACCTTGTTGAACCCCTCCACGTTATGAAAACGCCCGTAGGACGAGGAGAGCGCCTTCTCAAAAGAATCCCCGTCTTTCAAGTGCTTGCAAAAATTCACGAACCGGTATTCGCCGAGCTCCTTGATCAGGAAGGTGACCGCGCTCGCCGATTCGGCATAGAACAGTTCCACCAAAGATTGTTTGGCATCGTCGGACATCCGCAGCTCGGCCAATTGCATGAGATTCAAATATGTTCCGTCCTCCATGGCCTGCTGGACCTGCTGGTGCGAACCCCAGCGCTGGGCCTTCTCCTGATACATCGCGACCCCTTCTTCCAGCCACAGCGGGATCTGGGTGTCGCAGCCGATGAATTCCCGGAAAATGATATGGCCCAGTTCGTGCGGCAGCGTGGAATCAAAGAAACCATGCGCCGAAGGGAAGGTCCGGATCGTTCGGCTGCGGGCCAGGGCGGCCCCGTGCGACCACTTCGCCTGCTGGGCGTTGTCGAGGTAATCCTGGGCGTCGCGGTAAATATAGATCTTCATCCGATCGTCCCAGGACCAGCTCTTGTAACGGGTGAACCCCAGATTCTCCGTGATCTCCACGTAATACCGCTCCCCCATGTCTTCCACGTTCTTGACGAATTCGAGGGGCGCGTCCTTGTAATAGATGATGAAATGGTTCGCCTTGTATTCGTTCCATTCGGCCGCAAAAATGCGCCCGCCCCAAGAGAGGAAGACAAGACACAAGACGCAGCGTGTTAAGATTCTCATGATTTTATTCGAAGGATTTCGCCGGCCAAGCGGCCGACGGGGTCCGCCGGGAATTCTCCGGGAACGACCGCCTCGAAGCGGTGCCGATCCGGACGTTCTTTGGCCCAGGCCAGGACCGCCTCGCGCAACGAACCCGGCCCAAGATCTTTTTCCTCGACCAGGCGGGCCATTCCCAGATCGGCCAATACCTGGGCGTTGGCCTTCTGATGGCCACCCGCGTACGGATAAGGGACCAGGATCGCCGGAAGACGGCTACGCGCGATCTCGTTGACGGTAAGCGCCCCGGCGCGGGCCACGGCCAGGTCCGCGACCGCATAGGCCTTCTCCATCTCATCCAGAAAATCAAAGACCCGGCAAGGAATTCCCAGGGAGCGATATCGCTCGGCGAGCAAAGCCGCATTTTTCCCTCCCCCGGCCAAGTGGAGCACCTGGAACGCAAGATCGTTCTTAAGGTCACCTGCGGCTTGCGCAAAAATCTCGTTGATCCTTTGGCTGCCCTGGCTGCCTCCCAGGACCAGGATCGTGATCTTGCCGGCGGACAGACCGAATTCGCGCAAAAGCGATTCGCGGCTCGCCGTAACGCGTAGGTCCCGGCAAGGACAGCCCGTCCATACCGTTTTACGAGGGCCGAAGAACTGTTCGCTGCATTTGAAACTGACGGCCACCCGCCGCACCAGCCCAGAGAGGAGCTTGTTGGCCCGGCCCGGAATGACGTTCTGTTCATGGATCATTGCGGGTACCTTGCTTGTAACCGCCGCAAGGACGACCGCGAAGGCCCCATACCCGCCAAAACCGCACACCGCATCCGGTTTCAATTCATTCAATATTCGCAAAGACCGGCCGAAAGCCCGAGCCATAAGAACGCCGGATTCCAGCATACTCCCCGCCGTCAGCCCTTTGGCCTCCAGTATGAAAGCTTTATGCCCGGCTCGCTGAATGCGATCGAGACTTTTGGAAAGCGCCCCGACAAAGACCACTTCATGCCCCTGCGACGTAAGCTGGCGCGCCACATAAAGCGCCGGAAAGACATGTCCTGCGGTACCCCCCGTTGACAGAACGATCTTCATAGGTCCTGGGTCCGGGACACGTTCAGCAGCAACCCCACCGCGATCATGTTGAAGATCAACGCCGAACCTCCGTAACTGATGAAAGGCAGCGGCAACCCTTTGGTCGGCAAGGCGCCGATGCTGACCCCGACATTGACCACCGCCTGCAGGCCGATCAACATCACGACCCCCACCGCCAGAAAATATCCGAACGGGTCCATCGTTCGCTTGATGATGCGCGCGCCCTGCCAGATGAAGAACCCGAACAAAAGGGCCACGGTGAGCGTCCCCAGCAAACCCAGCTCCTCACCGATGATCGAAAGGATAAAATCCGTGTGCGCCGCTGGGAGATAGAACAGCTTCTGTTTACTTTGCCCCAACCCCACTCCCAATAACCCGCCGGAACCCAGGGCGATCTGCGATTGCGTCAGTTGAAAACCGATGCCCTGGCTGTCCTCCCAGGGATCCAGAAAGGCCATGATCCTCGCCAACCGGTACGGAACGCGGGCGATCAGAAAATAAAGCACCGGCAAGGCCAAGCAGATGATCGCGCCAAGATGCCTGACCCTGGCCCCCGCCACGAACAGAAGCATCAAGGAAATGACCGCAATGGTGGCGGCATTGCCCAGGTCCGGCTGCTTGAGGATCAACAGCGACACCGCGCCGATCACCATCATGGCGGGAACGAATCCTTCCTTGAAATCGGCGATCTTCTTTTTCTTGCGGGCCAGAAAATCAGCCATGTAAACGAGCATCACGATCTTGACGAACTCCGACGGCTGGAAATTAAAGGTCCCGATATGGAACCACCGGCGGGCCCCGTTGCTTTCCCGGCCGATCCCGGGGACCAGCACGAGCACCAGCAGCATAACGCCTAAAATCAGCAAGGGCTTCGCGTATCTTTGCAGCTGTCGGTAATCGACCGCCATGGCCGCCAGCATTCCCACGAATCCCATGGAGAGAAAGAGCAGATGCCGGAAAAGATAGTACGTGCTGTCCTTCTGGATCTGCAGGGCGTAAATGCTGGTCGACGAGTAGATCATGACGATGCCGATGCAGATCAGGATGATGACCGTGGAAGCGACCGAAGTCCGAAGCTCTCTCATGCGGCCTCCAATCCATGAACGATGTCTTTGAACATCCGTCCGCGGTGTTCGTAATCGGTGAACATGTCAAAGCTCGCGCACATGGGGCTTAAGATGACGCAATCCCCTTCGCGGGCCAGTTCCCGCGCCCGGCCGACCGCCCTCTGCAGAGATCCGGCTTCTTCGACTTCCGCCACTTTCTGAAAGGTCTTCTTCAGGATTTCCCGCGCTTCGCCGATAACGATCAACTTCTTGACCTTCTGGCGAACCAGCGGCGTCAGCACGGAAAAATCGAGGTGCTTGTCCCTCCCCCCGCAGATGAGGATCACCGGACGGAACGCCCGGGTCAGCGCCCAGCGGGTCGCCTCGGCGGTCGTGGATTTGGAATCATTGATGTACTCAACACCGTTGAGTACGCGCACCAGCTCCATCCGGTGCTCAACGCCTTTGAATTCATCAAAAACCTTTCGGCAGACCTCCGTGGGCACCCCCAGGATATCGCCCACCCGTGCCACCGCCAGAAAATTCGGATTGGTGAACCCGGTGGCCGCGACCTGTTCGGGTGTATTAAAAAAACTCACCTTCGAGTGAATTTCCTTGGCCAAGGACTTCACCGTGGGATCCTGGTCATTGAGCACCGCGTGGTCCTCCGGCTGTTGGTTCAGGAAGATCCTTTTCTTGGCCGACAGGTATTCTTTCAGGTCCGCGTGGCGGTCAAGATGGTTCTGGCTGAAATTCAGGAACACCGCCACCCGCGGCCGGAAATCGACGATCGACTCCAGCTGAAAGGAACTGATCTCCAGCACCACATAGTCCTTGTCCTTAAGGTCGAGCACATGCTGGGAGAACGCGGAACCCACGTTGCCACACAAGCAAACTTTCTTTCCGGCCGACTCAAGCATGTTCGCGAGGAGCGTCACCGTCGTGGTCTTGCCGTTGCTGCCGGTCACGGCAATGACGGGTTTTGGACAAAAGCGCCAGGCGAACTCGATCTCTCCGAGAACGGGGATCTTGCGGGTCTGCGCCCAGCGGACGGGCGGGGCGTCGATGCGCACGCCGGGGCTGAGCACCAGCAGATCGCTCTGGCCGATGAAGGATTCGCTGTGCTCGCCCAGTTCCAGCTCCAGCTCCGGGATGGCCGGGAAGCCCTGGATCTCCTTACGGATGACGTCGGCCGGTCCCGAATCTGAAATGCGGGGCCGGCCGTGCATTTTCGCGA
This sequence comes from Candidatus Omnitrophota bacterium, assembly GCA_023247755.1. Classification (GTDB taxonomy): domain Bacteria; phylum Omnitrophota; class Gorgyraeia; order Zapsychrales; family JAHFFX01; genus JAHFFX01. The sequence continues at coordinate 1,849 of JAHFFX010000097.1, read as the reverse complement.
CGAGTTGGGCGACGGCCAGGCCGCTGCGCCGGGCCCCGATCACCGTAACTTTCTTATTGGTCAGGTCCAGGGTCATCTGATCTTGAGCGTGGTCAGCGTCACCAGCGCCAGGATAATGGCGACGATCCAAAAACGAATGATGATCTTCGATTCGTTCCAGCCGGACATCTGCAGATGATGGTGAAAGGGCGCCATCTTGAAGATCCGTTTTCTCGTCGTTTTAAAAGAGGACACCTGGAGGATCACCGACAGGGCTTCCAGAACAAAGATCCCGCCCAGGACCCCCAGGAGCAATTCCTTCTTGATGAGGACCGAAATGACCCCGATGCTTCCGCCAAGCGCGAGCGATCCCACGTCGCCCATGAAGACCGTGGCCGGATAACAGTTGAACCACAAGAACCCCAGGCTCGCCCCGACCATCGCCGCGCAGAAGACCGTCAGCTCGCCCGCCCCGTTGATGAACGGGATAAATAGATATTCGCTGAACTTCAAATGACCGGTGATATAGCTCAACACCCCCAGCGCCATCGCAACGATCAGGACACACCCGATCGCCAGCCCATCCAGACCGTCCGTGAGATTGACGGCGTTGGAAGCCCCCACGATGATCATGATCACGAGCGGAATGTAAAATATTCCCAGATTGATCACGAGGTTCTTGAAGAACGGCACGTCCAGTTGGGTTGAGGTTCCCGGATAAGAGTAGATGAAAGTCCCCACGGCCAACCCCACGAACAATTGCCACAAAAGCTTGGTCCGGGCCGGCAGCCCGCGCCGGCCGCCCTTGCGGGTCAACTTGAGATAATCGTCATACCATCCCACCAGGGCGAGCCCCACACAGGTGAACAGCGTCAATAGGATGAAGGGATTGCTCAGGTCCGACCACAAGAGCGTCGAGACCACGATACTTCCGATCACGAAAATGCCGCCCATCGTGGGCGTGCCTTCCTTGGAATGGATGAACTTATCGAGCGCCGGGGCGTCATGCCGCTTGGCGACCTCCTGGATCTTCATCTGCTGCAGCCTCCGGATAAGCAGCGGCCCGAAAATGACGCACAAAAGGAACGTGGTCACCGCCGCCATCCCGGCCCGGAACGTGATATAACGGAAGATATTAAATCCGAAGAACAGGTCCTTGAATTCGGTAAGGAAATAAAACATTAGCGACCGGCCTTCTTTTTTAAGTAATCCACCGTGCGCTCCATGCGCATGCCGCGGGACCCTTTGATAAGGATCGCGTCCCCGGCGCGGCAGAACCGGATGAGCCGGGCGTGCAGATCATTGAGGTCGGGGTGGTGAAAAGCGGGCGTTCCGGCAGAATGTTCCGTGATGGCACGGACAATATGTTTGGCATGGTTACCGTGCGACAGGACCAGGTCCGGTTTCATCCCGGCCAACACCTTCCCCACTTCATAATGCAGCGCCCCGGCCTTGGCGCCGAGCTCGAGCATATCGGCGCAAACCACGATCTTGCGGCCCGTTGTTTTAAGGTTCTTCAACGTCTCGATGGCGCTGCGGAACGACACCGGATTGGCATTGTAGGTGTCATCGATCACCCACCAGGACCCCACGCGCTGCAGGGATTGGCGGCCGTTGTGCAGATCAAGACCTTTCAGCGCCCGGCGGATGTCTTTGGCCGGGACCCCAAAAAGGACCCCGCAGGCGATCGCCGCCAGGGCGTTGGACACGTTATGCGGCGCCGGGGCGTTCAATTCGAACGTTTCGCCCTTCACCATAAAATGAATTTGATTTCCGCGAACGCTTACCGCGCGGCCCCGCACACCAGAGCTTTTTCCCAATCCATAGCTCAACAGGCGGTGCGGAAAGTTCCGGGCGGGCAACTGCTCCA
>JAHFFX010000213.1 GCA_023247755.1 Candidatus Omnitrophota bacterium | reverse complement strand
AGCGCCTGAAATATTTTTCTCTGGCGGAATCTCTCGGCGGGGTGGAATCGCTCATCGAACATCCCTGGTCGATGAGCCACGCCTCGATGGGAGAAAAGGCCCTGAAGGCCTCCGGCATGACGCCGGAAACCATCCGCGTCTCCGTCGGCATTGAAGGGACCAACGATCTCATCGCTGACCTGGATCATGCTCTTTCCTCAAAGTCCTAATCCTTGGCTGGACGATCCGGATGTCCATCTCATGCTTGCCTTTCAAAAGGGGGACAAGGCCTCTTTTGAAGCCCTCATGCGCAAGTATTACCCCCGTCTGTTTAATTTTATCTACCGGTTTGTCGGGAATGAGCAAATCGCCGAGGACCTCACTCAAGAGGTTTTCCTGAATGTCTACAGGACCGCTCCCGGGTACCAACCAAAATCGAAATTTCAGACCTGGGTTTATACGATTGCCAGGAATATCAGTCTTAATGAACTGCGGCGTCATAAAAAGACACCCCTGTCCCTGGATGAGCCTTTTGCATCCAATGATGGCCCGGTGGAAAGACAGCTGGAGGATGCCCAAACCCCGCGGCCGGACGAACAGATGCTGCACCAGGAGACCGTGGCGGCGGTGAGGGAGGCGATTGACTCTCTGCCGGAGAACCAGCGTATGGCCGTCATTTTGCGCCGGTACGAACAGTTTTCCTATGAAGAAATCGCCCAAACCATGCGCCTGTCGGTCAAGGCCGTCAAATCACTCCTTAGCCGGGCCAAAGAAAATCTTAAAAATAAATTAACGCCTGGCGAAACTTTTGGATGACCGGTGTGTTAAACAAAATGGAGGAATAAAAAATGCGCTGTGATCAGATAAGAAAATTAATTCCGATCTATCTGGACGGCGGGCTGGAAGACGGAAGGGACCGGGAGCTTAAAGACCACGTGTCCGGCTGTCTGGTCTGCCGGAAGGAACTTGAGGCTTATCAGCGATCGTGGCAGATGTTGGGAGAATGGAAAGACATCCAGCCGGAAGCTGGGTATGTGGGGCGGTTCTGGACCGCGGTTTCCCAACAGCGACCATGGCACGAACAGATCCTCAAGGCCCTGCCCGCCGGAGTTTTTCAAAAACGGCTGGCTCCTGTTTTTGTGGCAATTTGTATCCTGCTTGTCACCGGAATTTTTTCTCTACGTAATTACTGGCAGATGGTGGAAACGGGGGAGTTGCTGGCCAATCTTAGCGCTGAGGAGTTGGAGATAGCCTTTGACCACCCCGCTGCGGGGGTGGTCGAAGATATCGAGTTGGCGGAAAATCTGGATATCATTCAAGACATGGATTTTCTTGAGGATATGGAAGTCATTGAGAATGCGGATAGTTTGGAGCTCATATGAAAAGGTTGTTCATGGCGGGTATTTTGGCTTTGATATGGACATTGCCTCTTGCGGCGGATCCTGTTGCTGACTCTGCCCAAGAGACGCAGGGGATTTCCGGGGAAGACGCGGAAGTTATCGCGAACCTGGAATTTCTTGAGAGCCTGGAATTTCTGGAAGAAGAGGTGGCCTTGGTGGACGACTACGAAGCTTTAGACGAATGGGAGGTGGATAGAAATGAAGAATAAACGACGGCGAGTGCATATATTTTCTTTTGTCCTAGTGATGGCAGTGGTGGCGTGGGGGATCGGCTATGGGGCAGACGCCCGGGAGCAGTCAACGCAAACATCGTCGGAACAACAAGAAGGCATTCAGGGAGGTGCTGGTGGGGCCGGGAAAGTTTCCCAAGATGCCCGCCGCCGCTGGCAGCAGCTGTCCCCCGAGCAGAAACAGAAGTTAAGGGGGCGGTTGGAGCAGTGGAGAAAGCTGGATCCGGATCAAAAAGCCGAGATTAAACAGAGATTTCAGCAGTATAAGCAATTATCTCCTGAGCTAAAGGAAAAAGTACGCCGGAACTGGCGGAAGATTAAAAACTTGCCGCCGGAAAGGCGCCAGGCGATCGTCGCGAAGTACAAGAAATGGAAGCAATTACCGCCGGATCAGAAGCGTCTGATACGGGAGAAGTTTCATCGCTTGAAGGAATTATCGCCCGAACAAAGGCAGCAATTAAGGCAACGAATGGAGAAATGGCGGAACCTTCCTCCGGAACGGAAGCAGGAGTTGCGGGAAAAATTCAAGCAAAGAACAAATGACCATCGGGACGGCGGGTCTCTTCAAGATCATCCCGCACAGCCGCGACATGCCTTTGAAGGAGGCAGACCGCGTAAGCCGTAGAAATTTTTGCGAAACTTTTTGACAGACAGGGTGTTTAAATGACTAGATATGACAAAAATATTCCAATGCTGGAGAAGTTACAAAAGGAGGGTACGACAATGAACAGATTGATCCCTATCTTCATCCTCGGTATCTTTATGATGGTACCTGTTGCGTGGGCGCAGGAAGGAGAAGGTGTCTCCACCGCCATCGAAAAACGCGGCGAACGCATCGAGGCCTTTAAGGAGAAACACCCCGATGCCGCGCAAGTTGTCGAAACCAGACAGGAAAGGCTGGAAGAGTTTAAGGAGAAACACGCAGGCGTAACCGGTGATGGAATTGTTGAACGTTATGATGATTATTATGACAAGGACAAATTTGACGCTCTCGCCGGTGACGACGGGATTCTGACACAAGAGGATTGGACAAATAATCGCACGCAAAGGGAGGCCCAAGCCTTTGGAGATGAGCGCTGGGACCATGCCGTCAAGTTTGATGCCGACGGAGACGGTGCCCTGGATTTAGACGAGGCCAAGGCCTACAAGCAGGCCGAGAAGCAGAAACTCATCGAGCATAAGGAAGATCTTCCCTATCTTTATCAGGATCATAAATGGCTTGAGGATCATCCGGCCGTTGCCCAGAAGTTGATCGCCAATCATCAATGGCTCGCGGAACATCCCGGCGTGGCTGATAAACTTTACGGCAACAGGGAGTGGCTGAATCAACATCCCGGCGTGGCTAAAGAGGTTTTCAAGAACCGGGAGTTCCTGGATAATCATCCTGATGTGGCCAAGAAACTTTATGAGAACAGAGAATGGCTTAACAATCATCCGGAGGTAGCGCAAGAGGCGTACAAACACCGGAAGTTTTTGGAGGAGCATCCCGGCGTTAATCCTCCGGGGCCGATCGGCGGGCCGGGGACGGGTCCTCATTTCAAGGACCGGGTGGAAGATGTCCGCGATCACCGTGAAGATGTGCGCGATCATCGGGAGGACGTCCGCGACCATCGGGAAGACGTGCAGGATAGACGTGAAGATGTGC
>JAHFFX010000212.1 GCA_023247755.1 Candidatus Omnitrophota bacterium | reverse complement strand
CATCGATGAAATGCCCCAGCGCGACCTTCTCGCTGGTGGCTTCGGCGTGCATGTCCACGATGATATTGGAAGTTTGCCGGCGCATTTCCGCGACGATCGCCGCCAGTTCCCTGAACGGGCAATTGACATTATAACGCATGAACACCCGTCCCAAAAGATTTATCACCCCTAATTTCAATCCCGCGGCCGTTTCCAGGATGCAGAAGCCCTTTCCCGGCGCGTCCGCCGGAAAATTCGCCGGCCGCACAACGTTCTTGTGGTCCCTGAGATAATCGCCGATCTCCGGCTTGTCCCAGACATGGTCGCCGAGCGTGAGGGCATCGCAACCCATGACGAAGAGCTCGTCCGCGATGCGGGGCGTGAGTCCGGCGCCGGCGGCGGCGTTCTCCGCGTTGGCGACGACAAAATCGATCCCCCGCTCCTTGCGCAACCCCGGCAGGAGAAGCTGTACGGCATCGCGCCCGGGGCGTCCGACGATGTCGCCGATGACCAGGACCTTCATAAAGACACCGCCGATAGCTCAAAAATTGGATTGGTTTTCATTTTTTCAAGGTCGTTTTAAGTATAGCATGGGCCGATTCCGGTATTTTGAAAAATCCGGGGGCGGGAACCCTGCGGGTTCCCGCCCCCGGAGCGAACCCTTCGATTATTTCGCGTACTCGATCGCCCGGGTCTCCCGCACGACCAGCACTTTAATGTGCCCGGGATATTCCATGTCCTCTTCGATCTTCTTGCGGATATCCCGCGCCATGACGATGGCCTCATCGTCATTGATCTTGACGGGGTCCACGATGATCCGCACCTCGCGACCGGCCTGAAGCGCAAAGGCCTTCTCCACGCCTTTGAAGCCGTTGGCGATGGTTTCGAGATTCTCCAGCCGTTTGACGTAGGTTTCGAGCGTCTCGGCCCGCGCCCCGGGACGGGCGGCGCTGATCGCATCCGCCGCGCACACGAGCACCCCATAGATCGTGCTCATTTCGACTTCCTCATGATGGGACTCAACGGCCTTGGCCACATCTTCCGGCTCTCCATACTTACGGCAAAGATTGCCGCCCACGATCGCGTGAGTGCCTTCTTCCATTTCCGAGGACACCACTTTGCCGATATCATGCATCAACCCGGCGCGCATGGCGATCTTGATGTCCAGGCCCAGTTGTCCGGCCATGTAGCCCATCAGTTGCGCGACCTCCTTGGTGTGCTGCAGGGCATTCTGGCCAAAGCTCGTCCGGAATTTCAGTTTCCCGACGAGTTTTAAAAGTTCAGGGTGCATGCCGTGAATGCCCAGGTCAAAGGCGGCGCGTTCGCCCTCCTCCTTGATGCGGTTCTCCATTTCCTTTTTGGCCTTTTCCACCACTTCCTCGATGCGTCCCGGATGGATGCGGCCATCGGAGACCAGATATTCCAGGGCCATGCGGGCGATCTCCCGGCGGACCATGTCAAACCCGGAGATCGTCACGGCCTCCGGCGTATCGTCGATGATGATGTCCACCCCCGTGGCCTGCTCCAGGGCCCGGATATTGCGGCCTTCGCGGCCGATGATGCGTCCCTTCATTTCATCGCTGGGCAGGGAAACCACGCTCACCGTCGTTTCCGCGGTGTGGTCCGAGGCGCAGCGCTGAATGGCGGTGGAAATGATATTGCGGGCCTTTTTATCGACCGTTTCCTTGATTTCATCTTCCATTCTCCGCAGGCGGGTCGCTTTTTCCTGAACCAATTCCTGGTCGAGCATCGCCAGCAGGAGCCGCTTGGCTTCTTCCTGGGAAAGATTGGAGATCGTTTGTAATCGCTGCTTTTCTTCCGCGACCAGCTTTTCCAGCTGTTCACCTTTTTGCTTGATGTTCGTTTCTTCTTCCCGCAAGGCCGTCAGGCGCGTGCTGATGTCCTTCTCCTTCTTATCCAGCAGGTCCAGCCGTTTTTCGGCGTTCTCTTCCTTCTGCTGAACGCGTTTCTCGGTGGCCAGCACTTCCTCCCGGCGCTCCTTGGTCTCCTTCTCAAAGTCCGTCCGCAGTTTAAGCAAAAGGTCCTTCGCCGCAAGCTCCGCTTCCTTCTTGCGGGCTTCGACCTCGCGCTCGGTCATTTCCTTCAGTTCCCGCGCCCGCTTCTCCGCCTCCCGCACACGCTTGTCGCCGAAAAAACGGGCCAAAAGATAACCGGACAATATCAGAAAGATCGCGACGAACGTATACGCCATGCTGCGGACTATAATTCCCATATCATCAAACATCGTGATCACGCTCCCTTCTATATCGGACGGATTGCGCGACACAGGCGACACGCCCGGTCCACCCCCCGCCCTAACACCCGCCGGCAAGGGGGATGCCCCGGCCAACGGATGACGATTGGCCCGAATCTCACGGGCCGGTTTTTGTTTTTAAAAACCTTGTGCTTAATTACTGATGACGCGGGATACCGGATGGTCGTGGGAAGCAAGCTGCGGCAGACACTCTACGATCTGGAAGTCGAAGGCCAAGCCAATGGTGGGGATCTCCGAGGGGAGTCCGCTCAAAAAACGGTCATAATATCCGGCCCCCCGTCCCAACCGATTGTTGCTCTTGTCGAATGCCACGGCAGGAACAATGACCAGGTCCAGGGACTGCGGCGCCAGCGGTCGGGCCGTCGGCGGGGGCTGCAAGATACCGTAGGGGCCTTCGGCAAGAGCCTGAAGGTCTTCTGCGGCAACCGGGGTTAATGTTTTTTGATTTTTAAGAATGGTTGGCAAGGCGATGGTCTTTCCTAAGGTTTGAGCGCGCTGCATCATTGCAAACGTTTCAACCTCCCCGTCAAACGATGCGTAGAACAGAATCGTACGGGAGCGTTGAAATTCCGGTATCGCGAAAAGCTTGGCCTCGATCGACCGGCTTTTCTTGATCCTGTCCTCCTCCTTCTGATTACGTAACTGCTTCAACAGACGCTCGCGGAGCGTCTTTTGGGTATCTTGGGTCACCGATAGCTCCCCGCTCATCTAAGAACACGGGTTTAAAAAACGCCGTTATTTTATCATTTTTTGAAAATTTACACAAACTTTACTTTGAAGGGGACTTACGGCTCTTTTTGAAGTTCTCCTTGATGGTCTTTTCGAAACCTTCGTCCGTGGGCTGATAATAAACCTTTGCCTGCGGCATGTATTCCTGCTCAACATGGTGCCCGGGATAGTCGTGAGCGTATTTGTAGCCTTCGCCGTGCCCCAGGCGCTTGGCGCCGGAATATCCGGTGCCCTTGAGGGCCTCCGGGACCGCTTGGGTGCGGCCTTCCTTGAC
>JAHFFX010000211.1 GCA_023247755.1 Candidatus Omnitrophota bacterium | reverse complement strand
CTGGGACAAGGAGCGCAACACCGGTGAAGCCCTCATGCTGATCGTCACGGAACTCGCCGAGGCGATGGAAGCGCACCGCAAGCAGGACCAGGAGAATTTCCGGGAAGAGCTCGCGGACGCGTTCATCCGGCTCTTCGATCTGTGCGGCGGGATGAACATCGACATCCAGGAAGAGATCAATAAGAAATCGGAAAAGAACAAGAACCGGCCGCATATGCACGGAAAGATCTGCTAATGCGGCCATGACTTATGGAGCAAAGTGACATAAGTCAGAGGGCCGAATGATCCCCGAACGAAGATAAGGGAAGGAATGAGAGTTATGGCGTTCTCAAAATCACCCCTGAAAAAGGTCGCGGTCCTGTTGCTGGCGCTGGCGGTTTCCGGCTGCGTCACCATCAAGGTGCCGAAGTACATTACCGACAAGAATCCTTACAAGAAGACGGTGCTTTCCACCTATGACGACGTTCTGGTCGCCACCCGCCAGGCCCTGGATGAACTGGGCTGGGCGGTGACCGATGTGACCGACCCCGGGATGTACGAACACAACCGGGATGAGGGAGAGGGGGGGAAGCAATGCCTGATATTCACCGAAACGAAAGAGGCCGCCCGCATCCTGTATTCCCGTTACACGACGATCAATGTCTATCTGAGAGCCCTCAAAGACGGAACGGAGATCGAAATCCGTTATCTCGCCCGAAGACCTTTCCTGTTCATGATGTCCGAAACCTTTCGCAACGATCACCTCATCAAACGCATCTTTGAGCAGATCGAGCGCGGCCTGAAGAAGTAGGACGGCGCGCAAATTTCCTCCCCTCCCATGGAACGTTTTCATCTGACGAGCCAATTCAAGGCCGTTGCTGAACAGCAAAAGGCCCTCGATACCCTTGCCGCCGGCGTGCAGAAAGGCGTCAAGTCCCAGGTGCTCCTGGGGGTCACCGGTTCCGGGAAGACGTTCACCCTTGCCAACGTCATTGAGAAGATCAACCGCCCCGTCCTGGTCATTTCGCACAACAAGACCCTCGCCGCGCAGCTGTACGGCGAATTCCGGGAATTCTTCCCCAAGAACGCCGTCGAATATTTTGTCAGTTATTACGATTATTACCAGCCGGAGGCCTATATTCCCCAGACGGACATTTATATCGAAAAGGATGCCGACATCAATGACCGGCTGGATCGCCTGCGGCTGGCCGCAACGACCTCCTTGATGTCCCGCCGGGATGTCATTATCGTCGCCAGCGTGTCCTGCATTTACAATCTGGGCGATCCGGGGGATTACAAGGAACACCTGCTTTTCTTAAAGACCGGCGCGACCATGGACCGCGATGCGGCGCTGGCGCGGCTCATCGCGATCCAGTACGAACGCAATGATTACGAGTTCTCGCGGGGCAAGATCCGCGTGCGCGGCGATGTCCTGGAGGTGTTCCCGGCTTACCGGCAGGACGCGATCCGGGTGGAGTTTTCCGGCGACGTCATCGAGAAGATCTCGCAGATCGATCCCTTGACCGCGGAAACCCAGCAGGTCCTGCCGCAGGCCGCGATCTATCCGGCGAAGCACTTCATCATTTCGGAGCCCAAGATGGAAGGAGCCCTGCAGGACATCGAGCGGGAACTGAAGGAGCGCGTCGCCGATTTGACCAAGCAGGGCAAGCTCTTGGAAGCGCAGCGCCTCAACTCGCGGACCCGTTACGATATGGAAATGCTCAAGGAGATGGGCTATTGCCACGGGATCGAGAATTATTCCCGGGTGCTTTCGGGGCGCCCGCCGGGCGCGCGGCCGTTCTGCCTCATCGATTATTTTCCGGAAGATTTCGTGACGATCATCGACGAATCGCACGTGACGGTGCCGCAGATCGGCGGCATGTACGAAGGCGACCGGGCCCGCAAGGAAATGCTTGTCGATTACGGGTTCCGCCTGCCCTCCTGCCTCGACAACCGGCCGCTGAAGTTCGATGAATTCAGCGCGCTCATCGGGCAGAGGGTTTATGTCTCCGCCACGCCGGGACCGTTCGAACGCAAGGAAGCCCGGGACCATGTGGTGGAACAGATCATCCGTCCGACGGGGATTGTGGACCCGCCGATCGAGGTTCGCCCTACCCAAGGCCAGGTGGAAGATCTGTTGGGCGAGATCCGCAAGCGGGTCACGGCCAATGAGCGGGTGCTGGTGACGACCCTGACCAAACGCATGTCCGAGGACCTCACGGAGTTCCTGCAGGCCAAGGGGGTGAAGGTGAAGTACCTTCATTCGGATATCGAAACGATCGAACGGGCGAAGATCCTGCAGGACCTTCGGCTGCAGAAGTTCGATTGCCTGGTGGGAGTGAATCTTTTGCGCGAAGGATTGGACCTGCCGGAGGTTTCGCTCGTCGTCATTTTTGATGCCGACAAAGAAGGGTTCTTGAGATCGCAGACGTCGCTCATTCAGACGGCGGGCCGGGCGGCGCGCAACGTCAAGGGCCGGGTCATTCTCTACGCGGACAAGGTCACCGCCGCGATGCAGGCGATGATCTCCGAATCCGAACGCCGCCGCAAGATCCAGCTCGCGTTCAACGAGAAATACCACATTACCCCGCGTTCCATCGAGAAGGCGATCCTCCAGGGCATTGAAGAGCTGGCGGACGCGGAAGACACCGTCCTCGAGGCGGCGGGATTGTCCCAGGAAGAGTACGCGATGGCGTCCCTGGTCATGGAATTGGAACGGGAAATGGAACTGGCGGCGCGCAATTTGCAGTTTGAGAGGGCCGCACTCATGCGGGATAAGATCAAGGAGCTGCAGGGCGATCTGCCGACGGCCTTGCCGCGCGAACGTGATCTGCCGGAGAGTCCCGTCCCGCGCCGGGGTTCGGCGAAGCCGATTGGCAAAAAGGTTTCTCATAAATCCTGAATTAAGGAAGGTCCATTAAAATGATCCTCGCGATCGATCTCGGGAATACAACGATCTCCCTGGCCATGGTGGGACGGGGGGGAATTCTGCAACTGGGCAAGATGGATACGGTCCTTGCGCCGGCTGTCTTTAAGAGGAAACTGCGGGCGATTCTTTCCAAGAGCCGGAAATCCTCCGCAGCGATCTCGTCGATCGTCATCTGCAGTGTCGTTCCCGGCGCAACCCCAACCTTGGTTTCCTTCTTGAAGAAAGAATTCCGGCAAAGGATCCTGGTGGTCGGTCGGGATATAAAAGTGCCGATGGCGAATCGGTATCGCCACCCCAGGCAGGTCGGTCAGGACCGTCTTGTGGGCGCCTTTGCCTCCTGGATGATCTAC
>JAHFFX010000096.1 GCA_023247755.1 Candidatus Omnitrophota bacterium | reverse complement strand
CGCCTCGATCCCCAGGTAGGCGGCGTTGGATTTTGGGGCGCAAGCGACATACACCGCCGCCTGAGCGAGGATGATCCGCGCCTCCGGCATCCCCACAAATTCCGCGGTCTGCATGGCCGCATGGGCGAGGATGAGCGCCCGGGGATCGGCGTTGCCGACGTCCTCCGCGGCGCAAATGCAGATACGCCGCGCGATAAAACGGAAATCCTCCCCGGCGTAGATCATCTTGGCCATCCAGTAAAGGGCGGCGTCCGGGTCCGAACCGCGCAGGGACTTGATGAACGCCGAAATGGTGTCGTAATGCGCGTCCCCGTCCTTATCGTAAAGGACCTGTTTCTTTTGAATGGATTCTTCGGCCACGGCCACCGTCAGCTGAACGATCCCCTGAGGGTCCGGCGGCGTGGTGAGGCACCCTATTTCCAGGGCGTTGAGCGCGCGGCGCCCGTCCCCGTCGCAGATCTCCGCCAGGAATTCCAGAGCGGCCGGCTCGACATTCAACTTCATCCTGCCCAACCCGCGTTCTTCGTCCTTCAAGGCCCGCTGAAGCAGCGCCAGGATGTCTTCGGACGCGAGCGGTTTAAGTTCGAAGATCAGCGACCGCGACAGCAGCGGCCCGGTGAGCGAAAAGAACGGATTAAAGACCGTGGCCCCGATCAGGATGACCGTGCCGTTCTCCACATCCGGCATCAGGACATCCTGCTGGGCCTTGTTGAACCGGTGGATCTCGTCGATAAAAAGGATGGTCTTCTTGGAGGTGGTCTGGCGGCGGTTCTGCGCTCCGGCGAGGATGCGGCGCAGTTCCTCAACATTGGAAGTGACGGCGTTGACGGACTCAAAGGCCGCCTCGGTCTTTTGGCTGATGCAATGGGCGAGGGTGGTCTTGCCACAACCCGGCGGACCGTAGAGGATCAGCGAGCTTAGCCGGTCGGACTGGATCGCCCGCCACAGAAGCTTTCCTTCTCCGATAATATGTTGCTGGCCGACGTATTCATCGAGCGAACGCGGACGCATGCGGGCGCTCAGGGGTACTGAGGAAGGATTCGTTTTATCGGTTTCTTCGATAAAGAGATTCTGGTTGTCGGATGGGGTTGGTTTCTTCTTCATGGGAGGGGTTTTGAGAAAGAAGTTCAAGAACGTGGGAAGTTCGCGCCCCCGACGAACCGTCGGGGGCGCTCGGACGTGGGACGTTGGACGTGAATCTTTGAATGTAGCTACATTCAAATTTTTACGTCCTGCGTCCCAGCGACCTGGCCGACCGCTTTTTAATTTAGCGGCCAGGGAGCGGACGTCCTACGTCCCACGATCAAGAAATAAAATCCCCGCTTATGCCGTCGGATCCTCGTAAGGTGAACCTGCACCTTAAGTGGGTGCCCGTCCAAATGTCCACGGACGATTTGGAAACTGAGCTCCCGTCGTTTTGTCAATGGTTCGTTACAATGAACCCTAACGAACACAGCAGGGAAAAATTTCTAAGGGATTATATCACGGCCATTTCCGCCCTGCAATGGGCAGGAATTACCGACGCACCGCGCCGAGCCGCTCCACAAGTTCCTTGCAGATCTTCTCGTGGGCGGCGGTGACCTCTTCTTCCCGCAGAGTCCGGGCCGAAGATTGGTAAACCAGCGAAAAGACCAGCCCCCGCTGCCCGGCGGGGATCTTTTCTCCGACGTACTCTTCCAGAAAATTGACAGACTTAAGGAATTCCACCTTCTGTTGCGCGATAAGCTCCGCAATGCGGGAGAACGGAACGTCGGCTTTAACGGCCAGGCTCACGTCACGAACCACTGCCGGGAATTCCGCAATGGGCTCGAACCGCCTCGCCGGACGAATATGGGTGAAGACCTTGTCCAAATCCAGGCCAGCAAAATAAACATCGCGGTGTTTGATGTCCCAATTCTTAAGAACGCCCGCCGAGACCTTGCCCACGATGCCGACGGGATCGGCGCCGAGCTTCACCTCCGCGGCAAGCCCGGCGTGCAAGAACGGACAGCTCATCGGCTCAAAAGAACATTCCGCAGCTTTCAACGACCGCAGAACGCGTTCGACCGCCCCCTTCAGATCAAAAAAATCAATTTCCTTCTTAGGGCTTTCGCGCCAGTCCTGGCCGCGCATGCCGGTCGCCAGAATGCCCAGCGTCTCTCTTTCCCCCGCCGGGAAATAGCGCTTGCCCAGCTCAAAGACCCGGATGTTCTTCTGTCCGCGATTCAGGTTGATCTGCAAAACCGCCAGCAGGCTCGGCAGCAGCGAGGGCCGCAGGATCTCCTGTTCCTTGGAGAGCGGATTCTGGATCTTGACGGTGCCGTCGACGGGGATCAGCGTCCTTTCCAGGTCCGCACGGCTGACCATGGAAAAGGTGATGGCTTCGTCGAATCCCAGCCCCAGCAGCGCCTGGGCCGCGGTCCTTTTGCGGCGGCGTTTTTCGGACACCGGAATCGAGGCGGCCTTCAGCGGCGGCAATGTCGAAGGCAACTTGTCGTAACCATAAACTCGTGCCACTTCTTCTATGATATCGACGGGCTGTTTGAGGTCGGCGCGGGAACTCGGTGGAACTATGTTGAATTCTGGGCCCGGGCCCAGAATCCGGCAGCCGAGCTTTTGCAGGATCGTTTTGATGCGCGCCGGCGGGATCTTGCACCCCAGCCGGCCTTCGATCTCTTGAGCGGAAATTCTTATAGCGGCTGCGGACTTCGGGCTCTTGACCACTTTGACATCATTATACGCGGAAAGTTTTCCTCCCGCCGACTCGGCGATCAATGCCAGCGCCCGCAGGGCCCCGGTCTCCACCGTCGAAAGATCCACTCCCCGCTCAAAACGATAGGAAGAATCGCTCCCCAGGCCCAGCTTGCGCCCGGCCAAACGGATCAGGACCGGGTCGAAATAGGCGCTCTCGAGTAAAATGTTCTTCGTCGCCGCGGTCACTTCGGTGTCCTTGCCGCCCATGATGCCGGCGATGGCCACGGGCCGGCGCGCGTCGGCGATCACCAGGATCGAGGGATCGAGCGCGCGCTCCACGCCATCGATCGTGACGATCTTTTCCCCGGCCTTCGCCCGGCGGACGATGATCTTACCGCCGATCAGCTTGTCGTGATCGAACGCGTGCAACGGCTGTCCCCATTCCATCAAACAGTAATTCGTGATGTCGACCGCGTTGTTGATGGACCGCGTCCCAATGGCTGATAAAAGCTTCTTCATTTCGGCCGGGGCCTCGGCAATGTTTACGCCTTCCACCAGCGCGCCGATGTAGCGCAGGCAACCTTTTTCATCCTCGATCGTAACGTCGGTCTTCGCCGAGGGAAGCTTTGGTCTCTTTACCGCCGGCGTCGTAAGCGTCAAATTCAGCGCCGCCGAAAGGTCCCGCGCCACCCCGATCATGCTTAAGGCATCCGGGCGATTGGGGGTCACTTCGACCTCAACGACAAAATCGCCGTCGATGGTGGATTCCTTTTCCACCCCCAGCCCCGCCATGTTCAAAGCGTAGGAAAGCTTTTCCGGCGTGATCTTAAGCGGCAGATATTTTTTAAGCCAATTGGCGCTGACGTGCATGACTATTTCTTCTCCAGCTTACTTAATGGGGCTTTTTCCTGTTCCAAGATCCTGTGGATGCGCTGATCCAAGTTGTCCAGCGAAGCACCGGGCTCTCCCTCCAAGAACACAACGACTTTTAGGTCACCGATCTCAAAAGACCTTACTTCCGCCTGCCCCATCCACTCGCCCTTGTAAAAATGCAGGCCAAGAAAGATCCCGTTCGCATCAAACTGCTTGACGGTCTTAGCCCCCTTTTTTTCGCAGGCCGGCTCCCATCCGACCCTCCCGCAATTCAATTGCGGATCAAAATTCGGATTGGGAACGTAGTGAAGTCCTTGCTGGTATTCGAAGCCCACCCCAAACCGTTCCGGATCCTGGTTCTCGGATATTTTCCCTTTTTCGTCAATCTGCGCAAGCTGCGGGAAATCCGCCTTGAGCGCTTTGACGTTTTCAATAATTCGATCAACGGTTTGGCGATCTGGATTCAGCGTTTCAGCGTCGGCCAATCCAACAGTCATTCCAATAATTCCGATTATTAAAACACCCAGAAGTCTTTTAGGGAGAATTTGTCGCAATATTTTAATGTTCTGTCTGTCCATTGTTTTCTTCTGGCTTTCGATATTCTGTGAGTAGTTTCGCCAAAACATTCGTTTCCAATGAAAAAAAGGGGAAACCATGACCGCTTGAACCTACCCACTCGATTGTGCCTTTTTGCCGTTTAGCGAAACCATCCAAATCAACCTGGATCTTCCACAAAGCCATTATCAGCGCCTGCACAGCATCGACTCCAAAGGCTCCTTTAACCGAATCATCACCGATTCCAACAATTTTGAGAGGACAACACATGTCTCCGTGAGTATTCGGGGCCTTGACCGGCTTACCCAAAAAAACCTTAATGGTTTTGGTTTTTCCTGCAGTACCTCGAAATTTTAATTTTCTTTCGGCAACAATAACACTGAGTTTGGGAATTTTAAGCATATCCAACCTTCATTCACCAATTGTATTTGAGCCGAATTCGTTAAGATGAAAATCAGAATTGCTTCAAAAACCGCACATCGTTCTCAAAGAAAAGCCGGATGTCCGTGATCCCGTGTTTGAGCATCGTCAAACGTTCCACGCCCATGCCGAAAGCGAGACCCGTGTAGCGGCCTTTGGGATAGCCGCAGTGTTCGAACACCTTGGGATGAACGATGCCGCAGCCCATGACCTCGAGCCAGCCGCGTTTTTTGCAGACAGAACAGCCTTTGCCGTCGCACAGATAACAGGAAATATCCACGTCCGCCGAGGGTTCGGTGAAGGGAAAGAAATGCGGGCGCAGCCGCATGCGGATTGTTTCGCCAAAAAGCTTCCGGCAGAAAACCTCCAGCAGGCCCTTGAGGTCCGAGAATTTGACATCATCGTCGACCAGCAACCCTTCGATCTGATGGAACATGAACGAATGGCTCGCGTCGACCGCATCCGGGCGATACACGCGCCCCGGGATAACGACCGCCAGCGGCGGCTTGTACTTTTTCATGACATGGATCTGGCCCGGAGAGGTGTGGCTGCGCAGCAACTGGAAACGCCCCCTGGCTTCGGGATCGGGCGTATCAACGTAGAACGTGTCGAAGGCGTCGCGCGCCGGATGATCAATGGGAATGTTGAGCGCCGTGAAGTTGCGGAATTCGATCTCGACCTCGGGGCCGTCTTCGACCACGAAACCGAGCCGCTCGAAGATCCCGCAGATCTCCTCGATGGTTTGGGTAAGGATATGCGGACGCCCCGGCGGGAAACCCGCGCCCGGCAGGGTGAGGTCGAGCTGCGGGGCGGCGCGGCCGCCGGCCGCGCCGCCCAAGGTCTTGGCTTTTTCTTCGACAAGAATTGTAACCTTTTGTTTAAGATCGTTGGCGCCTTTGCCGATGAGCGGTTTTTCAGCGGCCGGTGCGTTCCCCAAGCTCGCGTAAACTTGCGCCACCAGGCCCTTGCGGCTCAAGTACTTCTGGCGAAAGGCCTCCAGCGCCCGAGGATCGCTGATCGCGGCGGCTTCGGCTTCGATCTCTTTCTCTAATTTTAGAAAATCCCAGGTCATAGCCGACTTTCAAAACAAAGAGGGCGCATTGTGTTTCACAATGGCCCTCTGTGGATGATCGCTTTACACTTTTACTTTCCCCGCTGCGGATGCTACGGGTTTTTAGGCCTTGTTGGCTTTTGCGGCTTTTTTTGCCGGAACCGAAGCGGCTGGCGCGGCTGAATTGGCGTCCTTGGCCACTTTGACGAGTTGCTTGAACGCCAACGGAGCATGCACCGCCAGCTCCGCGAGCATCTTGCGGTTGATGGCCACCTTGGCGTCCGTCAATCCCTTGATAAAACGGCTGTAGGAGAGCCCCTCTTCCCGGCAGGCCGCGTTGATCCGCAGGATCCACAGATTACGGATCTCGCGTTTGCGCACGCGGCGGTCGCGATAGGCGTACGTCATCGCCTTCATGAGCGAGCGGCGGGCCTGCTGATAGCGGCGGCTGCGCTGGCCGAACTGGCCCTTGGCGCGCTTTAAAACCCTCTTCTTGCGTCGATGTGTGGCGACGGAATGCTTGATCCTAACCATAAGGCAATAACCTCCTGATCGCTCTGGCCGCGCGGCTGGAAAGATACGCGGGCTTTCTTAAGTGTCGTTTGCGTTTGCGGGTCTTTTGACCCAGGATATGGCCGCGTCCGGCGGTGCGCTTCTTGATCTTCCCTTTTTTCGTGAACCGGAACCGCTTGGCGGCGGACTTGTTCGTTTTCAATTTCGGCATGATTTACTTCCTTTCTTGGGCGCTCTCGGCGGGTTCACCGGTCTCCGGTGAGGAATCTGCATCAGACCGGGAGACGACCTTCTTCTCGGAACGCGGCCCGATCACCACGGACATGACGCGCCCTTCCAGAACCGGGGATCCTTCGGATGCGCCGTGCGTGTTCAGATCGGCGACGATCCTTTCCAAGACCTGGCGGCCCTGGTCGCGGAACGACATTTCGCGGCCCCGGAAGAACATGTTCACCTTGACCTTGTCCTTCTTTTCCAGGAACGCAATGGCTTGGCGGATCTTCACCTGATAGTCGTGCTCATCAATATGGGGTTTGAACCGGATCTGCTTAAGGTGCGTAACATGCTGGTTGCGCTTGACCCGGCGTTCCTTCTTCTCCTGGTCGTATTTATATTTGCTGAAATCCATGATGCGGCAGACCGGGGGCTTGCTGTTGGGCGAAACCTCGACGAGGTCAAGCCCCGCCTCTTCCGCCATTTCCAGCGCCCTACGGATCAACACGACCCCCAGCTGTTCGGCATTGGGGCCGATGACCCTTACTTCGTTGGATCGGATCCGCTGATTAACTCGGATATTCTTTAGAATAGAAACCACCTCCCGTCATTTTTCCGCATTTTCCTTTTAGAAGGAAATGACGAGGCTCGCCAATAGCGGCCTAACCAAGGTTAATGAAGATCTTTCTTATTGTTTCGCTGTGATCTCGTTGACAATGGCGGCGGCAAATTCTTTCAGGGGAACGGTCCCCTTGTCCCCAACGCCATACTTGCGCACCGCAACGGTCTGCGCCGCGGTTTCCTTATCGCCCACTACGAGAAGATACGGGACCTTTTGGGTCGTGCCCTCGCGGATCCGCTTGTTGAGCGTCTCATTGCTGTCGTCCATTATAACCCGCACCCCGTTGGATTGTAAATTCTCTTTTACCGATTCGGCATAGGCCCGATGCTCCGGACGGATCGGGACCACGATCGCCTGCACCGGAGAAAGCCAGACGGGGAACGCCCCCGCAAAATGCTCGATCAAGACCCCGAAAAAACGTTCCATCGACCCCATCAGGGCCCGGTGGATCATGTACGGCTGATGCTCCTGTCCGTCCTCCCCGATGTAGGTCATTTTGAAACGCTCGGGCAGGTTGAAATCGAACTGGATCGTGCTCAACTGCCACTCCCGGCCGATGGCGTCCTTGATCTTCAGGTCGATCTTCGGGCCGTAAAAAGCGGCCCCGCCTTCGTCAATAGTATACGGGATCTCGGCCCGATCGAGAGCGGCGCGCAGGGCTTCGGTGGGCGCTTCCCACTTCGCCGAATCGCCGGCGGATTTTTCCGGGGAACGCGTGGACAGATAGGCCTGGAAATCCTGGAAACCGAAACTGCGCAAGATATGCAGACAGAAATTCAATACCTTATCGATCTCCTGGGGCATCTGGTCGGGCCGGCAGAAGATGTGCGCGTCGTCCTGGGTGAAACCGCGCACGCGCAGCAGGCCGTGCAACACCCCGCCGCGCTCGAAGCGGTAAACCGTTCCCCACTCCGCGAAACGCAGCGGCAGATCGCGGTAACTGTGCAGACTGTTCTTATAGATCAGGATGTGGAACGGACAGTTCATCGGCTTGAGATAATATTCCTGCCCTTCGATGTCCATCGGAGCGTACATGTTCTCCTTGTACCACTGTAGGTGGCCGCTGGTCTCCCATAAATGCTTCCGGCCAATATGCGGAGAGTTCACAAAGTCGTATCCGGCGGCGGCATGTTCCTTTTTGCAGAATTCCTCGGCGAGGTGGCGGATCAAAGCGCCCTTGGGATGCCAAAGGACCAGCCCGCCGCCCAGTTCAGGACTGATGCTAAAAAGATCCAGCTGCGCACCCAGTTTGCGGTGGTCGCGCTTTTGCGATTCCTCGAGCATGTGCAGATAGTCGTCGAGTTCCTGTTTGGAAAAGAACGCCGTGCCGTAGATCCGCTGCAGCATGGGCTTGGTCTCATCTCCGCGCCAGTAGGCGCCGGCCACCGACAGAAGCTTGAAAGCCTTGATCTGACCGGCATCGGCCACATGCGGCCCCTTGCAAAGATCGAACCATTCGTCCCCGGTCTTGAAGATGGAAACCTCGGCATCCGGGAGCGCTTCAATGATCTCGACCTTATATTTCTCGTTCATCTTCCCGAAAAGGGCGATGGCTTCCTGGCGGGGCATTGAGGACTGGATGAACTTGGGCTTGCGGTTGATGATTCCCTGCATCGCTTTTTCGATCTTCGCCAGATCCTCATCGGTGAACGGCTCCTTCTTGTCGAAATCGTAATAGAAACCGTTTTCGATGGCGGGGCCGATCGTGACCTTCACATCCGGCCATAGCTTCTGAACGGCCTCGGCCATGACGTGCGAGCAACTGTGGCGGAGCTTGTCTAAATCGGTTTTGTATTCCATGTTTAACGTATAGCGCTTAGCGAATGGCGCATAAAAGGTTCTATGCGCTATTCGCTAAGCGCTGAACCCTGGTGTACCCGACAAGACTCGTCCCCGTTTTCCTTTTCTTTTACCAATTTAGATGAAACGGGGACTGTCCCCCGCCTTCCATAATACCCTTAAAGGAATATGCGGGGGACGAACTTGTGAGCCAACATAGTTATCAGTATCAAAATGGACCCGAGGGGACTCGAACCTCTGACCTTTTCCATGTCAAGGAAACGCTCTAACCAACTGAGCTACGGGTCCGTATAATTTCCTTTATAGTGTAAAGTGTCAGGTGTTAAGTGTTAAAAAAATTCACCCGCGTTCCCATTCTTAACACTTAACACTCTTCACTTAACACTGCTTCCATTCTCCTCTCTGGCAAAGAATGCCGGGAGAGGGAATCGAACCCTCACATCCTTACGGACGCAGGATTTTAAGTCCTGTGCGTATACCAATTCCGCCATCCCGGCGAAGAATTTCAATTTTTAGAGCGGACGAACGATTCATGCCGCACTCCGAGCCCCATTCGTTCGCTCAGGATCTAAAAGGCGCGAGTCGGAATTCCCGTCCCCCTATTTTAAAATTTCATGGGGACGAGGTCTCGCCTTTCTTCTAAATAAAAATC
>JAHFFX010000095.1 GCA_023247755.1 Candidatus Omnitrophota bacterium | reverse complement strand
TCCCTTTCTTCTTAAGTTCGATGAGATCGAGGATAACGTCGATGGATTCCTTGCGCGCGTCCTCCACGAAGGAACAGGTATTGACGATCGCCACATCGCAATCTTTGATGTCCACAAGGCGATGCCCGTTCTTCTTGAGGCGGCCCAGGATGGCCTGAGAATCGACGAGATTCCTGGCGCACCCCAGATTGATCATCCCCACTTTCGAGCCCTGGGAACGCCGCTCTTCGAGGAGATCACGGGTCGTGCGGACGGAACCCACCGGAGAACGTTTCGTTTTATTTTTTAACTGATAAGCCATCTTTAGTGATCACCACTTTGCTGGCGGAACGGTCCTGGGCGCCCAGGGGCGCCAGCATCTTGCCGTTGAGTTCGAATTCGAGTTGACTGATGCTGCGACCGGAAATTTCGATGGAGTCGTTGGCGGCCCAGCTTTCGGCCTCCCCCTTTTTGAGGGTGGACTGAAAAACGATGTTCCCGTCCTGCTGGACCTGCAGCCAGGTGTTCTTCTTGGCCTTGACCGTCAATTTGATCCGCTTCTTCGGCTTCTCAGGAGGGGTTTGAGCCATCGCGGACTCCCCGGAGACCTGAGGGGTCGCTGGCACGGAAGTCGCGGGCTCGACCAGCTTGATTACGGCTTGCGCCGATGGCGGGACCGCTTGCACCGGGGTTACGGTTCTCTGGGACGGCGCCGGCGCGACCGCCGGGGCTTTCTTGACCTTCTTGGCCTGCTCACGGATATTGCTGGCCACCTTGACGCTGTCCGATTTCTTGAAGGGGATCCGCTTGACAATGAAAACGACCAGCTGGGAAAGCAGGAAGATGACGAGGGCCGCGCCGCCGGCCAGGATCAATAATTTTTCTTTCTGGACAGGAAATGCCGATTTGTATTTCTTCTGGAATGTTCGGGAAGCGGTGAAGTCCGTCGCCGTCTCAGCGGGATGCTCCGACTTGAGATCTTCGGGGATCTGACTGACATCGACTCCCAGGTATTGGGCGTACATCTTGAGGAAACCGCGGTAGTAGAACGGCGAGAGCGTGCGGATCTTGTAGCCTTCCTCGATGGCCTTGAGCACATCCAAAGGGATCTTGGTCCCTTCATGGATCGCCTGAAGGGAGATGCCCCGTTTTTCCCGGGTCTGCTTGAGGAATTTGGCCTGCCCGCTAGGTTGTTCCATCTTTCTTTCCGGGATTCATGTTCTGCATCAACCATTCTTCGCGATTGACCAGAATGTCGCGGGGTTTGCTGCCGACGTAAGGCCCCACGAGGCCGGACTGCTCCATGAGGTCGATGAGCCTTGCCGCCCGCGTGTAACCCAGCCGCATCCGACGCTGCAGGATCGATACCGAGGCCTGGTTGGTTTCCATGACGACCCGAACCGCGTCATCGTACAGCTCGTCCTTCTCCCCCGACACCCCTAAAGAAGAACTGCTTTGCTGGCTGAGAATGGTATCATCGTAGGTCGGCTGCTGCTGGTTCTTGATGAATTCAATGACCCGCGCAATCTCCTTGTCGGTGACGAAGCTGCATTGGCCGCGGGTGGGCTTGGCGTCCCCGGGACGCATGAACAGCATGTCGCCCTTGCCGACGAGATTCTCGGCGCCGTTCATGTCAAGCACCGTGCGGGAATCGACCTTGGAGGCGACCTTAAAGGAGATCCGCGCCGGAAAATTCGCCTTGATGACCCCGGTGATGACATCGACCGACGGCCGCTGGGTCGCGAGAATAAGATGGATCCCCACCGCCCGGGACAGCTGCGCCAGGCGCGTGATGGAGCTTTCCACCTGCTTCGCCGCCACCTGCATGAGGTCCGCCAGCTCATCGATGACGATGACGATGTAAGGAAGCTTGTGGCCTTTATCATGATAACCCTTGATGTTGCGAACCCCGGTCTCCTTAAAGAGCGAGTAACGGCTCTCCATCTCGCCCACCACCCAGTTGAGGGCGGCGGAAACCTTCTTGGCGTCGGTCACCGCCGGACAAAGCGCGTGCGGCAGGTCATTGTACTGGACCAGCTCGACCATCTTGGGGTCGACCATGAGGAATTTGAGCTCATCCGGAGAGGCGTTAAAGAGCATGGACATGATGATGCCGTTGACGCACACCGTCTTTCCGGCGCCGGTCGTCCCGGCGATCAACAGGTGCGGCATCTCCGCCAGGTCCGAGATCAAAGGTTTGCCGGCGATGTCCTTGCCCAGGGCGAGCATGAGCTTTGAACCAGAGGAACCGCGAAATTCGCTTTCCGAAAGAACATCCTTGAGAAAAACGGCGCTGCTGGCGCCATTGGGGACTTCGATACCCACCCGGTTCTTGCCGGGGATGGGGGCGACGATGCGGATCGTCGGTGCGCGCATGGCCAAGGCGAGGTCATCTTCAAGCGTGGTGATCTTTCCTACCTTGACACCCGGGGCGGGCTCCAGTTCATAACGGGTGATCACGGGCCCGCGTTCGATATTGTCCACCCGGACGGAAACGCCGAAATCGGCCAGGGTCTCTTCCAGGATCTTCGCGCCGACCTGCAGGTCCTCCTGGAGCTTGCTGGCGGGGATCACCGGCGCATCGGCGAGCAGGTCCAGCGACGGCAGCCGGTACTCGCCGACCAGAGCCGGTTCTTCCTTGGGTTTATCTTTTTTGAGTCGATCGTCCGGAGCTGAAATCTTTATCTGTGGCGGCGCGGTAACGACCTTCTTGGGTTCCGGCGGCAGCGGCGGAGGTTCCTTGGCTTTCACCGGCGGTGGCGGCGGGGTCTCTTTCTGCGGAGCAGGTCTTTGTTCAAAGGACGGTACCGGCCTTTTCACCGGTTTTGGCGCAAGGGACGGTTTGGCTGCGGGCCGGGAAGCGACCGTAAAGACCCGCTCCTTTTCTTCCCGCAGTTTGCGCCCCAGGTAACCGAAGAGTTCCTTGCCGGCCTGCGGCACGCGAAGCAATAACGGGGATATGAGGAATTCGCCGATGATGATCATCGTCAATAACCCGAGCGTCACCAGAATGATGAACGCCCCCGTCCGGCCGAAATACTGGACCAGAAAGTCGGAAACGATGAACCCGATGATGCCGGAGCGTTCAAAACGATACGCGTTGACCTGCGGGCCGATCATGGAAAAAAGCGCGCTCGCCACGCAGAACAGGACCCCGAAGCTCAGGAATTTCGAGAAGGTGAAATTGAGGTCGCGCGAGGCCAGTTTGTTCCAGCTCCAGAAGAGCAGGAAGATCACGGCGGCGTAGGAACTGTAGCCGAAGACAAAGATCAGTCCCCCGGCCACATAGGCGCCGAAGATACGGATCAGGTTTTGGGCGGGAACGTTGGGGTGCGAGGTGAACCAGGAAAGGTCTTCCGGCACAAACGAGATCAGGCTCGCCAGAAGAATCAAGCCGACGGCCAGGACGACCAATCCCTTGATCTCGTTGATATGTTGCTTGCTCATTCAGCAGCTTGTTTCTTGCTCAGATTGATCCGTTTCAATTGGTCGATCTCGATCAATTTCACTTTGAATTCATCGCCGACTTTGACCGCCTGGGTCGCGTCCTTGACGTATTCTTTGGAGAGCTCAGAAACATGGACCAGCCCTTCTTTGCCGGGCAGGATTTCGCAGAATGCGCCGAAGTTCATCACCCGGGTCACCTTGGCGTTGTAGATCTTGCCGATGACGGGTTCCTCCGTCATCGCACTGATGAACCGGACGGCCCGCTCGACGGATTCGCCGTTGGGCGAGGCGACCAGCACTTTGCCGTCGTCCTCGATATCGATGCTGGTGACTCCCGTTTCTTCGATGATCTTCCGGATCATCTTGCCTCCGGGGCCGATGATCTCGCCGATCCTCTCCGGGCTCACCTGAATGGTCACGATGCGCGGAGCATAGGAAGACAATTCCTTCCTTGGCGCGGAGATGACCGCATGCATCTTGTCGAGGATCAAGAACCTGGTCTCTCTGGCCTGTTCCATGGCCTTAGTAAGCAGCGCCACGCTGATGGCCTTGATCTTCAGGTCCAGCTGGATGGCGGTGACCCCCTTGCGGGTACCGGCGACCTTGAAGTCCATGTCGCCGAAGTGGTCTTCCACCCCCATGATATCGGTAAGCAGGATCGCGTCCTTTTCGTTATCGGCAGAGAGCAGGCCGATGGAGATCCCGGCGACCGGCCCCTTGATAGGCACACCGGCATCCATCAGGCTCAAGGAAGCCGCGCAAACGGAGGCCATGCTGGAAGAGCCGTTCGACTCAAGGATCTCGGAAACGACCCGCACGGTATAAGGGAACTCGTCCTTCGTGGGCATCACGGCCTCGATGGCCTTGGCCGCGAGCGCCCCGTGGCCGATCTCCCGGCGACCGGGACCGCGCATGGGTTTGGTCTCGCCGACGCTGAAGGAAGGAAAATTGTAATGCAGCATGAAGGTCTTGTAACTTTTGCCTTCCAGGGCTTCCACCATTTGCTCGTCGATCCTGGTCCCCAGCGTGATGACCCCCAAACTCTGGGTCTGTCCGCGGGTGAAAAGACTGGAGCCGTGCGTCCGTGGCAGAACGCTCACTTCACAGGAGACCGGACGAAGATCCTTGAAGCCGCGTCCGTCGGTGCGGCGCTTCTCTTCAAAGGCCATCCGGCGGACCTCTTCATATTCGATCTTCTCGAGGATCATCTTGATCTCGCCGGCGCTGATAGCTTCATCCTCGCTGGGCTTGAACGCGGCGAACTGGTCCATGTCCGAGGTCAGCTTATCCAAAAGTTCCAGAAGCGCTTCTTCCCGTTCCTCTTTGTGGGCCAGGCGATAGACCTCTTTGAGGCGCTTGGAACAGAGTTCCTGAACCTTTTTCACCAACCCCGGGTTCGGGACCTTCAAATCAAGCTCGGCCTTCTTCTTGCCGATGGCCTTCACCAATTCGTTCTGGAGCGTCGCCACCGGAATAAGGGCATCAAATCCGAACTTAAGGGCTTCCTGGACCTGTGTCTCGGGAACTTCCTTGGCCTCCCCTTCGATCATGATGATCCCCTGGGGCCGGCCGACGATCGTCAGATCCAAAGGACTTTCCGCCCGCTGGGCATAGGTGGGATTGATCATAAGTTTCCCATCGACCATCGCCACCCGCACGGCTCCGATGGGACCTTCAAAGGGAATATCGGAAATAGTTAAAGCGGCGGAGGCGCCCACGAGGGCAAGGACATCTGGATCATTCTCTCCGTCCGAACTGATCACGGAGGCGACCACCTGCACTTCATAGAACATCCCTTCCGGGAAAAGCGGCCGGATCGGGCGGTCGATGACGCGCGCCGAGAGGATCTCCTTTTCAGTGGGGCGTCCCTCTCTTTTGAAGAATCCGCCGGGGATCCTTCCCGCGGCATAGGTCTTTTCCTGGTATTCCACCATGAGCGGAAAGAAATCCGCTCCGGCTTTGGGTTTGGAGGACATGCAGGCCGTGACCAGAACGATCGTCCCCCCGCAGGTCACGGTGACGGCTCCATTGGCCTGTTTGGCCAGTTTGCCGGATTCAATGATTAAATTCTGGGCCCCATAGGGAATTTCAATGCGCCCTAAGTTCATATTCATACCTCATTATTATTGTTATTTACGGAGATTGAGTTTACTGATGGTATCTTCGTACTTCTGGGGGTCTGACTTCTTCAGGTGGGCCAAAAGACGACGTCTTTTGCCGATCATGATCAGAAGACCGCGGCGGGAATGGAAATCCTTGCGGTGCGTCTTGAAATGTTCGGAAAGGTAATTGATCTTCTCCGTCAAAATCGCGATCTGGACCGTCGAAGATCCCGTATCCTTAGAATGTGTCTTGAAGTTGTCGATGAGTTCTGTTTTCTTTTCTTTAACTAAAGCCAATTTCTCTTCTCCTCCTACTCTTAACTTATACAATTACTTATATTTAAATCCCTAAGAACAGCCGCTATTATAACCTTTGATCGACCAATAGTCAAGTTTTGCACTTACCGGTGAGCAGACACCTTGACCTCTGGGGTGCCTATAAACCCTGCCGGTCGTCCAAATATGGGAGACTGGGAAAACGCGCCGGATCACCTCCCGCCGCAGGATCCTCCTGGCGGTCGATGATGATGGGGGCCAGACCTTTTGGGCCGTTCCACGCCCGGGGCGCAGGAAATTCAGGCACGGCCAAAAGATCGGAACGGGTTCCAGCCAGGGACGCGATCGACTTCTCGGCCTTCGCGATCTCTCCCGCCGCCCAGCCGCGCTGTGGCGCAAGTGCAGCGGGATACTTGGGGATGGGGACCGGCAATAGCGGGGTTTGCTTTGCGGCATGATCGGTAGATCGTTGCACCCGGACGGCGGAGAATTTCAGGACCGGCAATTCCTTGTCCGAAAAAGCAGCCGACGGCATGATGGTCTTGCTCAAATTCCCTAATTCTTTTTGGATCGTGTCATTCTCGAAGGAAACGTTCAACCGCCCTTGCTTTCTCCCTTCAATCTCCTCGCGGATACGATCCGGGTAAAGCTCGCCTTTCAGAGCGGCGGGACCTTTTGAATCCTTGATCTCATGGACCGTCGGTGCGGCAATGACGTTCGCCAACTCCTTTTTAACGGTATCGTCCGCAAAGGAAGAGCTCAAGCGTCCTTGCGTCCGCTGTTCGATCTCCTCCCGGATACGTTGCGGATAAAGTTCGCCCTTTTGAGGAAGTGCATTAGCGGCGGGCGCGGGATTATTGAGCGGGGGTTCGCTGCCGATGATTCCCGCCGGCGTTGCAACGGCCGGGGCGAAAGAAACCATGGGTCGGAAAACCATCGGGGAAGGCAACTCCCAGCGGTTCCTTGATGGCAATAAATATAAGGAATTGGAATCTCTCCCCGGATCGGCGTCCTTACGGCCCCTTTCCTTCAATAGACGGTTCAAATAATCGCCCAGCAATTCCGCCATCGTCCGTTGGCCCGGACCGGGCGAATAATGGTACTGCGGAACGATCGTCACTGTTCTCACTTTCGAAGGATCGAACCCCATGGCGGCAAAATCCTCCTGGGAATCAGGGAACCGGGGAGCATCAGCGGAAAGGGCGGCTGCGGATCCGGAAGTCGTTGAGGAAGTGACGGGACCATCGCCGGGACCGGTATCGCCTGGGCTCGCTGCCTCTGGGGACGGCGCTGACCCTTGGCCTTCCTCCTGCCGCATTTGATCAAGGACCTCCTGCCTCATCATCAGGATCCTATGCTGCTTATAATCCCGGAGGGAGGGAAATTTCTTGCCATCGATAAAAATATCTATTTTCTCCGGCGCCTCGGGAGTGGCAGGCTCCTCGGCAAAACCGATCGCGGGGCCAATAAAAACAGCCGCCAAGGCCCCGGCCACCATAATCCTGTTTCGAACACGTTCCATAGGTCGATTCTCGCTCCCGATCTCTCCGGAATAACCCTATAATTATAGCCGCTGAAGGGGATAAAGTACAACTCGTACTTTTTCTCCGGAAAAAAAGCATTATGCGCAAATTCGCCTTGCCGCCAGAGAGTTATGGGGTTAAACTATGGTCGTATGAGTTCATTCCTTCTAATCGTTGTGGTCCTAACGGTGGTCGCGGGAGTCTTCTTCGGCTACATCCGGGGAGTGAGCCGATCGTTCCAGAAAGACCCTGGGACCTCCTCCCTGCAATCGGACAAGCTCAAAGACAAACAACGTGAGCTTGCGCAGGAGTCCGAAGATAAACGGCGCCAGGTGATGGAAGATATGCGGCAGCGGATGAAGGACAATCAGCGAAAGAAATACTGATCGTTCGCATTCCGGCGGGAAATCATCGTTTCTCAGGTATGCTCTCGTGATTCCCAGATACGGCGGGTCATCTCGGCCTCATAAGCGTCCTGCATTTCGGCCAGTCCCCTGGCTCCCGAATGGCGCCGGATGGAATTCTCGATCGCCTTGAGCCGCGCCTTCAAATAAAGGTAGGACGGTTGCAATTTATCCCCACCGGAACCGGAATATTTCTGCGATAACGCCTCTTCCCGTTTTTTCTCTATATATTCTTCGAATTTCCGCACATGGTCCGCAAATACCTGATTATGGGCAGCGGGGGTCGATCTTACTTCCTTGCGCAGTTCCTTGCGTATCTCCTCATCGATCTTAAGCTGAGTGAATTTCCGATCGACGCGATCCAGCTCTTCCTTGGTCGTTTTGAAACACCATACCAGGTATCTGCCGATCAATCTTTTCTCATTATCCGATGTTTGTTTGCGCATAGCCGGTTTTCTTTGGAAAGGTCCTCTGCGGAAAGGGCACGGGGCTCAGGGCAGGATGTTGAACTCATTGACCATTCGATCAATCATATCCACGTCGGTGTTCAGTTGCCATTCCACCGTGTTGCGAAAAGCACCGAATGGGTTCAGGAAGAACAGGATCACAAGAATGACCGCCGCGACGAGGAACATGTACTCGACGGCGCTATGGCCTTTCGGCGGATTTGAGGGATTCGATTCTTTGTTCATGGCTTTTTTGCTTATTCCCGGGGCAAGAAAAATATAACACAATATCCCTGACTTGGGAAGCGCAACGATGGCGCGCCGGGCACCATCCGCATTGCACCTTCGGCGACCGCATTCCTTCACAAGGAATAAACCTTGTCCCCTTCTTTCGCCGGCCGGGTCGACTTCAGCCCCACAAGGCTGCCTTTGTTGGCCACCGGCACATCCACGCTTTCGATCTGCAGTGAACGCACGGTCTGGGTGAAGTTCCTTCCCCCTCCCACGATCGCGATGCGGTCGCCCACTTTGATGGAACCGTGGCTCAACTTCACGACAACGACACTGATTTTCGAGAAGAAATGGGTGATCTCTCCCAAATATATGCCCGGTACTTTCGGCTTGGAGGGAACCCGGGACGCTGCGGCGCTCTTTCCCTTGGACTGCCTTGGCGTAGGCGTGCGGCCGGAGGACCGATTCTTCAAAGCCCGGCGCGGCTTGCGAGAAAGCGTTCTGCGGTGTGACGGGGTTCTTTTCCGTCTCTTCTGAGGAGCGGGAGATCTTTTGGGAGAAGCGGATCTTTTCCGGGGAACAGTTCGAGCGAAACGGCCAGCGGACCGTTTGACCTTTCGCCTTCGCGCAAGACGCCGGGGGAGCAACGTGTTCTTCTTTAATATTCTTTTAAGCGATTTGAGGAAGGTCTTCAGGAAGGCCATGCGACCTTGGGTCCTTGAAGGCTATAGACTGATTTTATCGGCGAGATCGGTGACAAACGGCAACTTTACGTAATGCCCTCTCAAGGCCTCGATGATCCCCCACAAAGAAAGCACGCCAAATAGGAAAAGCCCCAACCGAAGGATCCCCGGCAAAACGATGTGCAGGATGAACAGCGCCACCTGCCCCACAAAGATGACCAACCCCTGTTTGCCGTGAGAAAGAACGAATGGGTTGTCCTTCTTAAGGACCAGCGGGATCACGCAAAGGACCGACAGATAGG
>JAHFFX010000210.1 GCA_023247755.1 Candidatus Omnitrophota bacterium | reverse complement strand
TCCCGATGACCAGCCGATCGTTTCCCAGATCGGTACGGCGACCATCTACCAGAAGAATAAGGAGGGCAAGGACACCAATGACATCGAAGCCTACCAGCTGACCCAATCGGTGGAGATCCGCTCGAAGGACGTGGACCAGATCGACGCGGTCTCCCGCGGTGCGACGGAATTGATTAACCAGGGCATTACGCTGGAATCCTTAGCCCCCGAATATTTTTACACGTCGCTTGATGATCTCAAGGTAGAGATGCTCGCCAAGGCCACCGAGAACGCCAAGCTCCGGGCCACGCGGATGGTCGCGGCCACGGGGGACCAGATCGGTTTCTTGCGGTCCGCCAAGATGGGGGTTTTTCAGATCACCCCGGTGACCTCGACCGATGTGTCGGATTATGGCTATAATGATACCAGTTCCAAAGATAAGAAGGTGATGGCGGTCGTTTCCGCGTCGTTTGCGATTGAATAAGTTGTTTTCCCTGGCCGCGACATCCAACTCCCCTGCCCCCCCGGGGGGGCAGGGGAGTTAAAGAAGGAGGTACTTTGGTTTTGGAATTGATCCGGACCATGTTACCATAAATCCATGCCCCATCACCCCGAATCCCCCCACATCCGCGCCTTCTACATGAAGGTCCGGCTCTCCGAGATCATGACCCGTGACGTCATCTTCCTGTTCGATGACGATCCCTTCAGCCTGGTGGAAGAAAAACTGCGCGAGAACCGCATCCGGCATCTGCCGGTGGTGGATTTCCAGAAAAAGCTGGTGGGGCTCATCACCCAGCGCGACCTCTACCGCATCCATTCACCCCGTAAGGACGAGGACGGCAACTGGTACTACGACAAGGAATCGCTCAATGAGCACGTCCTTAAGGAGGCCATGACCAAAACCCCCGTGGCCCTTTCACCGGACGATTTTCTCGGGACGGCGATCCTCATCATGGTGGACAACAAGTACGGTTGCATCCCGATCATCGATGACGACGGCAAGCTCGTGGGGATCGTGACCCAGCATGACATGCTCAAGATCCCGGCGGAGATCCTGCGGGGATACGGGAAATGACTTGCGGGCCCGGCTGCCCCGCTATCGGCGGGGCAGCCGGGCCCGCGCAATTTTTAAAGTTTTTTGTTCCTTCCCGGGCTGGTTTGGCTAAAATGGAACCATGAGCCACCGTCGGCCACTGCTCGTTCTCGCGATTCTGGGGGTCCTGCTTTTCCCCCATCCCAACGCCCTCGCCGGGCCGGTCCCTTCCAACGACGATCCCTTTCAAAAAGCCCAGGCCGAGCTCGATGAGCTTAACACCCTCACCGGCACGGCCACCGCGGTGAGCGGTGCCGCCTTGATCCGCAAGGTGAAGACCTTCGAATGGCGCGCGATCGTTGACCAGGAAAGCATTGTCCTGGGTGACCACATCCGCACCGGAGCGGACGGGCAGGTCAAGATCGAGTTCAGCAACGGCAACAACCTCTTCATCAAGCCGGATTCCGATCTTTCGGTGGGCGACCTGCGCATCGATCCCAAGAGCGGAAAATACGTGAGTGTCTTTGAAGTGATCAAGGCCTCCATCAAGGCGGAGGTCAACAATCACGCGGACCTCAAGAAGTTCGAGGTCAAGACCCCCACCGCCACCGTTGGCGTGCGCGGCACGATCCTTTATGTCAACGCCGCGCTGGATTTCACCAGGGTCTTCGTGGAGCGCGGGATGGCGCTCCTGCATAACGACCGCTCGGGCGAAGAACGCCAGATTAATCCGGGTTTTGTGGCCCAGTCCGACGAGCATGGGGAAGTGAGCCAGCCCGCCGAAGCGCCCCCCGAGATGCAGCAGGAATTCCAGGCGAACTGGGAACCGGGTTCCATGCCGCCCAATCCTGCCGATCAATCCGGTGAGGGCGGGCCGGGCCAGCCGGGCGAGGGAGCCCCCAAACCTCCGGGGGAGGGCGAGGAAGCCCCGCCCAAGCCACCGCTCATGCCGCCAACGAATTCCTTCCTGCCGCCGCTCGACATCTATCAACAGCAGAATAATTTCACCCAGGCGCAGCGCGACGCCTTCCGCGACCGCCAGCTGTCCCAGGAAGCGAACAAGACCGAGTATATCTCCACCGGCAGCACCCTTCCGGGCGACAACGACGGCGACGGCATCCCCAACAATATCGACCCTGATGATGACAACGACTTCCTGCCCGATAATGAGGAAATAAACCTGACCCACACGTCGGTCCTCAACCGGGACAGCGATAACGACGGGCTCACCGATTGGGACGAGGCGCGGATCCAGCATTCCTCGCCGTTATCGCCCGACTCCGATTCCGATGGGGTTTCCGATCTGGTGGATGTCTTCCCCAACTTGAACTCGCTTACCGGCAGCCGCGCCGCGATCCGCACCAAGCGCTATGACCAGGTGGCCACCATCTCGGGATTACGTTCGGAGATCACGGCGATGCTTTCCGACACCGCCGAGCGCCAGAAGGATTTTCTCATGGACCGCATCTCGGACGCCCAGACGCACAAGGTGCTCAAGGACCACAGCGGCAACTGGGTGCGCACCGAGGAATATGTTTTCCGCCCCACCCCGCAGGCCGTGGACGTCCAGGTGATCTCCTATTCGCCCGCGGCGGGCGGCTGGACGTCGATGCTCTGGTCGACGAACTTCGCCAACTCCCTCTCCGGGCTCACGTCTCCCCAGATCCGGGACCTGCCCTGGGAGAAGTTCTTGAGCGCGACCCCCAACTACGGCACCACGTTCCCGTCGAACTATCCGACGCAGATGACGGTCCTTTTCGAACACCAGGGCTCGCCCGATTCCTTCAAGGACATCCGCGGATTCGGCTCGCCCACCTTTTCCTCCTTCTGGACGCAGGGCGTCACGCAGGGAATGTCGGTCAACGGCGGCACCGTGACCGGCTACACGGTGAATCCCGGCACGCCCAATTCCAATCCGTACAGCTTCAACTACACGTCGACCGTTTACTTCGACATCTACGTCATCGATGATAACGCGAATCTGCAGGGAACGCGCACCTATACCGATCTTTTCTCGGTGCTGGGGACCAACCTTCCCGGCTTCAATGCGATCGGCAACAACAATGTCGATATCCGGATCTCCTTCAATTCCCACGCCTGGGACGTCATCTATGTCCCGATCCGCAGCCTCACCTGGCGCGGCACGGCGGACTGGGTGACCGATCCGCTGAATTGGTAAAAGTGGACAGCCCCGGCTGTGTCGTACGACACAGCCGGGGCTGTCCACTTTTAGCTATTGGGTGCTCCAGTCACTCAGCAACCCAGTTACCCAGTCTTT
>JAHFFX010000094.1 GCA_023247755.1 Candidatus Omnitrophota bacterium | reverse complement strand
GCTGCTTGAGCGCACTCGTCACCGCCGGCACGTCCAGGTCCTTGAGGCACAGGACCACCAGCTTCTCGCCCTTTTTCTCATCGGGCAGCGAGGTCACCACGCAGACCTGCTCGGAAGAGTTCAGGATCGCGTGCAAGGCCTCCTCCACCTTGATGTGCGGGACCATTTCTCCGCCGATCTTGCTGAAGCGGCTCAGGCGGTCCGTGATCATGAGAAACCCGTCCTCATCAATGTTCGCGATGTCGCCGGTGGAATACCAGCCGTCCTTGATGACCTCGGCGGTCTTCTCCGGATGGTTCAGATACCCTTTCATGACATTGGGCCCCTTGATGAGAAGGAGACCGTCCTGGTTGGCCCCGAGGATGCTACCAGTATTGGGGTCGACGATCCTCACCGCGATCCCCGGCAGAGGCAGACCGATCTTTCCCGGCTTGTGCGCCTTTTGAACGCTTTGCTCGGAGCGGTTGTCCGGAAGATTGATGCAGGCCACCGGCGACAATTCGGTGCAGCCGTATCCTTCCATGGGGATCAAACCGAACTTCGATTGGAATTCATCGGCCAGCCCCCCCTTCAGTTTTTCCGCGCCCACCATGACCAGCCGCAGGCTTTTGAACTGCTCGGGTTCGCAACGGCGCAAATAACTGTTCAGGAAGGTGGGGGTGGCCATGAGGATGGTAGCGCCGCGTTGTTGCGTCAAATGCCCGATGGTCTTGGCATCGAGCGGATTGAAATGATAGACGGCGCCGATGCCGCTGATGAGCGGGAACCACAATGTCGCGGTAAACCCGAAGGAGTGGAAGAACGGCAGCACCCCCAGCATCACGTCATCGTCTTTGACATGGAACACTTGGTAAAGGCCTTCCAGATTGGAAATGATGTTGGCGTGCGTGAGCATGACGCCCTTGGGTTCGCCGGTCGAGCCGCTGGTGAACATGATGGTCGCCAGCTTTTCATGTTCCCGGTAGGTCTTTTTGCCGAAAATAAGGCGATGGGAAAGTCCGGCCGGGAACACGAAACACTGCAGCGCGGCCACCCACCGGTCCTTTTTGCTCAGGGAAGCGGCCACATCCTCCACAAAGATCACCTCGCAGGGCAGCTTTATTCCGGTCTTTTCCAAGAATTTCCGGGAAGTGATCACATACTGCATCGCGCATTGCTTGATAATGGACTGAATGGATTCCTGGGACGCCGTATAGTTGATGTTGACCGGGACCTTGTTGACGATGGCAATGGCGATGTTGACGAGCACCCCCGCCACCGATGGCGGAAGAAGGATCCCGACCGTTTTCTCCTGGTCCAGCTTTATCCGCAAGCGATTGGTGATCGCCACCGCGGACACCAGAGTTCGTCCGTAACTGAGCTTTTGGCCGCTCGAGTCCCCCACACAGAATTTGAACGGGTGCATTCTCGCCTCCTTCCAAAAAGCCTCGGGAAGCGTCAACTTGTCGGCCAGGCGGTACTGGAACGCCCCGGCCCCCAGCTCCATCACCCGCGAACGCACATCAAAGGCGGAGGCGGTCGGCGGAAGGCCCGCCGAGAATGAGATCGTGACCGGATAAGGGACGATCTTCGGCCATTTGCGCATGAACTTGCCGCCCTCGTAGCTGAAGATGCTTCCCCAGATGCGGTCGATGTGGACCGGAATGATGGGGCAGTCCACCCCCTTCATGATGTGCCGAAAACCTTCGTTGAACTTCAGCATGTTGCCGGTGCGGGTGAGCTGTCCTTCGGGAAAAATGCAGACCAGCTCTCCGTTCTTGAGGGCCTCCCTGGCCGTGTTGAGGATGCGGATCAATTCCTTGGGGTTGTCCTTGCGGTCGATGGGGATGGCCTTCGCCACTCTGAACAGCGGCCGGAAGATGCTGGAGCTATAAACCTCCCGGCTGATGATGAAACGCACCGGCCGCGCGATGCTCACTACGATCAGGACCGCGTCGATGAAGGAAACATGGTTGGAAACGATGAGCGCTCCCCCCCGGGCCGGAACGTGCTGACGTTCGATGACCTTGATCCGGTAGATCGTGTGGGTGAGGACCCACACGAATAAACGCACCAGGGGATACGGCAAAAGCCGTCCGATGGTGAGCGTTCCCAGGATGGTCATCAACCCCACGGTCACGAAAGTCCCGGCGGGGTTGACCCGCAGCACTTCGCCGAAACCATAAATGGCGAACGACGCAAGCAGGATCGCCGAGAAGGAAAAGAAGTTATTGGTCGCAAGGATCTTGCCGCGCTGGTCCGGGGGGCTTTCAAACTGGACCAGCGTGTTCAAAGGCACGAGGTAGAACCCGGCGGACAGCCCCAGCAGGAAAAGGCAGGTGAGAACGGCATAGTAGGAGTGGTATGCGAAACCAAGCTGGATGGAGAACACGCTCAACCCCATGGCCCCCAGCGGCACCAGGCCCAATTCCACCTTCTGGTCGGAGAAGCGGCCGGCCATCAGCCCCCCAACGCCGATCCCCAATGAAATGGCCACCAGCAACAGGCTGGAAAGCAAATGGTCCACGCCCATCATGGTGCGCGCGTACAGCAGGATGTTGGGCTGGAATATGCCGCCCAGGAAGGCGAAATAGACCAGCCCCGCCATTGACAGCGCGATCACCCTGCGGCTTTTCAAAAAGCGGACGTTCTGCACCACTTCCTTGAGAACGTTCCATTCGATGGCCCGCTGTGAACCGGAAGGCGGGACGTTCGGGATGAAGAAGCTCGTCACCAGCCCCGCCCCGGCGATCGCGATGAAGACCAACGCGGCCTTGTAAAGGCCGTCCCCCACGACGCTCAGCAGCCAGCCGCCGCAGGCCTGCCCCAGGATGATGGCCGAGTAGGTCCACAACTGCATCTGGCCGTTGCCTTCGGAGAGTTCGTCCTCGCTGAGGATCTCCGGAAGAATGCCGTACTTGGAAGGACTGAAGAAGGCGCTGTGCAAGCCCATGAGGAACAGGACCCCCAGCATTCCCCAGATGTTCAGGGCGAGGAACGCCCATAACCCCAGCCCCATGACGATGATCTCGGCGGCCTTGGCAAAGACCAGGATGGTCTTCTTGCTGAAGCGATCGGCGAGATACCCGGCATAGGTGGAGAACAACAGGAACGGCAGAATGAAGACCGCCCCGGCCAGGGCCACAAAAAGGGTGCCGCCGGTCTGCGCCATGAAATGATCGACGGCAACGAACGTCACGACGACCTTGAAGGCGTTGTCGTTGAACGCCTCCAGGAACTGGGTCGCGAGCAACGCGGCAAAACCCGGACGCTTGAATTTTATTTTCATGGGGTTGCCTTCCTTAATTCCGGGCCGCGAGGGCGTCCAGTTTCCGGGTCAATTCCTTCGCCAGGCCATCCGAAAGCGCGTCCCGGACCTCGAGCAGGACCTCATCCCGTCTGCCGTCCAGAGAACAGGTGGTCGCGTAGGCCGCGAGGTCCTTCTGGGAACTGACGACGGTCAGCACTTTCCCTGTTCCCACATCGATCAGGGCCCCGGAAGCCCGCCCCTGCGTTTCCAATCTGTGGCTGGGAACGACGAACATTCCTACGACGGTCATGTCCCAGAACCCCAGCCAGCCCTGCTTATCGCTCAGGTCCGCGTTGCCGCCGAAAAGAAAGATGTGGTCCGCGCCAAGGTCCTGGGCGAGGGAGCGCATCTTCTCCATCTTCTTCTCGAAACTTTCCTGATCTTCCGGTTTCTGTCCGTAATAGCCGGGAAGCGGGCCGCCCGCGGGCAGCGGGATCGCCTCCGCGATCAGCAACGATCGGCCGCTAAGCTCCGCGAGCATGGATCGCGGCGGGGCGCTCTCCCCGACCTGGGCCACGGCCAGTTTCATCGGAAGCTTGATGGGCTTTGCATCATTGGTGGATTGGGATGGCTCGCCGTACAGGCCGTAGATGAAATTAGAATAGTTATACATCCCTGTTTCCCGGGCCGACAGGCCGGTGCTGACGCATCCTGAGAAAAAGATTACCATTGTTCCCAAGATTAATAAACCAGTTATTCGATTCATTTTTCTCTCCTTCCCTTTGGGGTTCGGGCTCATCCCATATAGTTGACCATTCAACTATATGCGCAAAAAAAATTCACGGCCGTTTAAGCCGATCGATCCAGGCCGTTAACAGCTGGGCCAGCTCCTTCTGCTGGGGGAGCTTTAATCCTTCCATGAGGTCTTTGAGCAATTTCGTATAACCCGGCCACACCTTGTCCAGCAGCTCCGACCCTTTCCGGGTGATGCGGATGATATTGACCCTCCGGTCCCCCGCGAGGGCGGAACGGGTCACGAGCTGTGCCTTCTCCAGTTTATCAAGCAGTTTGGTCATGTTGGAAGGGGTGACGATGAGGTGCTTGCTGATCTCCACCTGCGGTATCCACTCCTGCCGGCCCCGGTGCTTGATGACCATGAGGATGTTGAATTTGCCGAGGGAGAGGCGGTGGGGATCAAGGTAGGCGGAGAGGGCGTCATCAAGACAGCTGTAAATGAGCGCGAGGCTGTAGATCACTTCTTCGTGGTATTTCCCTTTTCCCGGTTCGATGCCAAGCGCTTCCAGAGCTTTCATGGGTCCTCCCCTTCTTCGCGGGTTGCTGCATAATGTTTACCATTCAACTATATTGTTGTCAAATATTTTTTTTCTTAAAAAAGGACGCGCCTTCAAGCGCCGGTGGGATATTGATCCCCCCGGCGCTTGCTGCGCGTCCCTGCTTCCTTTAAATAGAGTGGGTCTTTTTTATTCTGAGGGACCTTACCCCCGAACGCTGAATGCCTAATACTCTACAATGCCTGGCCTTTTTTAAATATAAATGACATTTTCACAGCTCCATCTTTCCCATTTTTTGAAAGAATAAATCCGTGCAGCCTTTCAAACTGGCGATCAGCAGTATAAGTATCCAATATTGCTCCAATTTCTAAATGTGTTAGCTGAACGAATGTTCCTTTATAAAAATGTAATACCATGTCTCGATCAGACATAAAATTATATCTGCGAACTTCTACTGAGTTTTCAGAGTCTATTAAGACATCAATAGGTTCTCCTAATACATGCTCAGCGTCATATATTACTTTGCTTTGTTCAGATCCGAGCATCAATGCTGCTGTATGTGTAAACCCTGGCATATTCTCCAAGATTGGAGCACAGCCTACTAGAATCACGGCACAAAGGAGCAAACCAGCAATTTTCTTCATTTTCATTCCGGGAGAAGGGGACTCGCAGCTGTTGCACTAGAAAATTGAATCTAGCGTCTGGTTTTCTGGTTTTTCTTTACACACATATATATTGGGGTACGTTACACATCCCCGGAAGTCCCAACAACATTATTTTTCATTAGGCGTTTCCATGCCATCGGGTAGTTGAATATAACTGTAATCCTTGCCATCGAAAACACCCCATTCGACCAATTTCCCATTTCTATCGTATTTCTTAATCGGCCCATAGGGCTTATCGTTCTTCATCTGCCCTTCCTCTTTCAGTTGTCCGTCCTCATAGTACATCTTATAGGGACCGTAACTGTTGCCATTTCGTAAATTCCCAATCTCAAATATTTCTCCTGATTCGTAGTATTTTTTGTATTCGCTATTTAATTTATCCATTATAAATGGCCACTCTTCTTTCAATTGACCGTTTTCAAAGTAAATTTTGTAAATACCGTCCTTTTTCCCGTTTACGTAGTTGCACTCTTTGGAGATCTTTCCATTCTTATGATACTCTCTTGAAATTTCATTTTGCCTGCCATCTTTATAAAGCTTTTCAGCCCAAAGCTCTCCTGTATCATAAAAATACTTTTGGACGCCGTCGATTATCTTCTCTTTGGCAAAGCATACCGTCGACGCCAAAAATATCAATCCAACAATCAGTAAGTGTATTCTACTTAAAGTCTTTGAGAGTTTCAATGCTGTTCCTTTCTGTAGATTACAGGTCGGGGCCACCTACACTGGTTACGGCCCCATTACCTTTATTTACTCCTACGCTAATCCACCATTTGAAAATCCCTAAAGCGCCGAATATGTTTGCTTTCTTCATGCTCTCGGCATAGGTTGCGTTAAAAACAACCTCCCATTCTGCCCCATAATCCTTAACAGAAGGTTTTCTGATTACATAGCCCTTGTCTAACCCTTCCTCGATTAAATAATTCTGCGCAATTAAAATTGCCTCTTCTTTATTAACTCCATTTAAACTATCTACAGAATCGAGTTTGTTTTTAAGCAAATTGTGCTCTGCCGATCCCTTTGCGATTGAGGTACTGGCGCAACCAGCAAGAAACAGAAGGATTAAGCAATGTCCTATAAAAAAACGTGTTTTATTCTTCACATTAATTTCTATTATAAAAATTTGCGTGATATATTGACGGCGGCGGTGTATTAAATTGCGGTGACCATCCTAGCCCACCCGGCACACTCCCACCAGACGAATAAATCACTGTATTGACTGCGTAATTACTATTGTAGCTAAATGCATTGTAAGAAAAATCGCCGCCAGCCCATGTATTGTTGTACAAATTGATTGCATCAACTAAACCGGAAGCACTCACTTCGACCGGGACGGTATTTGTTGTCCCATCCGCCCAGGCCTGTTGAGTGTGCCTAAATGTAGGCCATTCAAATATATCATTTGCCGTAGTAGACGTTGTTATCGGACCGCCGCCTGCTTTTTGGGGTCCCATTTCCCAACCTACAAGCGATTCGTGATTGGCAGGGGTGCCTCCAACATTTCTACTTACAGCATTAAGTTTAACCTTGTCGCTTTTACTAACGTTTAAATCATGCAGTTTCTTGCTCTCCTGCTCATACTTTTTGGCAGTACGAACACGAGGGTCAAGATTACCGACTGCATTTGCTGTTAGGAAACCGGCTGTACTAAAAGCGGCTCCTCTCCATGCCCCTTCACCGAATCGACCGCCTGATAATTCTGCACCAACACCACCGGCAACACTGCCGGCGAAAGCGGCCGCTCCTAATTCACCCCAAAAACTACCGCTATTCCATCCCGAAGCCCAAGAACCAAGTCCATAACCCAGACCTGCTCCTAGACCTCCGGATAGAATACCTATTCCTATATTGCCGCCATTCACGCCCGAACTTAATGCTCCTCCCATCATACCTCCACCTACAGCTCCCCAGAAACCAAATGCTGCCGAGCCAGCTCCAACAAATAGACCGCTTGTGGCCCCGACCAACACTCCTTTCCAGATAGGCTGGTCGTTTACAGCCGCGGAAGCTCCTCCTAGTATGGCACCAATAATGATTGCCGCCCAGAACCAGTGACCGTTCGGGTCAACCAAATTGACAGGGTTATTCCCGGCGTAGGAGTAGCGATTAAGCGTCCGCGGGTCGCTGGGGTTCTGAACTATCGTATCAGGCGTGATAAATTTCCCTAACGACGGGTCATAGTACCTGGCCCCATAATAGTACAATCCAACCTCGCCGTCGAATCCTTTGGAGGTAAAGTAGTACCAGGCCACCTCCTCGGCAGTCCCCAGATGGTCGTTGCGGGAGATTGATTGATTCCACCAACTTACGGACCCCGTCTGCTTCGCTTTGCGAAGCAAAGCGAGCGGGGGAACGTAAGTTGGTGGAATCAATCATCCCGAGCCCCGCCCTCCGCTGTTTGCCCCGCTGCTTGTGCAAACAAGCAGCGGGGCAAACAGTGGAGGCGGCTTGGGCGAGGGACTACCACAGCCGGTAACGTCGCCAAATCGCTATGTCAAAGAGCTCGCAAATCGTCGCGTTATGCCGCACCGCCGCCTCTCAGGCGGTGCGGGGCCCCGCCACGCTTCTTGGCGGGGCCCCCGGCCGACGTCCCACCGGTCGGGACATAACACAAAAACAACTCTCTAAGAAAAAAAGAAAGAGAAGGCCTCCCTTGCCTCTTGCTTTTTTTCTTAGAGAGTTGCTGTGCGAAATCTAATTCGGGTCACTGCGTGTGTGGACTTTGGACTTGCCCCGGAACTCCCTTGAACTATGTTACACCCGAGATGGCTGAGACCGTTGTTGTTCTTTAATTAACCCGTCCGTTAAATCGGGGGTATCTCAGACCCCTTCCCTTCAACCTTAAAATGCATCGACTGATACAACTTTGTCTTGATTAAAGAAGAACCTTTTAGTAGATCCTGCAGCATTAATTCCTGGAATCCCTTTGCGATAAATGTAATACCAAAGCTCATCAAACGGTACTTTCTCCATTTCATAGTGTGTGGCTATCATCCCAGATTCACGCTTGATTTCGGTTGGCTCTCCAAAATCCTGCCGTACTTCTTCTTTGCTTTTACCAATATACGTTACTAATGTCGCCATCGTTAAGCCGACTTTTCTCCCGTATTCGTCAAGCGACTCATCGTTTAAATTAACGAAACATCCACTTGCCAGGGGAATAAAGATCAATAACACTCCGAAAAGTATAGTCCTACAATTCAAGGCCATGGTGCTTTACTCCGTAAGGTAAATATAGCAGTCCCGGAATGCCACTTAAAAATTTCAATGGATCCGTTAAATTTGGCCCCAGAGCGTTTGAAAAATCAAAGTAACGACTACCATAGATAGCGTGTGATCCAGCAAATGCAGCAGATAAGTATGCTCGTGGAGCACTTATCTGTGTATTATGAAAAGATGCATCTGTTACAACATTTCGTTGACCTCTTAATCCCAAATTAACCAAAGCATTTGAGGCAATAATTGCTCCTTGGCTATGTCCGGCTAACACAATATTTTTATGTCCTGCCAACGCCCTAGCCAATTGTCTATCGATAGAGCTAGTGAAGAACAGTTTTTGAAGAAATGACTCAGTTAAATCTGCAACTGGCCCATCTGTGGGATTGTAGGCAACTTTAAATGCTCTAAATGTAAAAGCCTTTTCCCCATTGGCAAAAGCATATTCTTCACTATTTAAAATTCCATTAACAAATACATTATCTCCATCCTCGATGGTAGAGTCGACAAAAAGACCAAATGATGGATTCTTTAGAATTCTAAATCGAGATTCATATGCCCATCGATAAACGCCGACGCCAAATTGCCAAGGCTGTGTAATAGTTGTAAAGCCCATCTTTCCTGTATCTTGTGCCAAAATCTTAAAGTCCTGGAATTGATAACTCTGCCCGACTTCGACATTAACATACCATTTTGAGTTGGTGACCTTTTCCAGCCAATGGACGACTTTATCAAAGACTTTATTTAAACTCTTAAATATATTCTTCAACCAAGAATGCCCCGTCGGATCAATCCGGTTGACCGGATTATTCCCGCAGTACGAATACCGGTTCAGGGTCTGCGGGTTAGACGGCGACTGAACCACCGTATCCGCCGTGATAAAACGTCCAAGCCCCGGATCATAGTACCTCGCCCCATAATAATACAATCCGACCTCGCCGTCGAATCCTTTGGAGGTAAAGTAATACCAGGCCACCTCTTCGGCCGTACCCAGGTGGTCGTTCCTTGAGATCTTGCCGTACGGGTCGTATTCGGTGATCT
>JAHFFX010000093.1 GCA_023247755.1 Candidatus Omnitrophota bacterium | reverse complement strand
CATCATCATCACGGACAAGATCACGCTGTATCCCGCGGAGCTGTACAAGAAAGGGATGGAGATCATCACGGTGCCCACGGTGCGCAACCTTCCGGAAGCGCTGAACCCGCAGCTGAAGTCGCTCAATTACCTCAACAACATCCTGGCCAAGATCGAGGCGAACAATTCCGGCTACAACGAGGCCATCATGCTCGATGCGAGCGGTTACGTGGCCGAGTGCACGGGCGACAACATCTTCATCATCAAGAAGGGCGTGCTTTCAACGCCGGCCCAGGGGAGGCTGCGGGGCATCACCCGCGACGCGGTCCTGGGGATCGCCCAAAAGAACGGGATCGAGACCCGGGAATGCATGATCACCCGCCACGAGGTGTACGTGTCGGATGAATGTTTCCTCACCGGCACCGCCGCCGAGATCATCCCGGTGGTGAAAGTGGACGGCCGCGCCATCGGTGCCGGCACGCCGGGGAAGCTCACGCTTAAGCTCATGAAGCTGTTCCATGAGGTGACCAAGAAGGATGGCGTGAAATTTTAGGTGAGCCGAGATGGTCCGATTATTTATCGGTATCTTTTTTGTCGCGGGTTTTATTCTGGCATTTTTCCGGCAGTTGGAGTGGGGGTGTGTCAGTCCCTGTTTTTCCGGCGCGATTTGCAGTAATTTCGATTCTTTTCTTTTAGCGATGTTGAAGTTCGCTCTGCCGGCGGTCGTTTTTGCCGTTATTCCGACGGTATATACCTATGTTCTAACGTCCCGGGGGCCAGCGAGAAAGTTCCACCCGGCGATGTATCTGTTGATCTTTGTCGTTCTGCTTTTCCTGGTATTGAAGTTTTTCTGGGGGCGCGGGGTCGTTGAGGGGGGGTGTGCTGGGAAGGTCAACGATACCAGATTGATCAGGCCCCGGAGGTAGGGGAGCGGTCCAATGTCTCCCGGAGCAGCGGTTGCGGAGAATCCAATGGAGCTTTTAAAAGGGAAAACCAGCCATGCAATGTGATATTTGTGGCAAAAAGAAAGCAACGGTCCATCTGACCGAGATCGTGGACGAACAAATGTCCGAGATGCACCTGTGCGAGGACTGCGCCCGCGAAAAGAGCGTGCAGATGGAGCAGCAGTTCGGCCTCGCCGATCTCCTCGCGGGCCTCGCGGATTTCGGCAAGCAGGTCAAGGACATGGAAGCGGTCAAGATCAAATGTTCCCATTGCGGGCTCACTTACGAGGATTTCCGCAAGTTCGGCCGTTTAGGTTGCAGCGAATGTTACGGTTCGTTCCGCGAGCAGTTG
Source organism: Candidatus Omnitrophota bacterium (assembly GCA_023247755.1). GTDB lineage: Bacteria > Omnitrophota > Gorgyraeia > Zapsychrales > JAHFFX01 > JAHFFX01. The sequence goes on along the minus strand of JAHFFX010000093.1, from coordinate 8,181 downwards.
TCGGTGCTTCTTAAGAAGATCCACGGCTCCAACCGTCATTTGGGAAAATCTCCCGTGAAGATGGCGTCCCCCATCAAGGATAAAACGGATCAATTGCAGGAATTGCGCAACCAGCTTCAGGAAGCGATCCGCACCGAAAGCTTTGAAAAGGCCGCGGCCCTGCGCGACAAGATCCACGAACTGGAAAAAAGAGGGAAGGCGAAGGAAACATGAAACTCGATGATCTCATCAAACAAAGCGGCGAGTGGCTCAAGGGCACCGGCCCCAACGCCAATATCGTCATGTCGTCCCGCATCCGTCTGGCGCGCAACCTGGTCAAGACCCCATTCCCCAACAAGTCGGTGAAAAAGTCGCTGCTGGACGTGCTCGCCACCGTGGAGACCGCTACCCAGCAGATCGATTATTTCAAGAACGCGATGTTCTTGCGCATCGCGGAGCTCGACGGCGTGGACAAGCAGTTCCTGGTCGAGCGCCATCTCATGAGCCATGAGCATTCCACTAATCCCGAAGGCAAAGCGCTCATCGTTTCCCCGGAAGAGATCCTCTCGATCATGGTCAACGAAGAGGACCATCTGCGCATCCAGGTGATGCAGTCGGGCTTCAATCTCACCGAGACCTGGAAGATCATCAACATGATCGATGACCGGTTATCGGAGAAGCTGGAATTCGCCTTTTTGCCGGATTGGGGATACCTGACCGCCTGCCCCACCAACACGGGTACGGCCATGCGCGGTTCGGTCATGCTGCACCTGCCGGCCCTGGTCATGACCAAACAGATCAACAAGGTCCTGGCCGCCATCGCCAAGCTCAGTTTCGCCTCCCGCGGGTTTTACGGGGAAGGCACCCAGGCGACCGGAAATTTCTTTCAGATCTCGAACCAGGTCTCGATGGGCCACAGCGAGGAGGACATCATCCAGAACATCAACGGCCTCATCCGCCAGATCATCGACCAGGAGGAGCAGGCCCGGCAGGCGCTTTTACTGCAGAACCGCCCGATGCTCGAGGACAAGATCTGGCGATCGCTCGGTATCCTCCGGAACGCGCACATCATTTCGAGCCAGGAGACGATCGAGCTCTTGTCCATGGTGCGGCTGGGCATCGATGTGGGTATCATCAAGGACGTGAGCCGCTCCTCGATCAACGAACTTTTCATGATGATCCAGCCGGCGCATTTGCAGAAGATCGAAAGTAAAAAATTGACCACCGCGGAGCGGGACGCGAAGCGGGCGAGTGTTATCCGAGAAAAGTTAGGGGGTTGATATGTTCAATCGCTTTACGGAACGGGCCAGGAAGGTCATCGTCTTCGCCAAGGAAGAAGCGAGACGTTTTAATCACGATTACATCGGGACCGAACATCTGCTGCTGGGACTGATCCGGGAAGGCGAAGGGGTCGCCGCGGCGGTCCTGCAAAAGCTGGGATTGGACCTGGAGACGATCCGCATCGAGGTCGAGAAACTGGTCCAGCCGGGCCCGCAGACGCAGGTGCTGGGCGACATTCCCTTCACGCCCCGCTCGAAGAAGGCCCTCGAATTATCGGCGGAAGAAGCGCGCGCCCTCGGCCACAACTACATCGGCACGGAGCATCTTCTGCTGGGCCTCATCAAGGAAGGCGAAGGCATGGCCTATCGGGTCCTGCTCAACTTGGGCCTCGACCTTTCCAAGGTCCGCAATGAGGTGATGGAATTATTGGGATCCGGCGTTCCCGGCTTCAATCAGCAGGAAACGCAGAAATCAACGAAGACCCCGGCCATCGACGCTTACGGCCGCAGTCTCAACAAACTGGCCAAGGACGGCAAGCTCGATCCCGTCATCGGACGTTCCAACGAGATCGAGCGCATCGTACAGATCCTCAGCCGCCGCACCAAGAACAATCCGGTGCTCCTGGGCGAAGCGGGTGTCGGCAAGACCGCCATCGTCGAAGGGCTCGCCCAGCTCATCGTCGCCGGCGAAGTTCCCGAGGTCCTGCGCGAAAAGAATATCGTGGTGCTGGACCTGGCGCTCATGATCGCCGGCACCAAGTACCGCGGCCAGTTCGAGGAACGCATCAAGGCCATCATGGATGAGCTCAAACGTTCCGGCAAGATCATCCTTTTCATCGACGAACTTCACACGCTCGTCGGCGCCGGCGCCGCGGAAGGCGCGATCGATGCGGCCAACATCCTTAAACCCGCCCTGGCGCGCGGCGAGATCCAGTGCATCGGCGCCACCACCATCGACGAATACCGCAAGCACATCGAGAAGGATGCGGCGCTCGAGCGGCGTTTCCAGACCATCATCGTCGATCCGCCATCGGTTGAGGAAGCCGTCAGGATCCTCAAGGGGCTGCGCGATAAATACGAGGCGCACCACCGGGTGAAATTCTCCGATGAGGCCATCGATGCGGCGGTGAAGCTTTCCGACCGCTACATCTCCGGCCGGTTCCTGCCGGACAAGGCGGTGGACATCCTCGACGAGGCCGGCAGCCGCGCGCGCCTGCACGCGATGGTGGTCCCCCAGGAGATCAAGGACCTGGAGGTCCGCATCGAACAATACAAGAAGGAAAAAGAGGCGTTCATCAAGTCCCAGGATTTCGAAAAGGCCGCCAAGATGCGGGACATGGAAAGGGAGACGCGCGACCAACTGGACAAAATGCGCAGCGAATGGCAGTCGAAGCGCGACAACGTGACGATCACCATCGGCGAGGACGACATCGCCCGGGTCATTTCCCAGTGGACCAAGATCCCGCTCGTCCGCCTGGAACAAAAAGAGAGTGATAAGCTCCTGAAGATGGAAGATCAGTTAAAAGGGCGGATCATCGGCCAGGATGAGGCCATCAGCGCGATCGCCCGCGCGGTGCGCCGTTCCCGCGCCGGCATCAAGAACCCCAAGCGGCCGATCGGTTCGTTCATCTTTCTGGGGCCCACGGGCGTGGGCAAGACCCTCATGGCCAAGGCGCTCTCGGAATTCATGTTCGGCGACGAGAACGCGCTCATCCAGATCGACATGTCCGAATATATGGACAAGTTCAACGTCTCCCGGCTCATCGGCGCGCCGCCCGGTTATGTAGGTTATGAAGAAGGCGGACAGCTCACCGAGCGGGTCCGCCGCAAACCCTATGCGGTGGTGCTGCTCGATGAGATCGAAAAAGCGCACCCGGATGTTTTCAATATCCTTCTGCAGGTCTTTGAAGAGGGACGGCTCACCGACAGTCTGGGACGCAAGGTGGATTTTCGAAACACGATTCTTCTTATGACCTCCAACGTCGGGGCGGACCTGCTGCGCAAGAAAGGCGCCCTGGGGTTCGTTTCCCAGAAAGAAGGGGTGGAGTACGCAGACATGAAGGAGCGCCTGCTGGAAGAGGTGAAGAAGACCTTCAAACCGGAATTCCTGAACCGCATCGACGACACCATCGTGTTCCAGTCCTTGACCAAAGAGGACCTCTCGAAGATCGTGGAGCTCGAGGTCAAAGAGGTGGGGAACCGTCTCAAGGAGCAGGATATCGAGATCTCCTGCTCGAAAGAAGCGTATGCGCTTCTGATCGAGAAGGGATTTGATCCGGTTTTCGGTGCGCGGCCTTTAAAGCGGACGATCCAGCGGCTTCTGGAGGATCCTTTGGCCGAAGATATCATTTCCGGACGTTTCAAGGAAGGCAGCAAGGTCAAAGTGGACCGCAAGGACGAGCACCTGGTCTTCGAGTGACTGAACCCCGTGGGAAGTCCGGAAACTACCGTAATTCAGTAAGGGGAGAAATGCGATATCGGTTCTGCGTAACAGCGATTTTGCTGACCCTGATGGCGGTGTCTCCCGTGCACGCCCAGAAGAACTGCCCGTTCACCGGGAACCTGGATTTCCGCAAGAAGGAACTGACCTTGAACGTGAGCCCCGCTTCCGCGGGGTCGCTCACGCTCACCGTCAATCAGGCCGCCCAGGACAATTACAATCTTTCCTTGTCCATGGACCATTGGAAGGCCCCGGGGCTCGACATTTCCACCCAGTTGAAAAGCCTGATCGCCGTGATGGTCGACCCCGAGAATTCAAGATTGCGCATGACGGGGGACATCCTCAGCCAGTACACGCTGGTCAATTACAAACCGGTGCGGGAGCTTTCCGGGAACTTCCACTTTGAGAACCGGGTGCTTTATCTGGATTCCCTGGCGATCGGCGGGATCCGGGCCGGCGGGAAACTCGAGTTGATCAGTCCATTCAAGATGGATGTTTCCCTGAACCTGAAAGAGATCCGCATGGATGATTTCCTGAAGTTCTGGGGCGCGCAGGACGATCTGCGATCGGACGGGTTCGTTTCGGGGAATATCCATGTCACCGGCGCCATCGGAAGCCCTTTCCTAAAAGGAACGCTCGAAAGCCGGGACGGATTTGTCGATGAACTGCATTACAGCAGCATTATCCTGAACGTCGCCGGGGCCTATCCGGTGCTCTACCTCAACGATTCCTCGGTGGCCCAATCGGACGGGATGGCGTTCAATCTGGAAGGGCCGTTCAATCTGGCCAACCGCGACCATTTCGACGCGGAGGTGGCGGGCCTGCGCACCCTGCCGGTCATCTCCGAAAACGCCCAAGCCCGGGAATGGACCTTGAAGCGCGACGGGGAAGCCTCCGGAGGGGAACTCAAATATATTATGCGCAATGAGAAAGAGAACAATGTTTCCCGGCAGGGATCGGACCTGATGGGGGTCCAGAGGAGCATCAAGTTCTGATGACCACGAGCGTCCTTATATCCCGGTCGGGATCGATGATCGCCCGGTTCTTCGAATACATGGGAGAACTGACGATCATCTGGACACAGACGCTTGGCTGGATATTCGTGCCGCCGTTCCACGGCCGGAGGTTCCTTGAGCAGGCCAGAAGGATCGGCCCCGGCAGTTTCTTTATCTCTGCGCTGGTCGCGTTCTTCGTCGGGATGATCATTGCGCTGCAGATGGCGTACATGATGGTGCGCCTCTCGGCCGAGATCTATATTCCCAATGTGGTGGCGGTGTCCCTGACCCGGGAACTGGCGCCGGTCCTGACGGCGCTGATCGTGGCCGGGCGTATCGGGGCTGGGATCACGGCCGAGATCGGTTCGATGACGGTCACCGAACAGGTGGATGCACTAAGGGCCTTTGCTTGCGATCCGGTCAAATATCTCGTGGTCCCGCGTTTCCTGGGGCTGGTGGTGATGCTCCCCATTCTCACGGTCTTTGCCGACCTCATTGGCATCATGGGCGGTTACATGATCTGCGTCAACAAGCTCTCGGTCACGGCGCCCATGTACTTTACGATGGTCATCCAATCGCTGGCCATCAAGGACATTGTCACGGGGCTCATCAAAACGATCTTTTTCGGGATGATCATCGCGATCGTGGGCTGCCATCAGGGTCTTACGGTCAAGGGGGGAGCCGAAGGGGTGGGGCGCGCCACCACCGTTTCCGTCGTGCGTTCCTTCATCATGATCATCATCACCGATTGCATGTTCACGACGCTGTTTTATTTCGTGTTCAATGTTTAGTCAGTCGTGTAAAGTCACCGGATGATTAAAGGTGAGCTGGTGACCTTGCAAGAATTTAAAATATGATCGAGATCCACGGGCTTTCCAAAAGCTTTGAAGAACGCCAGGTGCTCAACAACCTGGACCTGACGATCAAGACCGGAGAGACCAAGGTCATCATCGGCCGCTCCGGCGTGGGCAAGAGCGTTTTGCTCAAGAATATCATCGGCCTCGTCCGGCCCGACAGCGGCTCCATTAAGATCAACGGCGTCGATGTGACCAGGATCTCCGAAAAGGAGTACAACAAGATCCGCATGGAGATCGGGATGGTCTTTCAGGGGGGCGCGCTCTTTGATTCGATGACCGTCGGAGAGAACGTGGCGTTCGTGCTCAGTGAATTCATGGACCTGGACCAGAAAACGATCCAGGACAAGATCGTGGACGCCCTGGCCCTGGTGGGGCTCAAAGGCGTCGAGAAGATGATGCCCTCCAAGCTCAGCGGCGGCATGAAAAAGCGCGTCAGTCTCGCCCGGGTCCTGTGCATGGAGCCGCAGATCATTTTGTACGATGAGCCGACGTCCGAGGTCGATCCCATCATGGCGGACGCGATCAATAACCTGATCATCGAACTGCGGGACAAGCTGAAGGTCACCTCGATCGTCGTGACCCATGATATGAATGCGGCCTACAAGGTGGCGGACTCGATCGCCATGTTCTACCACGGCCATGTGATCGCCGACGGCACCCCCGACCAGATCCGTAACACCACGCACCCGGTGGTGCGGCAGTTCATTCACGGTCTCGCGTACGGCCCCATTACCGAGGACGAGAATTTAGTTTTTGGACACGTCAAATGACCCAGCACTAATTTCTTAAATGAGCGGAAACCAAACAATTGAATCCGGCAGGAAATTAGTGCTGGGTTCAATTCCGACAGCAACTTATGTCGCTTCGCTCCCTAAGTTGCGTCGTCATTGAAGGAGGGTAAAAACCAACATGCCCCAACAAACCAATCTTGAGATGAAAGTCGGGTTGTTCGTTTTCACGGCCTTCATTGCGCTGACCGTGTTCATCTTCTCCATCAGCGACTTTTCGGCATTTGAGGAGGGGCGCAAGCTCAGGGTCGTGTTCCAGTTCGCTAACGGCCTGAAGAAATCCTCTCCGGTGCGTTTCGCCGGGGTGGACGCCGGGATCGTCAAGGACATCACGATTTTCTTCGACCGCAAGGATGCCAAGACCAAGGTGGCGGTGGAGTGCTGGCTCAAGAAAGGCGTGGAGATCCCTTTCGATTCGCAAGTGACGATCAACCAGTTGGGGTTGCTCGGGGAAAAATACATCGAGATCGTGCCGGGCATGGACACCGAGAATTTCCTGGATGACAACGACCAGATCATCGGCAAGGACCCCATCGCGGTCGAGAAGCTCACGGAGATGATCAGCGACATCGCCCAGAAAGCGGGGTCGAGCCTCGACGGGTTCAACAAGGTGGTCCTCAGCGAGAAGAACCAGAAGTCCGTTGAGAACACGCTCGAGGGCTTAAGCCTGATCATGGACAACGTCAAGGAAGGCAAAGGCACCGTTGGAAAATTGTTCTACGATGACAGCATTTACAACAACCTGAACGATTTCACCTCGGATCTCAAGGCCAATCCCTGGAAGTTGTTGTACCGCCCCAAATCCCAAGCGACTCCGTCGGCAAAGCCATGAAGACCAAAACGCTTTTTGTCTGTCAGAACTGCGGCGCCCAGTCCTCGAAGTGGCAGGGGAAATGCGCCAGTTGCGACAGTTGGAATTCCATTGTCGAAGAGGTCGTGTCGCTCAACACCGCCGCGGAGGACCGCAAGAGCGCCGTTCTTTTGAAGGAGGAACCGGTGCTGCTCGCGGCCGTCATGACCGCCGAAGAACGACGTTTGACGACCGGGGTTACGGAATTCGACCGGGTGCTGGGCGGGGGGCTCATCCCGGGATCGGTCACCCTCATCGGCGGGGACCCCGGGATAGGCAAATCCACCCTCTCCCTGCAGGCGGCCTGCGCGCTGGCCGCCGCGGGAAGCAAGGTCCTGTACGTGAGCGGCGAGGAATCCGTCAAGCAAGCGAAGATGCGCGCGGATAGGCTCTCGGCCAAGGACAGTAAATCGTTGTATATCGTCAATCAGGTGGATCTCAATGGGATCCTGGAATACATCCAGACGATGCGGCCGGACATCCTGGTGGTGGATTCCATTCAGGTGGTGTATCTTCCGGGGCTGGTGTCCTCGCCCGGAAGCGTGGCCCAGGTGCGGGAATGCGCCGGTATCCTGACCCAGACCGCAAAATCCCTGGGGATGTCGGTCATTTTGATCGGGCATGTGACCAAAGAAGGGACGCTCGCCGGGCCCCGGGTGTTGGAACACCTCGTCGACACGGTGCTTTATTTCGAGGGCGAACGGTATTCATCCTACCGTGTGCTGCGCACCACCAAGAACCGGTTCGGTTCCACCAACGAATTGGGCGTCTTTGAAATGACCGCGCAGGGGCTGGCGCAGGTCTCCAACCCCTCGGAAATATTCCTTTCCGAGCGGCCGCAGAACGCCTCGGGTTCGGTCGTGGTGCCGATCCTCGAGGGAACGCGTCCTTTTCTCGTCGAGGTCCAGGGGCTGGTCAGCCGTTCCACGTTCGGGGTCGTGCGTCAGAAGGCCCAAGGGTTCGACCCCAACCGTCTGGCGCTGCTGGCCGCG
>JAHFFX010000209.1 GCA_023247755.1 Candidatus Omnitrophota bacterium | reverse complement strand
AAGCAGATCGTCATCATCTACGCCGGTACGAACGGTTACCTCGATGACCTTCCGGTCAACAAGGTGCGCCAGTTCGAGAAACAGTTGAACGAGGCGCTCGATTCCACCTACGCCGATTTTCTCCGGCTCCTTAATAAAGAGAAGGCGGTCACCGACAAGGTCAAGGAAGAAATGGAAAAGCTGCTGGTCGATTTCAAACGTTCCTTCAAAGCTTAAAGCGCATGCCGAGCCTCAAAGAGTATAAAACCAAGATCCGCAGCCTTGCCAATATAGAGAAGATCACCCGGACGATGAAGCTCGTCTCGGCGAGCAAGCTGCGGCAGGTGCAGCAGACCCAGGCGAACGCCAAGATCTACGAGCGCCAGCTTAAAGGGCTGATCGCGCGGTTGGCCGCGTCGGTGGAATCGGCGGCGCACCCGTTGCTCACCACGCGGCGGGAGGTCAAAAGGGTCCTGGTCCTGGTGATCACCTCCGACAAGGGGTTGTGCGGCGGGTTCAACAACAATCTGAGCCGCAAGACGGCGGCCTGGATCCGCGGGCAGAATTTCGAAAAGGTCGATCTGAGCTTTTGCGGTCGGCGGGGTTTCATGTTCTTTAAGAATTCCGGAAGGATCAAAAAGTTCTATGAAGGAGCGACGGCCCGCCCGGACTTCCTCAAGGCCATGGAGATCGGGGAGGAATTGAGCCAGGCGTTCTTCTCGGGCGAATATGATGAGGTCTATCTGTCCTTCAACCGTTTCAATAATCCGCTTTCCCAGACGCCGGTCATGCAGAAGATCCTCCCCATGGAAGCGGAAAGTCTTAAGGAAGACGTAAAACCGCTTTCCTCGGATTACATTTTTGAACCGGAGAAGGAAGAGCTTCTTGCGGCGCTTTTGCCGAACTATTTCTATTTCGAAATTTATTTTGCGCTGCTTGAGAATTCCGCCGGCGAGCACGGCGCGCGGATGACCGCGATGGAAAAAGCTTCCAAGAACGCCGATGAGCTGATCGATCTTTACACGCTCTTGCGCAACCGCGCGCGGCAGGCGTCGATCACCAAGGAATTGATCGAGATCGTTTCCGGGGCGGAAGCCCTCAAATAAGAAGGGGGCACTTTATTCGATTCAGTTCAGTAAAGTGCCCCCGAACTTACCCAGCATTTATTTTACAAGCAGCAAGTATAAAAAAGGGAGATTTGAATAAATCCAGCACATCGAAACCAGCATGTTAGTGAAATAAGTGCTGGGTTGAATTCGGCCAGCCGCTTATCTTCACTGACGTTCCATAAGCGGCGGCCTCATTGAAGGAGAATATTATTCATGACACAGACAGTCCAAAAATCCAACGGCAAGATCACGCAGGTCCTGGGCGCGGTCCTCGATGTGGTTTTTCCGGAAGGCCACCTGCCGCCGATCTTCACTTCACTGAAAGCGACCAACCCTTCCATCAGCGACAAGGAATGGAACCTTACTCTCGAAGTCGCCCAGCACCTCGGTGATAACGTGGTCCGGACCGTCGCCATGGACAGCACGGAAGGTATGGTGCGGGGCGCGGAGGTTCTCAACACCGGCGAAGGCATGAGCATGCCGGTTGGGAAAGAGACCTTGGGCCGAGTCATGAATCTTCTGGGAGATCCCATTGACCAGGAGGGGCCCATCAAGACCCAGCAGCGGCTGCCCATCCACCGTCCCGCTCCGGCGTTCGTTGAACAGAACACGTCGACCGCGATCCTGGTGACCGGGATCAAGGTCGTCGATCTTCTCGCCCCGTATCGCAAGGGCGGCAAGATCGGGCTTTTCGGCGGGGCCGGTGTCGGGAAGACCGTCATCATCCAGGAGCTCATCAATAACATCGCCAAGGAGCACGGCGGATATTCGGTCTTTGCCGGAGTGGGGGAGCGGACCCGCGAAGGCACCGCGCTTTACCGGGAAATGCGGGAGGCCGGCGTCATTGACAAGACCTCGCTCATCTACGGGCAGATGAACGAACCGCCCGGCGCCCGCGCGCGCGTGGCGCTTTCGGCGCTCACGGTTGCTGAGTATTTTCGTGATGAGATGCGCCAGGATGTCCTTCTTTTCATTGATAACATTTTTCGTTTCACCCAGGCCGGCTCGGAAGTGTCGGCTCTCCTGGGAAGAATTCCTTCCGCGGTCGGATATCAGCCCACGCTCGGCACCGACATGGGCGAACTGCAGGAACGCATCACCTCGACCAAGACCGGCTCCATCACTTCCATCCAGGCGATCTACGTTCCGGCGGACGATTACACTGACCCCGCGCCCGCGACGACCTTCTCGCACCTTGATGCCACGACGGAATTGTCCCGTCCGATCGCGGAGCTTGGGATTTACCCGGCGGTCGATCCCTTGACCTCGAGTTCAACCATCCTCAGTCCGCTCATTGTTGGGGAAGAACATTACAAGGTGGCCCGCGGCGTACAGGAGACCCTGCAGAAATATAAGGAATTGAAGGACATCATTGCGATCCTGGGTATGGAGGAATTGTCAGCGGAGGACCGCTTGGTCGTTGACCGCGCCCGCAAGATCCAGAAGTTCCTGTCCCAGCCGTTCCACGTGGCCGAGCAGTTCACCGGTAAGGAAGGCCGGTTCGTCCGCCTCGAGGATACCATTCGTTCTTTCCGGGAGATCCTGGAAGGCAAGCATGATCAGATCCCCGAGCAGGCCTTCTACATGGTGGGAACGATCGAGGAAGTCATCGAAAAAGCCAAACAGTTCGCCAAATAGGATCGCGCTTCGAACATGAACGATAAGGTCTTTCAAGTGGACATCCTTTCTCCCCAAAGCCGGGTTTATTCGGGCACAGCCGTTTCCCTGGCGGCTCCCGGGGAACTGGGGTCCTTCGGTGTCCTGGCGGGGCACGCGCCGCTCCTCTCCAAACTGGTCCCTGGTGTAATTCTCCTCAAAGAACCTTCGGGGCAGATCCTCAGTTTCCGTTCCAAAGCCAAGGGGTTCCTCGAGGTCCTCAAGAACGAGGTGAGGGTCCTGGTGGATGAGGCCGAACGGATTCCGGCTTAAAATCGCTTAAATTTATGCCTTTTCCCTTGACTAAAAAAACCGGAACGATAATATACATTTAAGTCAAAAGCAGTTGGGCTTAAAAAAGTTGTGATTCATGGCGCCGTACGATCCAGAAGCAAAATATGAGGAAAAACAGGGTCAATCCCTGTTCGGCGTCATCATTCATTCGTTCTTTGTCATTCCTTTTCTGATCGCGGTCTTTTGCGTGCTGCTTTTTGCGGCGGTCCGGCTGCTTACTTTCGAGAAGAGCACCGTTTTCGATTACCTGGAAGACGTGAAGGCCGGGGCCGCGAGCAAACGCTGGCAG
>JAHFFX010000092.1 GCA_023247755.1 Candidatus Omnitrophota bacterium | reverse complement strand
AAATCCCAGAACTTTATCGATACGCAGATGAATGACCCTTTCGACCTGGGGCATGGGATGAGCTTTTTCGATGCGGGCCGCGTAACCGTCCAGCATCGCCACTTCCTTCATCTCTTCCATTGCCCCGATAAGTTGATAACCGGTATCTTCCAGGGGGTCCCATACCACGACGGAAACGCGGGGGTTCATTTCCAGATTGGCCGCCGTGTACTGACAGAACCAACCGATCAGCTTCAAGCGCCCCACGGAATCGAGCCCCAGCGGCTGCAGAACACTGATGTGCGGAACCCCCGTGGAATCAGCGGTCGCGATGAGGACATGTCCCATTTTTATTGCCATCGCGATGGCTTTAACCAACGTTTCTTTATGCATGGCTGTGACTCCGGTTCGCACTTTGTTTTAGAATTTCCAGAACTTCCCGGTCCTCCACTTGAGCGAAATTCAAATAGAACTGCCCGACCGCCCCCAAATACGGAGGGACGCACAGACAGAACACTTCATCCGCGTTTTCGCTCAATTGCCTCAGCGTGCCTTCCGGCCCCACCGGAAGCGCTGCGATCAGCTTCGCGGGGTGCTCCTGCCGAGCGCTCCATAAAGCCGCCCGCATCGTGGCCCCCGTGGCGACCCCGTCATCCGTGAGGATCACGATCCTTCCCGCCAAAGGGATTTTCGGACGTACCTTACGGAATGCTAAACTCCGCTGTTTGATCAGGGCCCATTGTGCTTCCCTTTCTTGAGCCAGGTCCGACGGCGGGATCGCGAATTGCTGGATCAGGCCTTTATTGAGGAAAACCCGGCCATCCTCCCCGACCGATCCGACGGCCAGTTCCGGGTTTCCGGGCGCCCCCAGTTTCCGGGCGAAGACGATGTCCAGATCCGCCTCCAGGGCATCGGCGATCTCCCGGGCGATAACGATGCCTCCGCGGGGAATTCCCAGGACCACGGCGTTCTTGCCGCGGTATCCGGCCAATTCGAGGCCAAGGAGTTCGCCGGCTTCCCGGCGGTCCGCAAATGGCTCACGGCTTCTGGAAAGGATGTGTAATTTTTTCATGTCTTCGGTCCTCTTTTTTACTTTCTTTCGAGCCCCCTGATTTCACGCTGACAGCTCTCAACCGCTCATGACCTGTTGCCTTACAATCTTCTTCCCACGAATCCGCGTGAAATCAGGGAGCCCCACTTCAGCAACACCATTTATTTGATCTCTACCTTCACCTGCTTCGGTCTCGCATCTTCTCTCTTGGGAAGGGTGATCTCGAGCACCCCATCCTTATAATTGGCGTTGACCTTCTGGGCGTCAACTCCGGAAGGCAGGGTGAAGGACCGGTGGAACGATCCGCAATAACGCTCGGAGCGGATGTAATCCTTCTCCTTGACCTCCTTTTCCTCCTGCTTCTCGCCCTTGATGGTCAGGACATCGTTGTCGACCGACACCTCGATCTCCTCTTTTTTCATGCCCGGGAGATCGGCGCGAACCCGGATCGTGTCCTTTTCGTCGATGACGTCAACGGCCGGAGCCCAGAATGTCCCGCCGTTCCCTTTCTTCCCCGGGCGGAGCATGGCGGGACCGAACAAACGGTTCATTTCTCTTTGAATGTCGTCAATATCTTCAAAGAGGTCCAACCCGGTTTCCCGCGCTTTCCATGGGATCAAGCTCATGGCACACCCCCTTTCTTCTGAACAGCTTTAATGCATTCAATCAAAAAAGTTATATAACTTATCATCCCGGCGGCCGGCCATTCCTCATTACGCTCTTCGGCGAACACCTCCTTTCTTTACAAAGTCCAATTTCTCCGGCAACGGGACAGTCTGAGTGCGTCTTATTTATATCAAAACTCTTAGGATCGTTAAATTGGCAGAAACCCGCAGGGAATTAAGTAGTTCTACGTAGGTTTGCCGGTAAAAATGCTTAGGGGGGGATGCGCCGAGCGATACGGAAGAAAGATCAGAGAATACGGGGGCGGTTCATCTGGTCAGCTGGATCAGGAACAAGGCGGGGACTTTGGGGCAGGCAAAATTTCCGGCCCGCCATTGGCGCACGCCTTGGGTACGCACCATTTGGTCAGGCCCGGTCAGGTCGAGCGCGACGCAAAGCAGCGTCCGCGGATCGCAGATCTCAAGGAGTTCCTTAAACAGGGGATCATTACGGTAGGGCGTTTCCATGAAGAGCTGTGTCTGCCCTTCCTGCAGGGAACGCTGCTCGAGCAGCTTTACCTTTTTTACGCGTGCATCTTTTTCCTTGGGGAGATAGCCGTTAAAGGCGAAATTCTGGCCGTTGAGGCCCGAAGCCATCAGGGCGAGGATGATGGCAGAAGCCCCGGCCAGGGGGATCACGCTCATCCCGGCTTCCTGCGCGAGCCAAACGAGATTGGCGCCGGAGTCGGCAACGCAGGGGACGCCCGCCTCCGACAGCAGGCCCACGTCCCCGGAGCGGACCTCCGCGAAGATCTTTTTCACTTCCACCGCCGGCGTGTGTTCGTTGAGCTCCCAGAACCGGCATTGATCAAAAGGGAAGTCCTTTCGAATCTTCTTCAGAAATCTTTGCGCCGTGCTCTCTTCTTCGACGACAAAATGCCGCAGGCCGCCCACCACTTGCGAAACTCCGGACGGAACGACCAAAGACAGGTCGCTTTCCGCGATAAGTGTGGGGATAAGATAAAGTCGTCCGGCCATGGTCCGTCCTATAATTGGGAATTCATAATGCTCATCGACTTGCGGGCCTTGTCCTCTTTGATCGGATCATATCCCTTGGACATCAGAAAGATATACACCAGGATCAGAAGGAACATCAATACCGACGGCACCAGAAAGAAGATCGCGATGGCGGCCATCTTGTGTTTGCGCAGCGCGATCAGCGTCGCCGCCACCCAGACCACGATGGCGACCGCGACAATAATGAGGAATACTGTTTTGCCCATGGTTTTTTCTGCTTCGCGGGGCTTTCCAGCGCTGGGGACCTGATCCTAAGCGCTGGAAAGCCCCGGCATCAAACGCCCAATTTCCCGACGGCAATTGCGGCTCGGACAATCTAGGTATCCCAGCGGAAGCCGCCGCTGGATGACATCCTCGGGGCGCACGGCCATTTCTTCCTGGATCGCATAGACGACCTGGGCCCGGATGGCCGGGGAACAGGAGCACAACGACTCCTTTAAGGCCGCATCCGCGCGGACGAGATCCAGCACGCGCGTGCACTTCGACCCATAAGTGTCCCAAAGATATTGCACGGTCGCCTCTTTAAGCCCGGATTGGGAAACCAGGGCCTTGACGCTCGCAGCCGGGTTCCCGCTTCCATACAACGGATAATTCTCTGAGCCCGATCGTTCTTCTTTGTAGATCTTCCGAAGCGTATCCAAAGCGATGATCCGATACGTGGTGTATTTTCCGCCGATCACGTACACGACACCACCGGAGCTCTCAAAGATAACGTGCCGGCGAGAGACCTGGGAAGGAGAACCCTCCTCGTTGATCAGCGGACGCAATCCCGCAAAGGTCGTGATGATCCCCGCTTGCCCCAACGGCACATTCGGAAAATACCTTCTGGTCTCGCCCAACAGATACTCGATGTCCGCCGCTTCGCTGGCAACCGCATCGGGCCGGCCCGCATAATCCGTGTCCGTCGTGCCGATGAGGGAATTCCCTTTCCAGGGAATGATGAAAAAGACCCGACGGTCGTTGCGGGCACTGGCAAAGATCGCACGATTCGTCAAGGACCCGCGGTAAACAACGTGGACCCCCTTGGTCGTGCGGACGCGAGCCGCGGCCCCCGGGTCCTCCAGCTTAAGGAATTCGTTCGTCCAGGGGCCGCCGGCGCAAACGATCTTCCTGGCGCGAACGGTCAGCTCCGATCCGGTCACGGCATCGCGCGCTTTCACGCCCGTTACTTTACCGCCGACCTTGAGAAAATCAACGACCTCGACGTAATTGGCGACGATGGCCCCCCGGGAGGTGGCCGACAGGACGTTCTCAAGGACCAGCCGCGCGTCGTCCATCTGCGCGTCGTAATAGGTGATCCCGCCGAGCAAGCCCTCTTTTCTTAGGGCGGGCTCCAGGGCCAGCACTTGCGCCGCCGAAAGCCCGCGATGCGGTTTGATCCGCCGGGAACCGCTGAGGAGGTCATAGAACCACACGCCAAGCTGCATCTTCCACAGCGGCCGCGCGTCCCCGCGATAGACCGGAATGAGGAATTCCAGCGGCCGCACAAGGTGCGGCGCGCTCTTAAGCTGCACGGCCCGTTCACGCAGCGACTCGGCGACCAGATCGAACTCGAAATGTTCCAGATAACGCAATCCGCCGTGGATGAGCTTGGTGGATTTACTCGAAGTGCCGCTGCCGAAATCATTCTTCTCAAGAAGCACGACCCGCTTGCCCCGGGCGGCGGCAAGGTGAGCCAGCGCCGCCCCATTGATCCCGCCGCCCACGATAAGGAGGTCGAATTCCCGCTCCCGGAGACTTTGAACGTCCCGCTTCATGCGACGAGGGTCCTTTGGACGGCCTTCTGCCAGCCGCGATAGAGCGAATTTCTTTGGGAAGACTTCATGCGGGGACGAAAGATCCGTTCGGCCTTCAGGAATTTGAGCAGGTCTTTTTTGCCGCGCCAGAGACCGGCGGTCACCCCGGCCAAGAACGCGGCGCCCTGCGCGGTCGATTCCACCACCGTTGGGCGAACGATCCGGCAATCGAGCAGGTCCGCTTGGAATTGCATGAGAAAATCGTTGCGGCAGGCGCCGCCATCGACCTTCAGTTCCCGGATAGGCTGAGCGGATTCCGTCTGCATGAGGTCGAACACGTCCTTGGTCTGGTAAGCGATGGATTCGAGCGCGGAGCGCACGATGTGCGTAGCCCCACTGCCGCGGGTGAGCCCCGTGATGAGCCCGCGCGCCTGGGCGTTCCAGTAAGGCGCGCCGAGCCCCGTGAAGGCGGGAACGAAGTAAACCCCTTGCGTGTCCCGAAGGCCTTTGATGAACTTTTCCGACTCGGCGGAGGTCCTGATGATCCTCAATTCATCCCGCAGCCATTGCATCACCGCTCCGGCGATGAACACCGCGCCTTCCAGCGCGTAGATCGGACGTCCGTACTCGTCGGCGGCAAGGGTTGTCAGTAATCCTTTTTTTGAATAAATCAATCGGCCCCCGGTATTGAGCATCAGAAAGCAGCCGGTGCCATAGGTGTTCTTGATCGTGCCTGGACCAAAGCATCCCTGCCCGTAAAGCGCCGATTGCTGATCGCCCATCACACCGGCAATCGGAATTCCCGAGGGCAGACCGGCGACCCCTTGGGCGGTCTTGCCGAAGACGCTGCCGGAATTCTGCACCGTCGGCAAGACCGCCTCCGGGACCCCCAGGCGTTTCAAGATCGTCCCGTCCCACGATCTCGTGCGGATGTTGAAAAGCAGCGTGCGGGAAGCGTTCGTCATATCGGTGGCATGGGCGCGCCCGCCGGTGAGCTTCCAGATCAGCCAGCTGTCGATCGTGCCGAACGCGACCCGTCCTTCCTGGGTCCGGCGACGCAATCCTGGAACGTTGTCCAAAAGCCATTTGACCTTGGTTCCCGAAAAATACGGATCAAGGACGAGCCCGGTCCGTCGATGGAGATCTTCCGCGAGGCCCTGCTTGCGGAGCTGATCGCAGAGGGGGGCGGTGCGGCGGCACTGCCAAACGATGGCGGGAGCGACAGGTTTGGAAGTTTTACGGTCCCAGATGACGGTCGTTTCGCGCTGATTGGTGATGCCGATGGCCGCAATGGCCGCCGGGCGGATCTTCGCGGCAGCGCACGCCTGCCGAACGACCTTCACGCACGAATCCCAGATCTCATCGGCATCATGTTCGACCCACCCCGGCTTGGGATAATACTGCCGGAATTCCCGGTAGGCGCTGGCGACGATCCGGCCGCGCCCGTCGAACACGAAAGCGCGGGAGCCGGTCGTTCCCTGGTCAATGGCGAGGATATGTTTCATTGAGGCGGTACCTGCGGGCGGGATTCCGAGGTCTCCGAAAAGATCTTCCAATCGCCTTTTCCATCCGGCCCTACCAGCAATTCGACTTTGCTGGTGTACTTCAACTTCTCCGACGACCGCGTGCACTTGATGCGCACCCGGTCCTTCTCCACGGCATAAGTCGCTTCGGAATATACGAGCGCTTCACCACGGGCGGCCTGGGAAGGGAGCGCTTGGGCCAGGGCCTCACCCAACTGTTCCTTGTTATATTCGACGGCCCGATCCTCACCGTCGGGCAAATGACGGACGTTGCGAAAAATGATGTCTTCATCGTACAGATCGTAAACCCGCGGGGCAAAGGACTGCTGAAGTTCAACATATTCCTTGTAGAACTTCTTGGCCTTGGCAATCAGCTCCTTTTTATCCGCGCCCAGGGCCAGGGAAGGCACAAGGACGATCGCCAGTATCAGGGTAAAAACCGCTTTCAACCCCCGAGGTTGAATTCCTGGTCTTGAACCGTTCTCCCTTTCGGAGTTTGGGAAGGTCAATCTCATTGGATCGGAAGCCCCAGCCGCTGGCGATTCTCCAGATACCGTTCCCGCCCCAGAAATTTTAAGGCAAAGGCATCCGGATCCTCGCCGTTGCCGTAATCGTATTCCAGGATCGCCATCAGGGAAAGGACGCGATCGAAGGAAGTCCGCAACATATCCGGGGTTTGGACCGCCAGGGAGTCGATCATGGCGGCGTAATGTTGGGGCGGGTTATGGATCTCGACCCCCTGTTTGGCCAGCAGTTCGATGTAGTGGGCCACGGTCATCACCTTGGCGTCCTGGTCCATGATCAAGGCCCAGGCCGTGGAGTCTCTCTCGAAACTCTTCCACAGGTCGGTGATGTCAACGACGTCCTCGACCTTTTCGGGGGGGCTGGCGGCGTCGGACGCGGCCTGCTGCTGGAGTTGCTGCTGCATAAGAATCTGCTGCTGCAGGATCACCTGCTGCTGGGCCACCGCCTGTTTGCGCTGCTGGCTCGCCGCCACCGCCCCGCCCGCCGACGCAACAGAAGGCAACGACAGCACAATACTCACGCCCAGCAATAACGATAGTGTTCTTTTCATTATCCTATAGGAAAGAGTTTCCGCCGCACCAGAAAAATAGTCCATTTCATTATAACAAAAGCGACGCAGAGCACCGCAAAAATATCGCCGAATTGTTCGTAAAACGTCGTCGCGCGCTGAGGACAGACCGTTAACCGGTGCACGCCCGGCGACTGCAGCCTCGCCAGATTCTCCGGAAAACCGGCAATGCGGCCGAACGGGTCCACGGCAAAAGTAAAACCGGAGTTGGTCGCTTGAACGATCGAAAGACGGTTCTCGACCGCCCGCATCGCGGCCGCCTGCGCGTGCAAAAGGAGCGCGGCGCGCGCCGAGAACCAGGCGTCGTTGATCAGGACGGCCGCAAAAACGCCCTCGCGTTCTTCAAAGATCCGCCAGAGCCCCGGATACAAATTCTCCGAACAGATGGCCACGCCGAATTTCCGTTGCGGGCTCCCCGCCGCCGGAAGCGAGAACACCCCCGGGGACTGCCCCGGGGCAAAGAACTCCCGGGAAAAACGGAAGAAACGGGCCGCCCAGCCGACCTGCGGGCGGGGAAAGGGAAAGTATTCGCTGAACGGTATCAGATGACGCTTGCGGTAAAGATCGAGCACCACCCCGCGCTTGTTCAACAATACCGCCGCATTGAAATAACGTCCATCCTCCTGCAAAGCGGCCCCGACAAGCAAGGGAACGTTCAGCTGCAGGCTCATGCGGGTGATCCGCTCCCGCCGCTCCCAGTCCTTGAGAAAATCATCGGGGATCGCCGTCTCCGGCCAGATGACGAGATCGGCGCGGGAGTCGGTAACCCCTTCCCGGGTGAAATAGATGTGCTGGTCGATCACTTCATCCAGAAGCTCTTTGCGCCACTTGGTGTACGGGTCGATGCTGGGCTGGATCGAAACGATCCTCACGGGTTTTTCCGGGCAGGGAGCGAGGGCGGCCGGCGAGAACAGTTGAACGAACCCGTATAACGTCGTCAGCATCACCGTCACCACCGCCGCGCCAGCAAAAACGCGGCGGCCGGGAAGCCCGCTGACCACTCGATACAGACAAACGTTCACCGCCATCAGCACGAACGACACGGCATAGGACCCGCCCCATTGCGTCCATTGCAGGTTCACCGGAAAGAAACCCTGCGAATATCCCAGCGTCCAGGAAAAGCCCCCCAGCAGCAGGGAACGGATGTATTCCGTGGCCACCCACAAACAAGCAGGATAAAGGATCGTCTGCAATGGCCATAACTGGCGTAGAGAGAACCTTCTATCATCCTGACGCCGGCCGAACGGGACGGGTGAAAACGGTTCATAAAGAAGACCGAACCCGATCGGCTGCAGGGCGAAAACCCCGGCGAGCAAGAGAAATCCCGCAAAACTCAGGGGCGCCAGCCAGTTCAGGAGCAACGCGTACGCGACCATTCCAAACAGGCTCCCGATCCTTAGGCGGTCCTTTAGGGAACAGCCCTGCAGAGCGGCCATTAAGGGCACGGCGAATCCCCAGGCCAACGCCCCGAATCCGGGAAGATAGAAACAATTAGGAAAGGATAGATAGAAAAGAAACGCCGCGGCGATGATAAGAAGGATTCTGGACATCCATGCTCTTTGCATAGCAATTCCCATCATAGAAGAAATCTCCGGGATTTTCCAGGGTTTGTCCGCGATCGGGATCGGCAAAACAAGACCCCGGGGGCCCCAAAACTTCCATTTTGGGGCCCCCGGGGTTCAAATCGGCCAGGGAAGGAGATCCTCGTCGGAGGGAAGGGACGAGGATCGGGCGATCTCCCCGGGCCTTTCATTGGCCTTTTCTTTTACAACTACCGCGGTAGGCCAAATCAGCGACCTTTGTTCTCTGGAGAATCCTTCATGGCAGTGGCACAAAGGTCCGAACCGGCCGGGTAGGTCTATACCTAACAGCTGCCCCGGGGCCAGCGGCCTGGTCCAGGAATTTCATACGGGAGAAATCATTGCGCAGCTACTTCGCCACAAACTCCCTCATTATAATTACCGGATCTGCGAATAATCCTGCCCGGCTCCGGTTCAATACGACTACCGTTAATGACACTGCTAATAACTCTTACCATTAAATCATTCAAACGAGTGACAATATAGCAAGGGATGGATGGTTCTTTATGAGTATTCCCCACACCCGAATCATCGGTTAAAAATAAATAGCGACCTTGGGTTATTAAGGACATGCTTCTCATTAAATACTCTGCTACATCACCAACCCCACTTGCGGCAACCGGATAAATATGAATACCACGACTTCTGGCTTCCTTTGCGGTTGCCCAGGTTTTATCAACAAATTGGTTGTGCGGCGGGGCATCGGCAACTAAAAACAGCATTTTCGTACTATCTTGACCCCATTCCATTTCCAGCGCTGATTGCATCGCCTTATGGACCGCTTCTTCATAATCTCCACCACCATTTGCGTATTGTGCTGCAATTTGTTTTTGCATAGTTGAAACAGAAGAAGTAAATGGGAATTTTCGGGCCACATATTCGTCACC
>JAHFFX010000015.1:14100-25956 GCA_023247755.1 Candidatus Omnitrophota bacterium | reverse complement strand
GCAAAGACCGCCATCCCCGCAGCCAGATTGAGGCCCAGAGAAACAGCGCTTGTGGTAAATTCGGTGTTCTGAGGTCGGGTATTCTTGACGGATGCGGCGGTCATCCTTGAAGGATTCTTACCAGGCACAAAATGCTCAAAAGACCGCTGGCCGACAGCAGCATCCCTGACGGCATGAATTTTTTGGTCTTGAGGAAGCGTTTTGAGAACACGATCACCAGCGCCGCATTCAAAACAAGGAGAAAGATATATCCGGTCCGCGGTTGCGTTCCCAAAAGATAAACGCCCAGGAAGCACAGGACCGCTGATATGCTGCCGGCGATCAGGGACGCCTTACTGCCTGCCTTGAAACCGATGAACGCCCCCGATATAAGCAGGACCGCATAAACCAGGAAAAGGATCTGATCGAAGGTCATTTGTTACCTCGCTAAAATGGTTTGAACGATCTTCTTGAGGACCCCCGGTTTTCTGCCCAGCGCGTCTTCCACGCAGTCCGCCAGGGCCTTGATGAATTCGGGATGCGTTTCCAGCGCCCGGCTCATGCGGAAATCAACGATGCCCGCCCCTTCGGCCACCGCGCGGTATTCCAGATCGATCTCACAAATGGTCTCGATATGGTCCGAAACAAAGGACACGGGGACGACCAGAACCTTCTTGACGCCTTTTTTCGCCAAGGCCTTGAGCATCGCCTCGGTGGTGGGCTTCAGCCATCGGATGGGGCCGACGGCGCTTTGATAACATAGGGCCCAGTCATAGATGCGGCCCAGACGGTCGATGATCTTGGCCACGGTTTGATTGATCTCAAAAGCGTAGGGGTCGCCTTCCGCCAGGAAATAGAACGGCGTTCCGTGCGCGGAAAAGAGCAGATAAAAATCATCCAGGGATTCACCGGGCCTGATCTGTTCCCGGATACGCTCCACCAGGGCCCAGATATAGGAATCATCCAGATAATAGGGCCTGGCTTTAAGGAAGTTCAATCCCGGGAAGGTCTTCGCGGCGGCCTTCTTCAAATAATGCAGATTGGAACCGGTCGTGGCCAATGAATAATGCGGATAAAGGCTCAGTGGCAAAAGATATTTTTTCCCGGCGGATTTTGCCTCATGAACGGTGTCTTCGGGAAGCGGCGGGCTGTAATTGAAAGAGAAGGTAACGGCGATGTTCCGGCCGCGGCGCCGCAGCTCCTGCGCCAGGGCGTCCGATTGCGCGGCGGTCGAACGATAGATCGGGCTTCCCCCTCCGATGCGGCCGTAGCGCTTTTCGGTTTCCTTATAACGGGCGTTCACCAGCAGATTCGCCCAGAAGGACTGCAGCCACGGTGAGAAAGGAAACCGGATGATGAGCGAATCCGAGAACAGCCGCAGGAGGAACGGCTTTACGTCCGCGATGGTCTGCGGCCCGCCCATGTTGAGCAAGGCCACCAGAACATCGTCATCGGCGATATTCCTCTCCGTCGGGTCATTGAGTCTCAGGTCCGGGAGCTTTTCCTCCCTCTCCCGGTCCGATTCGGTCATCCGGGAGCGGCGGAAACGGCTCCCTACCAACTGTCCCAGGACCGCGAGCAGAATGCAGACCGGAATGAACAGTTTGGCGGTTCCCAGAGCAATGCGCATATAGAGGATGACCGGGATCGAGGCATGGATCCAGAGCCACCATTTGAGCGAGAATTTTTGATTGGCTTCCCTAAAGAATCCGCAGGGGATGTTCAGCAAGAACGACAGGAAGGAGATCAGGAGGTAGGGATGATTAATAAAAACATTGCTTTCCATGACGGCCACATTCTAACATAAAGTTCGGTTTATGCAATGAAAGAGGTCCGCTGCGTCCCCTTGCGGCCTCTTCAGTTCTGCTGTTTTGAACGATCACTACTTGCGATTTAGTGTGGAGCAGAATGGAAATAATCGGGTCAAACGGACCCAAGCAGATCATCCACGCTTTGAAAATCCTCGAGCTTGTTCAATTTCTCGTAAAATTCAGCCAGCTTATCTTCAATGATCTTTTCCACCTCGCTGACCGCGGATTGGCGTTTCAGCATGTTCTCCTGGACGACCTTGTCCAGTTCATCGATGCAGACCAGATGCACCTTGTCCACCAAACCGACCTGGGGATCAATGTTGCGGGGCATGGAAATATCGATGAAGACCAGCTCGCGGCCACTCCTAAGGGACATGATCTTTTCGATCATCTTTCGGTCCAGGATGAAATGCGGGGCGTCCGCCGCGCAAACGCAGACATCGACCTCGGTCAGGATCTCCTTGATGTCCTCGAATGAAACGGCGATCCCGTCGCAGGTCTCAGCGAGCGTCTGGGCCGCTTCACCGCCGGTACGGTTCATAAGATAGATCTTCCGAACGCCCTTGTTCTGGATCTGCTTGAGCGTCAGCTCTCCCATCTTGCCGGCGCCGATGATCAGGATCGATTTCCCTTCCAAAGATTTAAGGATACTTTCGGACATCACGATCGCCGCCCAGCTGATCGATGACCCGCCCAAAGAAATATCGGTCTCGTTCCGGGCCTTCTTGCCGGCGCGGATGGCGATGTTGGAAAGGATGTTGAATTGGCGGCTGAGCATCGCCATGGAGCGGGCGCGGTCAACGGCGGTCTTCACCTGGCCGATGATCTGTTTTTCGCCAAGCACCATCGAATCCAGACCCGAGGCGACCCGCAACAAATGCCGCACGGCCTCTTCATTCTCATAGAGGTAAAAGTGTTTGGTGAGGTCCGGATCATATTCAAGCTTCTTGATCTGCAGGATATGCGGGATCAATGTCCGGAAATGCTCGCGGGCGTCCCCTCCGCAGGCATAGAATTCCATGCGGTTGCAGGTGGAAAGGATGAACGCTTCCACAATCGAGGGATTGCTTTTCAATTCACTCAACAGCAGGTCCTGCTGGGTGGGGTTCAAGAAGAATTTTTCGCGGATCTCGATAGGGGCCGTGCGGTGGTTCAGCCCGAAGATGATAATGTTCATATTTTCTTAAAAAGGGTGTTCAGGAAGGTTGCAGTATATCAACGCCCATCTGCAAAAGCAACCGTTTTCTCGATCTGTTGTAGAAACATGCCCGCTCTTGCGCAATAAGTTCCAGCTTCATTTTGGATATACCGCTTAAGTCTTTTCGGCCAAGGCGGGGACTTCCCAAGAGGCGAAATAACCGTCCACCTTGGTGCTTTCCGCAATCGAGAAACCGCTTTGGGTAAAAATTTTTAACATTCCCGGGTTATCCCGCAGGACATGCGCGTAAAGCCGGGTGATCCCGTGGGTTTGTGCTGATTTCAGCAACCGCTCACAAAGAAAACTGCCGATCCCCATCCCCTGGTACTCCTCTTTAACAACCAGCCCAACCTCAGCGGAATTATTCGACTGGCGTATATACCGGCCAAGGCAGACCATTTGTGCATAGGGCATATGCGAATCGAACCCGGCGATCGCCATGTCCCGGTTATAATCCACCGTCACGCGCATCTGCGCTTCCGGATGCGGCAGGGATTCGACGTTGGTCAGATATCTTTGGTAAATGGTGCTCGGGAGGTGGGAATAAAAGAAATCCTGAATCGCTTTCTCATCCTGCGGCCGCAGTTCTCGGAAATAAACGGTCCTCTCCTTGAAAGAATGACTGTAAGGGATGAGCGATCGGACCGGACTGTGATCGTCCTTGATGGTTTTCTGGTCGATATAGATGTAATGTTTTTGCTTCAAATAATCCAGCAATTCATCGCGGAATTTGGGATGCGCAATCTGAATGAGGGCCAGTCCGCGTTCCCGGACATTTTTTCCGTGAAGATAGGCCACTCCAAATTCGGTCACGAGATAATGAACATCGGCGCGGGTGGTTACGACCCCTGCCCCCTGATTCAAATAGGGCACTATCTTGGAAATTTTCCCATCTTTCGTGATCGATGGAAAGGCAAGGAAAGAACGACCTCCCGCCGATCGCTTGGCGCCGCGTACGAAATCCACCTGGCCGCCAAACCCGCTAAAAAAGGTCGTTCCCAGGCTGTCAGAGCAAACCTGGCCGGTAAGGTCGATCTGCAGGGCGGAATTGATGGAGACCATGTTCTTATTCTGACAAATGACGAAGGGATCATTGGTATATTCCGTGGGGAAAAATTCAAAATCCGGGTTCATATGGACTAAATCATAGGTCTTTCGGGTGCCGAGAATAAAACTTAAGACCGACTTTCCTTCATTGATCCCCTTTTTCTTGTTGGTGATATTCCCGTTGCGATAAAGGTCCGCGACCCCGTCGGAGATCATTTCCGTATGGATCCCCAGATCGTTCCGGTCTTTGAGATTTCTAAGAACCGCGTCCGGAATGTTTCCAATGCCCAATTGCAAGGTATCGCCGTCCCGAATATACCGGGCCAAATGGCCACCAATCTTTTGGGACACCTCATCCGGTTGACCCTGCGGGAATTCCTTTAGCGGTTCATCCCCTTCCACCAGATAATCGAAGGCGCTGACGGGCAAGACCGATTTTCCGCAGGTGAACGGCAACTGACGGTTAACCTGGCCGATGACGATGTCTGCCGTGGAAATCGCGCTGGGCAATATGTCCACGCTCACCCCCAGGGAGACTTCCCCGTTCCTGTTGGGCGGCGTGACTTGGACTATGGCGCAATGGATACGAATCTGTCCGGTCTTGATGAGCTGCGGGATCTCGGACAAAAATACCGGGATGTAATCCGCATGCCCCTCAATAACCGCCTGGCGGACGTTAACGCCGATAAAAAATGCGTTATGCCGGAACGCGCGCGCGTATTCGGGATTTGTATAGGGAGCTTCTCCGACGGTTAATAGATGAACGATTTCGTTGTCGGCAAATCTTGCGGAATTCCGGATCAGCGCATCGATCAATAACTTCGGCGCCGCGCAGCCCGATCCTAATAAAATGCGTTTGCCTTTATTTATTTTGCTGATGGCGGTATCCGCATCGACCCAAGACGGATGCCGTTCGCGGTAATGGTATTCCTGAAAATACTGCATGCTGCTCCCTTAAATAAAAGTCTTTAACGCACGCATATAATTGGCACGTTCGAACGCTTCGGGGTTCGGGCAGGATTTCTGGCTCAGGCTGCCCTTCATCTGTTGGATCGATTCATATCCGTGCTCCTGCATCCACTGGCGCATGTCTTCCAGAATGACATCGACATGATCGATGCCATGCTTAAGCAACACCGAGCACAACATCGTTGCGTCCGCCCCGACCATGATCATCTTGAGGGCGTCCTGCGCGGAATGGACTCCGCTGGTGGCCGCCAGGCTCATTTTCAAGTGTCCATGCAAAATGGCGATCCAGCGAAGCGGCAATCGCAGCGCCTGCGGAGTACTCAACAAAACGTTGGGAATTACCGAAAGGTTCTCAATGTCAATGTCCGGTTGGTAAAAACGGTTGAATAGTACCAATCCGTCCGCTCCCGCCTCTTCCAATCGTTTGGTCATATGGGCCAAAGCGCTGAAGTACGGACCGATTTTGACGGCGACGGGAATCTTCACCATGGATTTGACGGATCTGAGGATGTTCAAATACCGCTGTTCGATCTGCTCGCTCGTGGTTGCGAAATCCGTCGCCAGAAAGTAGATATTTAATTCCAGGGCGTCCGCGCCGGCGTCCTCCAGAAGTTTGGCGTAACGGACCCACCCACCCTCCGAATGACCGTTGAGACTGGCAATGACCGGCACATCCACCGTCGATTTGGCCTGGCGGATATGGTCGACGTACTCTTCTGGTTCCACCAAGACATCGGCCGGTTCTGGAAAATAGGTCAGCGATTCCGCATAACTTTCCGTTCCCCGGACCAGATGCTGGTTCATTTCCTGCAATTCTTTCGTGATCTGTTCCTCGAACAAAGAATAGATCACGATCGCGCCGATCCCGGCATCCTCCATACGCCTAAGATTATTGACTGTGCCGGACAACGGTGAGGCCGAAGCGATCAGCGGATTCCTTAATTTCAATCCCAGATAGGTGGTTTTCAGATCCATGGTCCAGGTCCTTTGGCTATTGGGTTGGTGTCTTCGGGGAATCAACGGGAGCGGCCATTGATTCCAGGATCTTCCAGCGCTTTTGAACATCTTGTTGGGACAACTCCAACAGTCGCTTGGCCTCTTGCGGTTTGCTTTTGGTGAGCATCTTGAAACGGTTCTGCCGGTAAGCATATTCGTGCAAAGGAATTTTGGGCTCGCTGGAATCCAGAAGCAGCGGATTTTTGCCGTCGTAGGCGAGCAAGGGGTTGTAACGGAACAACGGCCAGTAACCCGTCTGGACCGCCGCCTTGTGGTCCTGCAGACCGGTTTTCATGTCGATCCCGTGCGCGATGCAGTGGCTATAGGCGATGATCAACGATGGTCCGGGATAGGCCTCCGCTTCCAAGAAAGCCTGAACGGTATGCTCATCTTTTGCGCCGAAAGCCACACTCGCAATATAAACATGTCCGTAGGTCATCATCATGCGCGCGAGGTCCTTCTTGGCCAGCGTTTTTCCCGAGGCGGCAAATTTTGCCACCGCGCCTCTGGGCGTGGACTTCGACATTTGTCCGCCGGTGTTGGAATAGACTTCCGTGTCCAGGACCAACACGTTCACATCCCTCCCCGTGGAAAGCACGTGGTCGAGCCCTCCAAATCCGATGTCATAGGCCCAGCCATCGCCGCCGACGATCCAAATGCTTTTTTTGACCAGCGCGTCGACAAAACCAAATAAGCGTTTCGCCTCGGGGCGGTCCATCTTATTTAGTTTTTCTTTGAGCAATTCCACCCGTTGTCTTTGTTCAAATATCCCGGCTTCGTCCGATTGATCGGCATTCACCAATTCCTCGACCAATTGTGTTCCAATCTCGGACTCCAGCAACTTGACGTATTCCGCCGCCATTTCCTTCTGTTTGTCGATGGACAAGCGAAACCCAAGCCCAAATTCCGCATTGTCCTCAAAAAGGGAATTGGCCCACGCCGGTCCCCGCCCCTCGTCATTCTTGCTCCAGGGCGTGGTCGGAAGATTCCCGCCGTAGATCGAGGAGCAGCCGGTCGCGTTGGCGATGAGGGCTCGTTCTCCGAACAATTGGGAAAGCAGTTTAAGATAAGGAGTTTCCCCGCAACCGGCGCAAGCGCCGGAGAATTCGAACAGCGGCCTTATTCCCTGAAGACCGCGCACCGAATTGGTTTTTAATCGTTCCCGGGCCATGTCGGGGATCGCAAGAAAATGCTCCCAGTTCTTGGCATCTTCGTTCTGGCCGTCGGTGTATGGCGTCATATTGATGGCCTTGATCCTGGCTTCGGATTTGTTGCGCGCGGGGCACACCTCGACGCATAAACTGCAACCGGTGCAGTCTTCGACGGAAACCTGCAGCGTGTATTGCAGTCCCTGGAACTCCCGATCTTTGGCCGCCATGGCCTTGAAGGTCGCAGGACTGTCGTCGAGATATTTAGGCTCATAAACTTTTGAGCGGATAACCGAATGCGGGCAGACAAAAACACATTTCCCGCACTGGATGCACAGGTCTTTTTCCCAGACCGGGACTTCCGCAGCGATATTGCGTTTTTCAAATTTGGTGGTGCCCACCGGATAAGTGCCGTCTACCGGCAAGGCGCTCACAGGAATCGCATCCCCGCACTGGGAGATCATGCAGCTGGTCACGTTCTGGACGAATTCCGGCGCTTGGGCGAACCACGCGTTCGGGATTTTCTTTCCGGCGCTGGCTTGGGCCGGGACTCTTACTTCATGCAGATGAACGAGCGCCTCGTCCACCGCCCGGTAATTCATCTGGACGATCTCTTCTCCCTTCTTGGTGTAAAACTTCCTGATCGAATCCTTGATGAGCGCGATCGCCTCGGAGTGCGGCAGGACATTGGAGATGGCAAAAAAACAGGTTTGCATGATAGTGTTGATCCGTCCCCCCATTCCCGTCGCCCTGGCAACGGAACCCGCATCAATGACGAAAAATTTCAGTCTTTTGTCGATGATCGTCTCCTGAACCTTCCGCGGCAAATGATCCCAAACCTGGTCGGCGCCAAACGGGCTGTCCAGCAAAAAGGTCCCGCCCGATTCGATGTTCTTTAGGACATCATACCTGTCCAGAAAATTGAACTGATGGCAACCCAGGAAATTCGCCCGCGTGATCAGGTAAGGAGAACGAATGGGCCGCGGACCGAAGCGCAAATGCGAGATCGTTACAGAACCGGATTTCTTGGAATCGTAAACAAAATACCCTTGGGCAAAATTCCTTGTATTCTCGCCGATGATCTTGATGGAACTTTTGTTGGCGCTCACGGTCCCATCGGAACCGAGACCGTAAAAGAGGGCCCTCACGGTGTCCGGACTTTCAATGCTGAAATCTTCTGAGTATTCCAGACTCGTGCGGGACACGTCATCCGTGATTCCAACGGTAAAATGGTTCTTGGGAGAATCTTTTTTCAATTCGTCAAAGACCGCCTTGACCATGGCTGGCGTGAATTCCCTTGAGGAAAGACCGTAACGCCCGCCGATAACCATCGGCAATGGAGTAAATTGGGCGCGAGCTTCGAATAAAGCATTCACGACATCCAGATACAAGGGTTCGCCGGAACTTCCCGCTTCCTTGGTGCGATCCAGAACTGCGATCGAACGGACACTGTTCGGCAAGGCCTCCAGAAACGCTTCAATTGAAAACGGCCGGTAAAGCCGGACCTTGAGTACACCGGTTGATTCTCCGGAGGCATTCAGAGCGTCCACCGTCTCCTGAACGGTTTCCGCGCCGGACCCCATGATCACCACCACGTGTTTCGCGTCGGCCGCTCCGTAATACTCGAATAAATCATATTGCCGCCCGGTCAATTGAGCGAATTTGTCCATCATCTTTTGGACGATACCTGGGCAGGCCTGGTGGAAAAGGTTGGCCGCTTCCCGTGACTGAAAAAAAACGTCCGGATTTTGGGCGGTCCCCCGCACGACCGGATGCTCCGGCGAAAGGGCGCGTTCGCGATGGGCCTGGATCAATCGTTCATCGACCAGGGAGCGAAGATCATCCTCGGTCAGCTGTTCGATCTTGGCAATTTCGTGCGAAGTCCTGAATCCGTCAAAGAAATGTAAAAAGGGAATTCTTGCTTCCAGAGTTGCAGCGTGCGCAATGAGCGCAAAATCCATGGCCTCCTGGACAGAAGTCGACGATAACATCGCAAAGCCGGTCGCGCGCACGGCCATGACATCGGAATGATCTCCAAAGATAGAGAGCGCATGCGTGGCCACGGTTCGTGCGGCCACATGGAAAACCGCGGGGGTCAATTCCCCGGCGATCTTATACAAATTGGGAATCATGAGCAGCAGTCCTTGGGAAGCGGTGAACGTCGTCGACAAGACCCCGGTCTGCAATGCCCCGTGGATCGCCCCGATCGCCCCCGATTCACTCTGCATCTCCTGGACCAGCGGAACCGTCCCCCACAAATTCTTGATCCCGGCGGAATTCCATTCGTCAGCCAGTTCTCCCATTGTCGAAGAAGGAGTGATCGGATAGATCGCGATGACCTCGCTGAATCGGTACGCCACATAGGCAGCCGCTTCATTGCCATCGATCGTGATCTGTTTTCTCGTTGGAACGGTCATTATCTAGCCCTGTTCTTCTTTATGATCCAAGACATGCTCACATGGCCCCGCCGGTATGACAATCCATGCACTTCATGTCCTTCCAGGCATCTGCCGTGTCCTCATCCGGATGGTGGAAGGGCAGGCCGTCCACTCCCGATTCCATGGCCTCGGGTTTCCCCTGGGAAACGATGTTATGACAGATATTGCATTCATTGGAGATCACCCGGCCTTCCGCGCTCTTATGTTTTCCATCATGGCACCGGAAACACCCCGGGAACATGAGATGCCCGATGTTATCGGGGTATTCCTTCCAGGATACTTTCATTTCCGGGAAGAAATTATCCCGGTAGATATGCTGCACCGTTTCAATCGAACGGTTCAGGCTATCCCGGTTCTGTTCCCAGACCTGGGGATATTTCTTTTGATAATAGCCTTCCAAGGAAGCCCGGATCCCTTTCTCCGCTTCCTGACGGTTTTCGTATTTCCCCACGAGGGATTTGACGGCCTCCTTCTTGATAAAGGGAAGCGTGCGGTCGATGGCCCCGTACGCCATCGCTTCATTGACGGTCTCTTCCGGCGATTTGAAATTATGGCTGGGGCGGTTGTGGCAATCCATGCAATCCATCAAACGCATCTCCCCCTTAGGTGGGAGCGCCGCGGAATACTTTGTGCCTTCCTGTACAAAAACCTCCTCTTTCCCGTCTGGTCCTATTCTTTTCACCCAGGGGATCTCCTGCCTTTTTTCATCAGTTGCCACGTAATAGACCTTGCTGTTGATGTTCATGTGCCAATGGATCCCTTCTTTTTTCCCATAAGGAGGGATCCCCCCGCCGACGAACATGAGCATCCGCGTTTTCCAAGGGGTATTGTTCTCGTCAGAAAGGAAATACTGATGGTCCTGCTCGACCGCCCCGAAGAACTGCTGTGGCCAATGGCACTGTTCGCAGGTTTCCTGGGCGGGACGAAGGTTGTGGATGGGGGTCTTGATCGGGCGAGAGTACTTCTTGGCCAGCACCGAGTACATCTGGTATGATCCTCTTATCTTAGATCGCAGATAATATTCGGCGCCGTTGCCGATGTGACACTGAACGCAAGCGACGCGCGCGTGGGGAGAATGATGGTAGGCGGTATATTCGGGCTCCATGACATCATGGCACACCAGCCCGCAAAACTTCACCGATTCCGTGTATTCGTAAGCCCTGTAGGTCCCGTACACCGAACACAAAAAGAAAAGCGTTCCTATCCCGATGGCCGTGTAGGCCCACTGCTGATGCTTGGGGTTGTTGAAATCAATCTGCGGGAATCGCCTACTGGCGAGGTGGCGCTTTCTGCGACTCCGCTCCTGCAGGGCTCCAACCGGGATAAGAACTAAAAAGATCGCCAGGAAGACCGGCGCAACCAGATAGGTGATGATCCCCAAGTAGGGGTTGACGTCCTTGGCCCAGTATTCCAGAGCAACGAGAAAGACGATCAGCGCAAAAACAACGAGCGAGCCAATGCCGCCGATAACGCTGACCCAATTCTGGAAATAACTTTTGTTGCTCTCGGGCGAATCCATAAATCATCAAGGCCAAATGGGTCAAGCGGGAATTGCCTTAAGGGGTTGCGGGATCCTGCCAATAGATCATTTCTCCGGAACCGGATGTTTGATCTTTTCCCAATTGGTCTTATAGTCGAAATCTTTGTAATTCGGACTTTCCGGGTTATGACATTTCTTGCAGGTTGATTCATCCGGAATGATCAAACCGGCCGCCTTTGCCGCGTCCTTGTCTTCCATGACGCTCTTTTTCATGAAGTCCTTGCCCGGGCCATGGCAGGATTCGCAAGAGATGCCTTCTTCGGGCTGGATGGCTTGCGTCAGCTGCTGTTCGGTGAAGTAGTACGCGGTCGAATGGCACTTCAGGCATTTACCGCTTTTTTGCGGATCATCGATGCCCAATTTTGCCGCCGTTTCCTTGGCCGCCGGGGTTGCCAGGACCTCAAAGGCCTTGGCATGCGCCGTTTCCTGCCAGATCTTGACCTGCTCTCCCTGCTCCGGCTTTTTGTGGCATAGCGCGCATTTCTGAACACCGACGAATTCATGTTCCGGAGTTTCCGCCAGGGCCACCCCGCTAATGGCCAAAGCCATCCCCAAGGTCAGGATACCGAGCCCGCCCTTCCAGCAAATGCCCTTTTTCATGGTCATCCTCCTTCAATTTTATCTTTCAATATTGGTTGGCAACTTATCGCTGCCATTAGCAACCAAACGAGGAACACCGTAAACATCAATATCATAGGTTTTTCCCAGAAAAGTCCTTCGGGACTCCGAT
>JAHFFX010000015.1:0-14071 GCA_023247755.1 Candidatus Omnitrophota bacterium | reverse complement strand
AAGATGAGCGAAGCGACCGTCAATACGCCGATGGTCATGGAAATCGGCCTTTTAAAGGGATGCCGCTCGCTGCTTCGGTCGAGAAAAGGCCAGATCAATAAGAAGATCGGCGCCAGAGAGATGATGGAAATGCCGGTCAGTTTAGGAAAATATTTCAACACCTGGTACATGGGAAGAAAATACCATTCCGGTTTGATGGCATGCGGCGTGCTCAGTGGATCCGCCTTTTCTCCCAATTCAAAAGGAGCCACGATGGATAAAGTTATAAGAATCCCTAAAAGAATGAAAAAAACGATCCCTTCCTTCAGAACATGATGCGGGAAGAAGGGGATCCCCTCCCCAGGTTTGATCTTCTTTTCCTTGTCGGCGGAATCCATGGTCGCGATCCCCTGGTAGCGGACCAGGATCAGGTGCGCGATGACAATGAAAAAAAGGATCCAGGGCAGTATTATGACATGGATCACAAAGAAGCGCGACATGGTTTCCCCGCCTACGGATGATCCGCCCCGCAAGAGAGTCTTGAGGAATTCGCCGACCCAGGGGATCGATCCCGCGATCTCGGTCCCAACCGTTGTGGCCCAATAGGCCAATTGGTTCCAGGGCAATAGATATCCGGTAAAACCGAAAACCAAGGTCATGACGAAAAGAAAAACCCCGGAGATCCAAGTGATCTCACGGGGCTTTTTGAAGGACCCAGTGACGAACGTCCGCAACATATGCAAGAACACCACGAGGATCATGAGATTGGCGCCCCAGGCGTGGATCTGCCGGTAGAGCCACCCCATGTAAACCTCGTTCATGATGAATTTCACGCTGTCAAAGGCCTCTTTGACCGTGGGACGATAGTAGATCAAAAGCAGGATGCCGGTGAGGACCTGGCTGACAAAGAGGAACAACGACATGCTGCCCAGGGTATGGAACCAGCTGATGTGTTTGGGCAACGGCTTTTCGATCTGATATTGGATCGGCTTCTTGATCTGCTCAACATCAAACCGCTCGCGGATCCATTTCGACCAATTCATCATGTGCCCTTTCCTTGGTTTGGGATCAAACCTTCACAAAAACCTTCCCGTCCGCAACCTTGACCTCATAGGTGGGAAGCGGCCGCGGAGGAGGTCCGCTCACATTTCGCCCCTCCTGATCGAACACGCCGGCGTGGCATGGACAGACGATCTCTCTTTGCTGTTTGTCCCAATCGACCAGACAGCCCAGATGCGTGCAAATGGCAGAGAAGGCCCTGTATCCCGTCGGCGTTCTGATCACAAGCAAGGCGCTCCCTCCGACTATCACTTTCTTGGAACCCCAGAGCGGGAATTCATCCTCGCTTCCGACCTCTTCGTTCTGTTTGGAAGGCCCTCCCCCCATGACCGGCCAGATGTACGCCAATGCGGGGAGGATCATCCCCGCCAAGGTCGCGAATAAACCGCCCTTGATGATCCAGTCGACAAATTCCCTTCGGGAAATCTTTTTGTCGATGATCGGCGTCCCTGAGGAGAATTTGTTCTCAGTGTCGGTCATGCTCACTTCCCGAGCCGTCGAGGCCCTTCTTTAACTCCTTGAACTTGGCCCACAATGAAACTACCATCACCAGGATGAAAATCCAAATAGGAATCAAAGAATATTTTCGGATCAGCTTGTTCTTTCTTTTGGCATCGATCTTATCAGCGACTTCTTTGGCAAGGTCATGAACTTTCTGGCTGCGGTCGGAGATCTTCGCTTCATCCAAGGTATGTTGCAAGGGCCCCATTTCCAGAACGATGGTTTTCATCTGCTCCAAAGAGGCCGTTTCCTGCTCGACGAAATATCCTTCGATCGCCGCTTCTTTGGCCAGCTCTTCCGACCCGGACAGATCCTTTTGCGCGGTAGCTATCAGGTCCTCCAATCGATGACCAAGCTGAAACTCCGGGCTTTGGGGTTCGTGGCATAACGCGCAGGCCTGAGCGTACAACGCTGGAGCGGGATGGGAGACCCCATGGTTTCCGTGGCAGGAAACACATTCAGAAAACTTTGCCCCTTCGGAGAGCTTCGCGTGAACGCTTTCCGAGAAATATTTATACTCGTTCAAATGGCACTTGCCACAGGCATTCCCGACCTGCTTTACCCCGGGTGGGATCGCCCCGTGGCTCCCATGGCAACTGGCGCATTGCGCGACCGAGATGTCTTTTTTCTCGAACAGGGCTTTCCCGTGCACGCTGCCTTCGTAGATCCTAAAGATATCCGATGGAAGCTGGTAGGAACCCATCAGTTTTTCGTTCCCGTGGCAGCGGTTGCAGGTCTTGGGCACGTTCAGCGGATATGCCGGGCTGTTGGGGTCCGTAACCCGAAGGATGTTGTGATACCCGTGGCAATCGCTGCAGGCGGCGACATGCGTATCGCCTTCCTGCAAAAGCTTCTTGCCATGCAGGCTCGTCTTGTAGCGGGCCAACTGGTCGGTGCGAATGCCGTAAAAGTTCATCTTTTCGACATCGGCGTGACAGGTCCCGCAAACCTGCACAATCTGCTTTTTATCCGGGATGCCGATATAGCCGGTCCCCGGCGCCTTGGCGGCGTCCTTATCCTTCTGGCTCGGGTCGCCGCCGTGACAATCCTGGCAGGAGATCCCCTGTTGGGCGTGGATGCTGCCCTGGTTTTCTTCGGCAATGTCGGAATGACACTCCACGCATGAATTGACCTGGGCGTCCTGCGTCCAGCCGGTCCCTTGCCAGAACAGGGCTATCCCCAAGAAAACCAGAAGCGCAATGAGGCATGGCAGGACAGATCGAGAAAGCTCCCCGTTCGAAGGCGGCCGGTTTTTTAGAGAATTCACTTTATGGTCCGTTTTCCGTAAACAGTGCCCCTTCCAGAAGCCTTCGCCGGCGAAGCGTCAGAAATCAAGCGTCAGGTCCAGCCAGATCACGTGGGCGCTGTAATTCCCGAATTCGGCGGAGACCGAATTCGTCTGGTAGCTCGAATAGGTATAGTTCGGCTCAATGATCAGATCCTGGCGGGGCTGCCAGCGGATGCCCGCCGTCGTGTCATACTGGTCAAAATCCGAACCCAGCGGCACACCGATGGCGCTGAAGTTGTCGAAGTTCCTCGCCCGCGTATAGTTGAGGGTATTGAACAGGCTCACTTTCTCCATCGGCGAATAGCTTACCGACAACAGCCAGCTGTCGGCGTTCGAGTTGAATCCCGGGGTCTTGGCCGTTGAGGCGAGGGCCGCCGGCGTGGCCACTTTCAGCAGCTCCCGGTTAAAGGCGAGGGTGATCAAAAGCGGGTCCAGCGGCTGCAATGTCACGTCATAGGAAAAAACGTTCCCCAGGACATCATTCTTCGTCTGGACCTCATTCTCGATCCGCGGGAAATAATGGGTGTCGAGGAACTTATAGCGGAACGTGGTCTGCACCCGCTTGACCGGCTTGAGGGTAAATTTGGTCTCGACCTCATCGGTCTTGATCTTCAAGGCATCGAAAAAGGCGGACTTTGCCCCGGTCGCCGAGGCATCGGATTCCTTCCGGTCATCATAATCGTTGTTCTCGTATTTATGCCTGGCCTGCACCGTCCCCGTGAACCAGCTGACCGGAACATACCTCGCGCCGAGGGTCCCTCCCATTTTATCGATGTGCGTGAGGGTGTCCCGGCCGAAGACCTCTCCCGTGCTGGGCGCCGATTGCCCCATTTTGCTGTCGCGTTGCTCCAGCAACAGGTTCCGGGTCTGTTCAAATTCGAACTCCGAATACAGGTTCGTGTGCTCGAGCCCGCCATAGCGCAAGGAGATGTTCTCCCCGAAGCGGGTGACCTTCGCCCGGCTATCGCTCACTTCCGTGGTATTGGGGATCCCGTCCGGAGGGTTCGTGGAATCGAGCGGATAAACCGAATTCCCGCGCGTGTTGATGAGCTCCGCTTTCCCTTTAACGATGAAATTCAGGTCCTTGGAAAGCGGCATCAGATGGTTCATGGTCCAGATGTGCTGGTCCAGCTCGTTCTCGGCGGTCGCGTTGAATTTGTTCTCGGGGTTGCTGAAAGAGGTGGGCACCCCCGCCGCGCTGAATTCCTTGAGGAATTCCAGTTCGTCATTGCGGATCAGGTTATACCGGTATCCGATGCCCAGAAAGGATTGCTCCTCGTTGTACCAACGCTCGCCACGCAGCGTGCTGGTCATGACATCGGCCTGCAATTCCTGGTCCTGCCGGCGCAACTTGGAATCGGCCGCCACTCCGGTGTTGGCGACCTGCTGCTCTTCCCGCAGCGATCGCTCCTTTAAGAACTGCCAGGCCTGTTCGAGGTTGAGGTTGAAGCCGGCGAAGGGGGTTCGCCCGCGCAGGGTCAGGATGTCGTGGACCTCATCGATATCTTGCCAGGAGGGACCGATCTTCTTGGAGGTGCCCCCTTCGACGACCGAGGTCCAGGCCAGACGGGACTTCGCGCCGTCCTTGAGGTGCCGTTCATAAGCGAAACTCAACCCAGTGTCCTTTTCGGGGTCGGTCCCCAACTCGACCAGCATATGCCCGATATCGAGGTCCAGGTCCTTATCCAGCTCCGTAACATTAAGCGAGGTCCCGTACGGCCGATACACCCCGCCGGTCCCGTCGAACCATTTCCGGAACGTTCGATATTCCCCCTTGAAGTAGCCGGTCTTGTGTTTCAGCAGGTATAAATCCGCGCTCACGTCATTTTCCGCGGGGATCGCATGCGTTTCGAATTCCGCGGAAATATTCTTGGAATTCAGTTCATAAAGGAGCTTGTCGATCCCTCCCACGGAACCATCCTTTTTCCACTTGAGCAGGCGGTATTTCTCAACATCGCCCTTGACCGCGGTAAATCTGAACGGAAGAAGCTTCACCTCCCAGTTCCCTTCATCGGCCGCCGCGGAGGGACCGAAACCGCTCCCCAGAAGCATGATCGCCACACCCGTAACCAGCATAAGTTTTTTCATAGCCCCCCCTCCTTGCGGACTAATACCGAAGATGATCATCGTAATTGGACCCGTGCACGGCCGTATGGCAACCGGCGCTGAAACAGGTCCCCTGCGGAAGCCGGGTGCCGTGGTTCTGCTTTCCGATGGTCGGGAAGTTCATCTGGGTATGGCAGCGCAGGCAAAGATTGTTGTCGCGGGCGACGAGCATCTTGTCATTGACGGAACCGTGAACCTTGTGGCAGGTCGTGCAGCCTTCACGGACCGCTTCGTGCTCCCAGACAAAAGGCCCTTGTTTTCCGGCATGGCATTTAAAACAGGTCTCATTGACATCATTCATGGAAGTGGTGGTCCAAGGCCGGACTTCCGGGCCATGGGCCGTGTGACAATCGGAACAGGACATCTTTCCTTCCAGCACCGGATGATGGAAGGGGAGCCGGAATTCGGCCTTTTTGTCCATATGGCACTGGAAACAAACCTCCGGGTTCTTGCGCGGGTTGATGATGGTGCCCCGTTTGCCATCCTGATCCGCATGAACACTGCCCGGGCCGTGGCACATTTCACACCCTTGCGGCACGCCTTCCGGAACATCCTTGACCGCGATGCGGCTGTGGGTGGACAACTGGAATTCCTTGAATTCCTTTTCGTGGCAGGCGGCGCAAGTTTCGGTCCCGACGTACGTGGCACCCTTGACCGCGGTCATTCCGTTCAAGTCCCACGTCACCTCAGCGCGGGCCGAAGGGATATTCAGAAAACAGAATAGAAAAAGCGCGACCAAGACCCGGTTGGCCCTTATTAGTCCCTGATTACCCATAAAGACCTCCTCGTTGCAACGAGCCTTGCTTGGCAGATGAATATGAAGCTCCATGAATACCCCCCGATCAAAACTTATCAAGGAGCTGATAACGCCGGTTCTTTTCCAGCTTGATCTCAAATTCCGCTATCTTATGGCGAATGATCTCTTCCACCTGAACCACCGCGCTCAACCGCTTTTGGAT
Source organism: Candidatus Omnitrophota bacterium (assembly GCA_023247755.1). Classification (GTDB taxonomy): domain Bacteria; phylum Omnitrophota; class Gorgyraeia; order Zapsychrales; family JAHFFX01; genus JAHFFX01. The sequence goes on along the minus strand of JAHFFX010000015.1, from coordinate 8,179 downwards.
GTTGTCACCGATGACGCGGCCCAGATCATCGATCGTCACCAACGTGACCCCGGGGACATATTGCGCCTGCGGATCAACATTGCGCGGGATCGAAATATCGATCACCAGCAGTGGGCGGTCCGGGCGAGCACGCATCACCTTCTCCAACAGTCTTTTCTCAAGCAGGAAATGCGGCGCGCCGGCGGAACAGATGCACACATCCGACCGCTGCAGGATGTCCTTCAACTCCCAGTATCCAGCGCCAATCCCTCCCACTTGCTGCGCCAACGATTCGGCTTTTGCTTCCGTTCGGTTCATCACGAAGATCTCGGCAATTCCCTTCTGCCGAAGGTTCTCCGCCGCCAGGTGGGCCATTTTTCCCGCGCCGAGGATCAGGACCGTTTTCCCTTCCAGGGTTCCCAGAAGCTGCTGGGCCATGGACACCGCGGCCCAACTGATCGAGGCCCCGCCCGTTCCGATCGGCGTTTCCGTCTGTGACTTCTTGCCCGCGCGGATCGCCAACTGGGAAAGAACGTTGAGGTTCCGGCTCATCATTCTCTGCCGGCGAGACAGGTCCACAGCATCCTTGAATTGTCCGAGGATCTGCTGTTCTCCGATGATCAGGGAATCAAGCGAGGTCGTTACCCGCATCAGATGCGCAAACGCTTCCTTCCCGTCTTTCAAATAGAAATGCGGCGCGGCATCCTCGATGCCGGCGCTCCGCACCTTGAATAATGAGGCGAGCAAAATACCCGGGGCATCATCCAGCATTTCGGCGAAGATCTCGGTCCGGTTGCAGGTTGACAACACGATCGCCCCGGCGATCCGGGGATCATTCCTTAGTTCAGAAAGCAACAGCTGCCGTTCTACAGGGCGCATATAAAACCTCTCCCGGACCGCCAGCGGCACCGAATGATGACTGATACCTGCCAGAACAAAACGCATAGACCCCCTTGCGGAAATTATGTGCCGATCATGCCGATGGACGATTACGTCTTACCAGGGCTTCCAATTCTTTCTTTTCACTGGGTTGCAACTGCGCATTGATATTGCAGTAGATCGCTTCGGTCTCCATCTGGATGTGGTTGCGGATCAGGCAGTAAATGTACGTTCCGCGATCGTAGATCCGATTGATCTGGCTTTGCGGCAACGGCTTGTCCTTCTTGAAAATGGCCTTTTCCACCATCCCATCGAGATCGTCAAAACTTTTCCGGATCTCCTTGTGTTCCGCCTTTAGAAAGCCCAACAACGGGGAATACTTGGGCAAATGCGTTTCAACGTAAGGAAAAACGACCTGCTCATCGGCTTGGAAATGCGGCAAAAGTTCGTCGCGAAAATAATGGTTCAAGCGAGAAATGGCGCGGATGTTCCGCTTAAGTCCGACCTTGCCTTCGTAACGGAGGTTGTTCAATGCTTCAAAGAGCTCGTTGCTCTTTGACAAGATGTTGGTCTGAAGGGCTTCCATCTCTTGAAGGATCTTTTTGACCATTTGATTTTATCGCACTATAAATTAAAGGACAGGTAAATATTAACTTTTCTTGTTCCAAAAGTCTGTGACTGCGGTCACAAGCACTCCGGCACCGGAATAAGCCATTCAAGGCCTTGCCGAATCAAGAAAGGATGTTCTTGGGTTTCAAGGGGGGATCAGTTCAGCAGGAGGTTCCGGAGCCCATCGCGATCGAGGACGATGATCTTCTGGGCCTTGGCATCGATCAGCTTCTTTTTCTTGAGGCGACTGAGGTGGCGGGTGACCGTTTCCCGGACAAGTCCGATACGTTGAGAAATTTCTTCATGAGTGAGGGGTATCTTCAGCTCGACCGGGCCATTGGAAGACCCTTCGGACATGTCCAGCAGGAATTTGACCAGACGTTTTGTCGGAGCATCCAGGCTCACCGATTCGATCAGGGAGCAGAAACGGCAGAGCCTTTGGGCGAGCAACTCATTGAGGGTCCTGGCCAACCGGTGGTTGTTCTTGATCAAGAAGGCATAATGATCCCGGGCCAGCATCCAAACCGAGGAGTCGACCAGCGCCTGGGCGGAAGCGGAACAGCACCAGCTTGTCGCTCCGGGGTTGCAGGCGCAACTGTCCCCCGGCCCCAGGACTTCCAGGACCTGCTCCTTCCCATCCGGGGTCATGCGGAAGATCTTGACCCGCCCTTCCCGGACGATCAAGATTCGTTCGCACTTATCCCCCTCGGAGAAAACTACGGCGCCTTTTTCAAATTCCTTCTGGCGAAGATTGCGTTTAAGGGCCGCCAATTCCTGGCCCCGAAATCCATGGAACAGGGATACATCTTCGATTTGAAATGAATCCGGGGCTTTGCTCATGGGATTTGATAAACGCTGCCGTCGATATTCGGGATTATTATTCTGAATGATCGAATTTATCGTACCCCTCAGCGGGGCCGAGTTCAAGGGATAGTTCAAGAACCGCTATCCGCCAGCCACCGGAGGGATGAAGGCGACGGAATCCCCGTCCTTGAGCGGCGCGTCCCAATCCCGGAACCCCTGATTGAGCGCAACCCTGAGGACCCGGGTGTCGAGGCGGAACCCGTGCTTCTTGCGAAGGAACTCGTAAAGTTCACGCACCGAATGGGCCGAGGTCGTCACGGTCTCCTCATTGAGCCCCCGCTCCTCCCTGAGTAGAGCGTAATAACGGACGCGGACTTTCTTAGTTCGTTTTTGGACCATGGGCTTTAAGTTCTTTCAGAACGATCCGGTACTCCCGCCGGTCATTGACATTATCCAGCGACTTGCGGTTGGATTGCCTAAGCAAGCGGACCTTCGAATTGATCATTATTTTTCGGGGACATTGCACCCCCCGGGAAAGGAACAACTGCAGCCGCTTGCGGTAGCTGGGTTCATAGATCGCGCACAATGGTTCCGGCAACCCGTCATGTGAACTGCGGTAGGCGGTGGCGAATTTCAGCCTGTCCCGTTTCGCGATCATTTTTCGCAGAACGGTCCGGTCGACATGCGGCAGATCGCAGGCAAGCACCAACCACCCCCGGCGGGGAAATCTGCCCATCGCGGTCAAGATCCCTCCCAGCGGGCCGATGTCCTTGAACTTGGCGGCGTCATGGATCTGCGGAAGCCCCGCAAGGGCAGGGGTACTGGATTGCTCCCGCCGGTTTGAGACAAAAACCTTGCCGCAGAACCGGGAAAGCAGTTCATAAGCATGGCGGACCTGGGGCTTGCCATGATATTTGAGGAGCGACTTGTCACGTCCCATGCGGCGGCTCTTGCCGCCGGAGAGGACGAGTCCATACAGGGATTGTCTTTTAATCATAATCTTTTGGTCACCAAGTCACGGAAATTGCATGGTGACTTTGTGACTGGTGACGTGTGACTTAATTCACCACAACCACAACGGCACAACCGTTCCTCGTGGATACGGCCTCAAACGCGGGGCCAATTCGACGAATCCATCCCCCCGGCCCAACGCCCCAAAATCCCCCGATCCCCCATATTCGACCTGCCGGACGAACGTCTTGCCTTTCGTTCCCTGGAAGATCTTGACCGGCAAAAAGAGCGTCAGCGACGGATCAGCGCCGATCCCTTCTCCCAGCACAACGTGCGAATCCAAGCGGCCTTTTTTCCCCACCGCTTTCTTCAAAGCGGGCACAACATAACGGTAGGCGCAGACGATCGTCGAGGCGGGATTGCCCGGCAAGGCAAAAACCAACCTGCCGAGACGACTTCTGCCGAACCAGAAAGGTCTCCCGGGCCGTTGCGCGACCTTATGAAATATCTTTTCCACTTTTAAATCAGCAAGGACCCGGGGGACATAGTCGAATTTTCCCATCGAGACCCCGCCGCTGAGGACCAGCACATCAAATTTATTAAGGATCGCCCGCAGCTCTCTTCGCAGCAATTGCAGGTCATCACGAAAATGAAACAACTGCACATCGGGAAAGCCGGCCCCCTCAAGAACCGCCCGCACCCCATAGGAATTGGACATCCGCACCTGATAAGGCGTCGGGTGTTTTTCAACCGAAACCAGCTCATCGCCGGTTGCGATGATCGCTATTCTGGGCAGGGACGTAACCTTAAGACGGATCTTCCCGACCGAAGCCGCCGCCGCGATCCGCACCGGATCAAGGACAGCCCCTGGGCGGAAAAGGACTTCTCCCTTTCGGTGGTCAGCGGCTTTCCGGCGGAGGAATTGCATCGACCGCAGCTTCAGGCCATCCGGCAAAAGAATGTCGCTCCCTTCCGGTTGAACATTCTCCACCGGGATCACGCAATCACAACCGGATGGCCGCGCGGCCCCGGTCATGATCTCGATGCAATAGGATTCCTTCCTGAGACGAGTCGGGGGTTTTCCGGCAGGCTGAATGGCCTGGATATGAAAACGGCGCAGACCTTTTTCATAGGCGGACAAGCGGATCGCGACCCCGTCAACGAGGGACTTATCGAACGGCGGCCAATCGCGGTCGGAGCGGATGGTTTCCCGGAGCGTTCTGCCGCTGGATCGAACGAGGGGACAGCTGACCGCGGGGTATTGGGGAAGGTTGCGCTGAATGAGGTTCTCTGCCTCGCGAACGGAGGTCATGGCTCATCCCCTGACGCGGCGAATGAACATCGGGACCGCGATCGTCAAAAAAAGGACCTGCAAAGCAAGATAGATGAACAATCCCGTGGCCACGCCGGAAGTGAACCCATAGGAATGCAGGCCAACGCTCAGCAGGTTCACGCCGAACCACGCCCACATGACCACGACGATCCCCAGCACGCTCGCCACCGCGGCTCCCAGCGGTCCGATCATCTTTCCCATCCGGGCATGAAAGATCATCGCGCACCATAGGACGATGAGAAGCGCCCCATTCTCTTTCGGGTCCCAGCCCCAGAACCGTCCCCAGGACTGGTCCGCCCAGATGCCGCCCAGATTGGTTCCCAGAAAGGTCATGGTCAGACCAAAGCCCAGGACGCCGAGGATATTGCTGTGGGTCGTTTCCAGCAGGGCTTTGTCCTTGGGCCGAAAGATCCCTTGCAGGATATACAGGTGCCCGAGGATCCCGGCCACACACACCCCGGCATAACCCGTGGTGATGCTCAAGACATGCGTGCTCAGCCAAAAATTGGAGTTGAGGACCGCGACGAGCATTTTGAGGGTGTCGCCTTCCATCGCGAATTTGCCGGCGATGGAAAGGAACACAAATCCGCAAATGCTCGAAACGACGATCCCCAGCCCCCGCCGGTTGACATTCTCAATGATCAGGCCTACCCCGGCGGTGATAAACCCGACGAAAAGAAAGGTTTCATAAAGGTTGCTGACCGGTGGACGGTTAAGAAGAATGATCCGCATCAGGATGGTCGCCGCGTGCGGCACGAATCCCAGAATGACCAGGCCTAAAGCCGTTCTCTCGCCAAGACGGTTGCCCGACATCATCGCGATCAGATAGACCAGGAAGGCAAGGAAGTAGAACGTCTTCGACCAGAATGGAAGATCGAGCCGGTTATAGAAAAGCTCCAGTGGGACCAGGTCCAGGTTCTTTTTCTGCGAAGGAGTGACGCGATTCCGGATTGAATCCGAGCAGGCCCTGCCCGCCACATCGAATTGCAGCTGTTGCCCTTGCCAGAATGCCTTGACCATGTCCTGCAGATTTTGCAGTTCCTCCCGCCCCTTGGGGTCCTGAAAATTTGCCGTGGCGGCTTCCCAGGACGTGAGCCACCCTTCCTTCTCTCCGTCCATAGGCGGAATATTATGGAAGGGCAGTCCGTGATAATACCTCGACCAGTCGTACATGTTGTTCAGCAACTGGGCGATGGCCTTTTCTTGGGAGGTCCATTGCTGCGGAGGGCGGTTTTCCATGAACTTGCTGGCCTGGGCAATCATCTCCGCGTGGGAAGCGATATCAAGGTAGGAGTTCTGTTCTTGGTTCTCCGGCAAACCGAGAAGCCGGCGCACATCGGGATCAGGCACGGAAAAATCCGGATCGGGGAATGCGAAAGTGAAGCTTTCGGAAAGTCCGGAAAAAAGCTGGATATTAGCGTAGAGGCGCAACAATTCCTCTTCCACGATCGTGCGGGATTTCGCCTCGATCTTTTGCGCCTTTAACGCCAGCTCGTTCAATTTGTCAATGCCCGGCTGGATCTGCGCAAAGCTGTAGCGGCGGTGAGGTTCCGGTTTGACGCCCAAAGCGTCCGCGATCTCCGGATTATTGATGAGGAAGACCTTGTCGTCCACCATGGTGTCCGGCGCGAATAAAAGCCGGGCAAGCCAGGCGCTGGCCGACTCTTTTCCAAAATTTCTTTTACCGGAGATCTGCAGAAGAACGATCTGGGCATAGGACTGGACCGGCTTGACCCGTCCGTCCTGCAAGACCGCCATGGATTCCCAAACGCTTAACGAAGCGACCCCCTTGGGCTTGATGTTCTTTTTCAACGGGCACATTTGCTGGCCGAAGGACAGCGCCGCGGCGCCCAGAACCATGATCCCCGTCCAGAGAGCAATGCCGGAAATCCGTTTACGCATTCGCCCTCACTTTCGAATACGTCCGGGCCATGAAGGCCTTGGAAAGAAAATGAATGGCCAGCCCCAGAAAGGTCACCAAACTGGAAATATACGGCAGCATTCTTCCCGAATTACTGACCACCGCCAAGGTCGAGAATTCATGCCCCTGGGCATCGATCGAATAGGATGCCTGGTAGAAGGTATATCCCTTATACCGCAAAGGATTGTTCATGGAGATCAGCACATCCCGGGAAAGATCGTTGGCATCGATGGTCACGAGACTTTTATAGCTCCGGGCCACATCGGTGTTGGGATGCACTTCCATCTGAAAATCCTTGAGCTTGACCGTCATGGGAAGTTCAGTGAGCTTGCGCCGCAGGCTGAAAGAATAATCGTCGTTACCGATCCTGGCTGTGGTCGGGGTTGAATCTCCGCCGAAGAGCAGCAAGGTCTTGCCCTCTCCCTTTTGGTCTGCGATCTGGAGCAACGCGCCGGGAGTGTTCTTCTCCGGTTCATTGAAGGACTCTTTCGGCTTGAGCGTGGCTATCCCGGAAGCGTTCAAGACTTTCCCCGGTTCGCCTCCCGAGCCGTAGGCGTCCGCGTTCACATAATAGGATTGGACCTTCAGGTCAAGTCCGTTCGCCTTAAAATCGAGCGTTTGTCCCTCTTTAAGATGGTTGGAATCATAGGCGGTCACTTTCTTGATCCCCCCGGCGCCTTTCCAAACGGCGATCTCCCAGTCATGATAGGAAGAGGAAACGTTCGAGGAAGCCCCTTCCTGGAGGGTCAGGTTCGATTCCTTGACCCCATACAGCGTCACAAAAGACCCCACCAAATAAGTCAGCAGACCAAAATGGATGATGAGGATCCCCAGATTTTTCCAGTTGAAAGCGAACCGAAAGGACGCCGCGCTCAGCAAGTTCACGAACAAGACCCACATCACCAGCTGCGCTCCCGGAAAGGGGATGAATCCCAACGCCAGAAAAAAAAAGGAATTGAAATAGCGCGCCTGGGCGTTATAAAGCCCGTGCTGGGCCTGGGCCACCGTTCCCCAGAAGGTCAGGATGAATAAGAACGCCAGGCAGGTGACCATGATCTTCAGGGAGGACATGGCCCGGATCAGCTTCAACGACGCCATTTTCTTCTGAAAGGTGCTCATTGTTGGGGGGCCAGGGATTGGACGAATTGTTGGAACGCGGCGCGATTCTCCTCGATGACCGCGAGTGTACCGCTCATCTTGATAAAGATCGTCTGGTCGGGCAGCTGAAGGATTCCCGCCAGGATCCCGGATTGGGATGGATCGGTCTTGTCCTTGAGCGTGGTCAGGTCGACGACCTGGATCGCGTTCCCGTCGGAAGTTTTCCATTTCTCCTGCCTGGACAGAAAGCCACCCAGCTCAGCATCGCTCATCGGTGCAAGGTTGACCTGCCCCAGCCAGCGGTTGATGTTGGCGGAAAGACCGCCCGCCCCGCCGCCCAACGCGACGATGGAAACATCGAGGGCTTCGTTCTGCGCTGAGGTGAATGACGCCATGCGCATTCCGCCGGCCGGCTTTTCTTTCCAGCCCTCCGGGATCGTCCAGGACAAGGAGGCGTTCCCTTTGGACGCCATCAGCTCCGGAGTGAGGTTGCTCATGGAACTATTCATCGCCCCGGCGGCATCTCCCGAAGTCGGAACAGCCGCCGTCGGCATTCCCCCGGCATTCTTGAGGAAAGCATGCGGATCCTCGCCTCGCGCCATCAT
>JAHFFX010000208.1 GCA_023247755.1 Candidatus Omnitrophota bacterium | reverse complement strand
CTGGCGCGCGCCGAAACGCAAGTGCGTGAGCACCGCGAACGCCCGCTGGGTGCCCCGGAAATCCAGCCGGTTGAGCTCCGCGTCCACCTGCACCACCCCGATGAGATCGAACGGGCGCTCGGCCAGCGACTTCATGACGGCCGCGGTCGCGATGAGGATGTCGAAGGTCTTGGGGAGCGCTTCGCTTTCCGCGTCAAAGTGCTCCACCCTGGCCTGCGGAAAAAGCCGCGCCACTTCGCTTTCCAGTTTCTCCACGCCGATCCCGTGCGAACGCAGGTAAGAACTGCGGCATTCGGGACAGACCGGCGGGAAGTCGCTCTTCTTGCGGCACCGGCGGCAGACCATCTTCTTCTTGGAATAGGAATACATGAGGTTGACGTCGCAATGCGGACACTTGAGCGAGAATCCGCACTTCTGGCAGCGGGTGCTCGAGCTGAACCCTTTGCGGTTCAGCCACAGCAGCACTTTCCCTCGGGCGGCGATGGTCTTGGTGATGGCATTCTGCAGCGGCACCGACAGGACCGACGTCTTTTTTCGGTTGTAATTGGTCAGGTCGATGAGCTGCCAGACGCTTTCCGGCGGCACCTCGAACGAAACGAGTTTCAGCATTTTTTTGCGGGCGGCCCACCAGAGCTCCGCCGACGGCACGTCCGAAACGAAGATCGCCGAGGCGTTCTCCAGGCGCGCGCGCAACAGGACCACGTCCCGGGCGTGATAATGCGGCGATTGCTCCTGTTTGTAGGCCGAGTGTTCCTCTTCGGTCATGACCACGAGCCCCAACCGCGCGAACGGCGCGAAGACCGCCGAACGGGTCCCCACCGCGATCGCGGCGCGCCCGGTTTTTACGGCAAACCAATTCTCCAATTCTTTGGCGGAGGAAAGGCGCTTGTCCAGCTCGACCATCCGGCCGGCGAAGTCCGGTTCCAGCTTTTTTACGACGCCGGCGATGAGCACTTTCTCCGGAACCAACACGATGACGCCGCGCCCCGCGGCCACCGTCTTTTTGATGCGTTCCAGAAGCGACGCCCAGGCCTGGCTCCGGCCGGGGTCATGGAACAGAAGAAGTTCTCTTTCCACAATGGCTCCCGGGGCCGGCGGTTCGGAAAATTGTTCCGCGGGGCCATCGACCTTACGGGGTTGCCGCAAGGCATCGGGCAGGATCATTTCGATCGCTTCTCCCAGCGAGCAGTCGTAATACCCGGCCAGCTCACGGCACAGCCGCAGCGGCAACTCGTCCACAACGGGCCGCTCATCCAGGATATCTTCAACGGACCTCAAATCCTGGGCGTTCTTCCGATCCCCGGTTCCCACGACCACGCCCAGGCAGCTGCGGGGACCGAACGGCACGCGCACGCGCATTCCGGGCCGCAGCGCGCCCACCCCCACGGGCACCGTATAATCAAAAGGGCCTTCCACCGGAAGGCCGACGACGACTTGGACGATCTGTTCGCTCATTTCGTTGTTCGTTGCTCGTTGCTTGATGCGAACAACGATCCCTGATTTGTTCAACGGATCAATCTGACGATCGCGGACGCCGCCTCGGGATGCGCCAGCTGGGCGAGATTGCGGCACGCGGCGCGCAGCTCATCTTCCGATGAGATCAGCCGCCGCAGCTCGATGATGATGTGCTCCAGATGATGGCCGCTGATGCCGATGCCATAATTCCGCAGGACGCGGACATTATTGGTCTCCTGCCCCGGAATGGCGGAGAAGAAGATCATGGGAAGGTGCTTGACCATCGCTTCGGCAATGGACATCCCTCCGGGCTTGGTGATCATGACATCGGCGACGGTCATCAACTCGTGCATGAAGTCCACCAGCCCGAACACCTTCGCCCCGGGAAGATTCTTCAGTGAAAGCTTTTCGAACAACTCCTGATTGTTCCCGCAGACAATGAGCATCTGGAAATCCTTCAGTTCCGACACCAGCATTTCGATGGGGCCCATGCCGAAGGAACCCGTCGCCACAAGGATGGTGAAGGCCCCGCGTTTCAAACCGAATTTCTTCTGCAATGCCGTGCGATCGAGCGGCTCGCGGAACTTGGCGTGGGTCGGGATCCCCGTGACCGTCACCTTCTCCGCCGGGATCCCCAGGGACAAAAGTTTCTGGAGGGTGTAGTCGCAGGCCACGGCGTAACGGTCGATCCCCTCCCCGAGCCAGATCGAATGGACGTCGAAATCGGTGATGATGGAAACGATCCGGGAACGGATGCGCCCCGACCGCTTAAGCCGCCCCAGCACCTCGTTAGGGAAGAAATGCGTCGAGGCGATGCAATCGAACTGTTCCTTGATGAGGAATTGCTCCAGAGCGTGGGCGCCAAAACCGTTGAAGATCCTGCGGACAGATCGGATCGCCGGACGCAGGCACGGCTGATCGGTGGAAAAAAAGAAGAATTTCCAGGCCCAAGGGAACTTCGTGACCAGCAGGGTGTACATCTGCCGGTACACGCGTTTGTTGAGAGGACTTGTGAAGTCCAGGGCGTCCACGATGGAGACCACGGCGCCGGTAAGGGATCGGGCTTCGTTAAAGACGGCTTCCGCGGCCTTGGTGTGTCCGGCCCCGGCGGAAGCGTGGATGATGAGAATTTTCATGCTCGATGATCTGAACGGCTTCCAGGAGGTTCTTGGTTATGAAATCCGGATACACGGCCCATTTCTTGAGCCGACGCCGGTCCTCGTGCCCCGAAAGAACGAAGATGGTCCGGCAGCCGGCCCGGAAGCCAGCCTCGATGTCGGACTTGGTGTCGCCGATGAAGAACGTCCGGGACAGTTCTTTTACGGGACGTTTGATGAGCTTCATGGCCGCAACGAGCGAGCCGATGCGGGGCTTGCGGCAATCGCAGCCCGCGTCCGAGCGATGCGTACAGTAAAAGATCTTGCGGATCCGTCCGTCGGCCCTTTGCACGTGCCGCATCATGTGCCGCGTGATCTGGTCCAGTTTGGAGCGCGAATAAATTCCTTTATCCACCCCGGCCTGGTTCGAAATGACGAACAGCGTATAACCGTCGCGCGTCAGACGGCGAATGGCCTCCAGGGCCCCCGGGAGGAAATGAAAATCCTTCACCCGCGTCACATACTTGCCGTCGCCCGGAAATTCGTTGATCACACCGTCTCTGTCGAGGAAGACGATCTTTTTCATAGTCTCGTAAAGTCACCAGGTCACAAAGTAACCATACAATTTCATGGTGACTTATGTCCCGGCTTTCCTTATTCAAGAGGAAGCAGGGACTATCCCGGTTTCCTCTAAATTAAGAAGAACCGGGATGGCGTGTGACTTGTGACAAATTCCTTTTCATCTCCACATACTTCGCATAGCTCATGATCTGATAAAGGGACGCGAAATACGCGATCATGAAACCGTAAAATCCGTCCTTGTAACCTTTCTTGCCGATGAAGGAG
>JAHFFX010000091.1 GCA_023247755.1 Candidatus Omnitrophota bacterium | reverse complement strand
TAAAGGGAACAAGGTCATCATGGGAGGCGACGTCAAACGGGTCAACCATCAGGCGAGCTTGCTGGGGGTCAAGCTTGAAGAGGAGATCCTGCACGATTTCCCCCAGTTCTACCGCGTCGATGACAGCAACACGGCGCTCAATCCGGTGGGGCTGTACGGGCGCAAGCTCGAGGTCAAGATGCTCCTCATCCTCAGCCAGGTCACCCGCATGAACAACATCGTGAAAGCCGTCAATCAGGCCGGTTACGACACTTGCGGCGTTTTTTTCTCGAGCCTTGCCTGCGCGGAAAGTTCGCTTACCAAGAAGATGCGGGATGACGGATGCGTGCTCGTGGATATGGGGGCCCGGCTGACCAACGTTCTGGTCTTCAAGGATGGTTACCTCAGGCATCTCGAATACCTTCCTTGGGGAGGGGACCACCTCACCCGCACGCTCGCCCATGAATTGAATCTCACCTTTGACCTCGCGGAGGACATCAAGAAATCCTACGCGACCGTTCTTCCGGGGGATCTTAAGAACGAAGAAGAGATCCTCGTGAAGAAAGAATCTTCCTATCTGCCCGTCCGGCGGGATGCGGTGTGCCAGGCCATTGCCGCGGAAGTGGAAAAACTGGTGGAAGGCATCTTTCAGTCCGTGAGGAACTCCGGTCTTTATGACCAGATGAACGCCGGCATCGTAATGGTGGGGGGCGGGTCTTTGCTCTCCGGCTTGATGGAAATGATCGAAGCGAGGACCAAGCTCGCTGTGGCGGTCGGCAAGATCGACCTGGCCGCTTCCAAAATCAACAATGCCGCCCTTTTTTCCGCCGCCATCGGGTGCGCCCAGCTGGGCTTTAAGAAGAGCCAGTCGGATGCGCATCTCGATCCCGCCAACGGGGCCGCGCGCTGGCCCGTTCGCTTGGTCCACCGGTTACGCGAACTCTATCAGGAATATTTCTAAGAACGATCCGATCCGGCTTCGCTGCGAGTCAAGGCTCGGCTTTGAGCCGTGGATGTTCCCGCCGGAGGGGGTGTGCTGCGGGTAATATTAGGAAGAGCTATTTTCGGTTGATCTTGTTGATGTTGAAGCTTATGTCTTTGAGGATGGCGCGGTAGCGGATGACGGTATTGAAGAGGTGCACGATCCAGAAGGAATTGAGGATCACCAACAGCACCAGGATAAGGCCGTTGACCGCTTGGGCGAACTGCAGTTTTTCAATAAGGTTATCCGGATGGATCTCGCCGCCCACCGCGATCACCTGGATGGCGTTGGCGAAGAAGACGAAGAAGACGGCCAATAGGAAGATCTCGAAGAACAGGATGTAAAAGTGCCGCGTAAACCACTTGGCGGAGCGGATATCCCACTCCCGAACTTTGGCCCAAAAATCCGAAAATCCCATCGACGATCTCCTTTTATACGAATTCTACTTAAAAATTTCCCAAACGCAACAGGTTTTCAAAATATATCGAAGGGAATGCTTTTTGCGGTTACGTGGCTGATTTTGGGCTTGACGGCGGGCTGCGCCCAGCCGATCGCCAACCGCGATTCCAAGGGCGAAGCCATCATCTGTTTCGGGGACAGTCTCACTCAAGGCCAGGGAGCGGAGGCGGGCCGTGATTACCCGGCACAGCTGGCCCGCATTCTGGGCCGGCCGGTGGTCAACGCGGGAAGTTCGGGCGAGACAACGCGGGACGCCTTGATGCGGATCGACCGGGATGTCCTGCTGAAGAATCCCCGGTTGGTGGTCGTGGAATTCGGCGGCAACGATTTTCTGAAGAATGTTTCTCTGGAAGAGACGCTGCGCAACCTCGATGAAGTGGTCGGACGGATCGAGGACGCGGGGGCGATGGTCGCTTTGGCGGAGGTCAGAACGGCCATTTTTACGGATCCTTATCTGGAAGGGTTCCGGCAGATCGCTCGAAAAAGGAAGGCCCTGCTCATTCCGGACCTCCTCAAAGGCATCATGGACAACGCCAGTCTTAAGAGCGACCACATTCACCCCAACGCCGAAGGTTACCGGGTGATGGCGCAAAGGGTTTATAAGTATATAAAACCTTTAGTTGCTGGGCCGGGGATTAAGTGATAAATTGATTGCCTGAAACGCGGTTGCGTCCGTAATGGACGGCTCAGCATAGCTCCCGGATCTGGTGCGCCTATCGTTCAATTGGATAGAGCACGTGGCCCCTGCTCCATAGTTGGTTTTCAGAGACTTGTCCAAAATGATTTTGTGCGCCTATAGTTCAATTGGATAGAGCACTAGCCTTCGGAGCTAGGTGTTGGAGGTTCGAGTCCTCCTAGGCGCGTTGATTTTTAAACAAGTCTCTGAAAACCGGATTTATTTAGAGAAGGGGCCACGCCTTCGGAGTTGGGTGTTGAAGGTTCGAGTCCTTCCAGGCGCGCTGATAGAAACAAGTCTCCAAAACGCATAAGTTGGAAAAAGGTTCACGCCTTCGGAGCTGAGTGTTGGGGGTTCGATTCCCTCCTGGCGCGTAGGTCCATTAAAACAGCACGCCCTTGAGCAAATCACAATCCATCCTGCTTAAGATCTGGTTCTATCTCTACCGGATCCTCATTTTCTTCCCGATCCTCTTTCGCGTTACCTGGTACGGGATACTGCACCCGCATGTCCTGTTCAATTTTGCTTTCGGCATCGTGACCGAAATCGCGGAATTCCACAAGCGCTGCGTGGGCTGGCTTAAGAACTTCAATACCACGCCCCAATATCAGGAAATCCGCCGGGCGTTCCTTTTTTCCCGCAGCAACTGCCTCAACATCGGGTTCGGCAATATCCGCCCCATGGAAGCCCAGGTCCTGGGGACCTTGGTGGAACATTTCCAGCCGAAGTCGATCTTTGAGATCGGGACATACAACGGCTTTTCCGCGCTTCACCTGGCGAAGAATTCACCGCCCCAGGCCATGATCTATACACTGGACCTCCCGTATGACCGCACGGACCTTCATTTCAAGCACGACCCCCGGGACGCCCACCACGATATCAAGAACATCAACATGGGCTCTGCCCGCTGCTTCCATTCCGATCCGGCCCGCTCGAAGATCAAGGAGCTTTTTGGGGATTCCACGACATTTGATTATTCACCTTATTTCAGGAAAATGGATTTCATCTTCATCGACGCCAATCATTCCTACAGCTTTGTCAAGTCCGACACCGAGAACGCCTTCCGCATGCTCGCGCCCGGCGGCGTGATCCTTTGGCACGATTACGATTTCATCCATCCGGGGGTTTTCAAATACCTCAATGAGATCGCCCGAGAGAAGAATGTTTACTACATCGAAAGAACCCGCTACGCCCTGTATATCGATCCTTCCGGAACGTCCTCTAAAAAGTCTTCCCAATGACCGCGGGAAAAACAAAAAGCGATGTTCTTGAGGCGCTCGTTCTGCTCATCTCTCTGGCCATTGCCGTCATTTTAGGGGCGGCCGCCTGGGACATGAACCCCTGGCCGACGGATACGGAAGCGTATTACATGCCGGCCGCCATTCAATTGAATTTTCTGCAACACGTTTCCCAGATCCACGCCGACCTGGACTCCACCCGAGTGAGATGGCTTCATGGAAAAGAGGCCCTGGTCGTCCTGGGGGCAGCTTTCCAAAGGTTCCTCAAGGATTATCTTTCCCTGCGGCCTTTCCTGCTGTTATGTCTTTGCTCGGTTTTTATTTCTTCGCTCTTGATCTTTGTCCTGGGGCGCCGCTGGTGGGGGACAACGGTCGGGCTGGTCCTCTATTTTCTTTTTTCTTTTTCGATGTGGCCGTACCTTTACGTTCTTTTCACCAAACATCAGCCGGTGGGGTTGATGTTCTTTCTGCTCTCGGTGTGGTGCCTTCATGGGAATCCTTTCACCTTGGCGGGGCTGGGGGCCGGTTTCATCTCCGGGGTCTTTCTGGGGATGGCGTTCTTTTCCTCGCCGGTGGCGCCTTTGTACGCGCCGTATGCCCTAGCGGCATTCTTGTATATTTTGGGGAAATGGGGAACGGGACGAAAGGCCAATGCCTGGGGATGGGTCCTGGGTGGGGGTGTGTGCGTGGCGACGGGTATCTTCGCCGTTGCCGCATACTTTAACTATCCGCAGATTCTTTACAACCTTAAACTTTATTGGGAGTACGTCAAGATCAGCGGAGATTTCAATCATTTCTATTACAACCAGCCGTACCTGCAGCAGTGGTTTCCTTTTTTGCCGGTTCAAGGGACCCGCGGCGGCTGGCCGTGGATCTGGAAGTATTGCTGGGTGACCATGCCGGTCTTGTTCCCGGTATATCTCGCGGCAGCTGGTTATCTTCTTGCCGGGCTTGGTAAGAAATCTGATGCCAATGCCAAAATTTTGACACTGGGGCTGATCCTGTTGAGCGCTTCGCCCTTGATTCTTGCGGAGTTCAAACACGTCGCTCAGTACGGCGCCAATTATTTCCCCTTCCTCGTGGGGATGCTGCTGCTGATCGGTTACAGCCTGGCGCGATTTCTTTCCAGCGATTCCTTTCAGAAAGCCCCAAGGCCGGTAAGACGTACCTGGATTATGCTCGGCGCCGGAATCCTGCTGGCGCATTCGGCGTTCAACGCTTATGCCTTTTGGACCGATCTCTATCCTTGCCGGATGGCAACGACCTTTCTTTCCCGGAAGATCAAGGAATTGGGCATCCGACGGATCCATGTCTACGGGCTTCATCCGCTGCATCAATACATGGAAGAGGTGCTGGATGCCGACCTGCGGAAGGATCTGGAATTTGTTCCCGCACAGACCATTCTGAAAGCGCCGGACGGCTACTTCCTTATTCCTCCGGTGACCGGAGACAACATTTATCTCGCCATGACCAGCCACTACCACGATTATGACCAGGACCTGGCCGTCAATGAACTGATGCGGACCGGGAAGATCCGTGATTACGCGGTGGCTTCGTTCAAGACATTGGCGTCGAGCCGCTATTGGGGACTGGAGGAGGAGATCCTGGCCTACCGGCAGCTGTTGCTGGGTTCTTCCCTGGAATGCAACCCCGATAAGCAAAAAGTATGGATCCTGGACGTCAATAAATTCCGCCGGGACGCCCCGGCGCGGACGCTCGTGGACAGCGATGATGTGTGGCTGATGCAGAACAACGTCCGCAACATCGGAGTGAAGACCCGCCGCTATATGTTCGCCGGGGAGCGAAAAATGATCATGACAGAGGGGAGCTTGGACGGTGTCCAAGCCAAGGTCTACCGCGTGGGACGCCCCTTGGATTCTCTGGTGGCGTATCTCTACAAGATCGATAAGGAACAGCCGGTCTGGGTCCCCGCCGGTGAACATTTTGCCGCGGTTCCCGTCGCGGCCAAGGATATTCCAGGGGAACCTTCCGGACAGCCGGTCGATTTTCGTTTCCCCGAGCCCCTGCCGATCGCGCCCGGCGCGTACCTCATGCTGTTATATCGCACGGGTGCGCCCGATGATGCGAACTATTACCGGATTTCTGTCGAACGTTGAGGTGAAAACCGGAAATTTGCCGGGAATTATCTTTACAAACAAAAAGGATTCTTATATCATAGGCTCGCGGTTTTGAAGTGCCTGAAAATCTTGTAGAGAACCGATCTATCGACTGGTTTTTGATGTTGGCGGACACCTCTCTGAAACAAACCCCCCTTTACGATACCCATCTTCAGCTCAAAGCCCGGATGGTGCCCTTTGGCGGATGGCAGATGCCTGTGCAATATGAAGGTATCTTGGCCGAATACGCCCACACCCGCCAGGGCGTGACGGTCTTCGATACCTGCCACATGGGCGAGTTCCTGATTGAAGGCGATTACCGAAAGAGCGGACTGGACCGTCTGGTCACCTGCCGCCTTTCGGACCTGCCCAAGGGGAGCTGCCGATATGGTCTTCTGCTTAATGACGAGGGCGGTGTCCTCGATGATCTGATCGTTTACCGGATCGGCGAGCAGCAGTGGATGATCGTCGTGAATGCCTCGACCATGGAGAACGACGCCCGGCAATTCCAGGCCCAGCTTGATCCTTCCGCCACCTTCCATAATGTTTCGTTCCTGACCGGAAAGCTCGACATCCAGGGGCCCTTGTCCCGGGAGGTCCTCAAACCGTTGGTTGCGGGGATCGAGAAGTTGGAATACTACACGTTTGATTATTTTCCGGTGCTGGGGGAGCGCGTCATTATCAGCCGCACCGGCTATACGGGTGAGCTCGGCTATGAGATCTATTTCCCTTGGGACCGCACGCCGGAATTATGGAGCGCGATCTTTGCTGACCCTCGCGTTGCGCCCGCGGGCCTGGGCGTGCGCGACGTTCTCCGTCTGGAAATGGGCTACAGTCTTTACGGTCATGAGTTGAATGAGACCATCTCGCCGCTGGCGGCCGGCCTGGGAAAATTCGTGGACCTGGAAAAGGATTTCATCGGGCGGGAGGCGCTGCTCAAGCAGAAGTCGGACGGCTTGAAAACGAAGCTGGTCTGTTTTAAATCGAATTCCCGGCGGTCTCCCCGCCAGCACCATCGGATCTTCTCAGCAGAAGGCCGTCAGATCGGAGAGGTCACGAGCGGGACCTTCTCTCCGGCGATAGAAACGGGCATCGGCATGGGGTTCGTCGAACCCGATCACGCGAAGCCCGGTCAGACGATATTTTTCGGTCAGGCAGAAGCCCGGGAGGCAGCGGTCACTTGCAACCGCCCGTTCTACTCGAAAGGTTCGCTAAAGACGTAAATTAAAAGGAGTCCGGTCATGGAAGTCGTCGAACATTTTTACTACACTAAAGAGCATGAGTGGGTCAGCGTCGAGGACAATGTCGCCACCATCGGGATCACCGAATACGCGCAATCGGCGCTGGGCGATATCACCTTCATCGAGCTGCCCGAGATCGGAACGGAGGTCGAGCAGTTCGAGCAGTTCGCCTCCGTCGAGTCCGTCAAGGCCGCCAGCGACATCTTTTCGCCGATGTCCGGCCGGGTCATTGAGGTCAACAAGAAGCTCGACGGCAACCCGGGGCTCATCAACCGGTCCTGCTTTGACAAGGGCTGGATCGCCAAGATCGAGCTCTCCGACCCCGAAGAGAAATCCAACCTCATGAACGCCCAGGAATACCAGAAGTTCTTAGAAGGTCTCGAAGGTTGAACCCCTACATCGCGAATACTCCCGAAGAAACCCGTGAGCTGCTCGCCGCCATCGGCGCGGCATCGATGGACGAGCTTTTTGCCGATATCCTGCCGCACCAGCGACCGAAGTCCTTCGATCTGCCCGCCGGCCGTTCCGAAATGGAAGTGATGATGCATTTGGACCGGCTCGCCCGCAAGAATTCGTCGCATCTGACGCCGTTCATCGGGGCGGGCTTCTACGATCATTATGTCCCGGCCGCCGTTTCCGCGCTGGTTTCCCGGGGGGAATTCTTCACGGCGTATACGCCTTACCAGCCGGAATGTTCCCAGGGGACCCTGCAGGCCCTTTACGAATTCCAAAGTTCCATCTGTGCCCTGACCGGCATGGAAGTGGCCAACGCCTCGCTTTACGACGGCGGCACGGCCCTTTTTGAGGCGGTCATGATGGCGCTGCGCGTCACCGGCCGCAACCGGGTCATCATGGACGGCGGGGTGAGCCCCATCTATCGCAAGATGATCGAGACGTACACGGGGAATCTGGACATCGAATTCGCCGAGACCCCGGTCGTGCACGGTCAAAGCGACCGCGCCCAGATCGCTAAGCTCCTCAGCGACAAGGCCGCCGCCGTGATCCTGCAGAACCCGAATTTCTTTGGAGCGGTCGACGACCATAGCGACATTGTGAAGCAGGCCCACGCGGTCGGCGCCCTGGTCATCGAAAGCGTTTATCCGATCTCGCTGGGCCTTTTGAAAACGCCGGGGGAAATGGGGGTCGACATCGCGACCGGCGAAGGTCAGTCCCTGGGGCTATCGCTCAATTTCGGTGGGCCGTATCTCGGGTTCATGACCACCCGCAAGGAACTGATCCGCAAGATGCCCGGCCGCATCGTCGGAGAAACCGTTGATGTCAACGATCGGCGCTGTTTTGTCAATACCCTGCAGGCGCGCGAGCAGCACATCCGCCGGGAAAAAGCCACTTCGAATATCTGTACCAACGTTTCCCTGTGCGCCGTCCAGGCCCAGATCTTCATGGCGCTGATGGGGCGTAAGGGACTGCGGGAAATGGCGCAGTTGAACCTGGATAAAGCGGAATTCGCCCGCCAGACCCTGGGGAAGATCAAGGGCGTGGAGGTCAAAAAAAGTTCCCCCACGTTCAACGAGTTCTGCGTTGTCCTTCCCAAGAACGCGGCCGACGCGGTCGGGGGGATGATCGAAGAGGGGTTCGCCGCCGGTTTCCCGCTGGGCCGGTATTATAAAGGAATGGACAACTATCTTTTAGTGGCGGTCACCGAAAAAAGGACCAAGGAAGAGATCCTGCGTTTCGCGGAAAGTCTCGAGGCGGTGCTATGGAGCTGATCTTCGAAAAGAGCGTGTCTGGGCGAAGGGGGCTTACGTTGCCCGTTTCCGATGTTTCCGTTGAGGGGAAAGTTCCGGAGAAATACCGGCGCCGCGACGAATGCCCCTGGCCGGAGGTTTCCGAGCTCGACGTCATCCGCCATTACACCCGGCTCTCACAAATGAATTTCTCGGTGGACACCAATTTCTACCCGCTGGGTTCCTGCACGATGAAGTATAACCCCCGCTTCACCGAGGCGATCGCCCGGATGCCGGGGTTCGCGAACCTGCATCCTTTGCTGCCGCAGCTGCGCGGCGGCGGGCAGCTCGTGCAGGGGGCGCTGGAGGTCTTTTATGAGATGGAGCGCCTGTTGTGCGCAATGACCGGGATGGACCATTTCACCATGCAGCCGCTGGCCGGCGCGCACGGGGAACTGACGGGGGTCATGCTGATCGCCGCTTATCATAAGGCCAAAGGCAACCGCAAGAGATACATCATCGTTCCCGATTCGGCCCACGGGACGAACCCGGCCACCGCCTCGATCGCCGGTTACGAAACGATCCCCGTTCCTTCGGACAAGAGCGGGCTTATGAACATGGAAAAATTCAAGGAAAAGCTAAGCAAGGATGTCGCCGGGGTCATGCTCACCTGTCCCGATACCGTCGGGGTCTTCAATTCGCAGATCGACAAGATCGCCCAGCTGGTCCATGATGTCGACGGGCTGGTCTATTACGACGGCGCGAACCTCAACGCGATCCTGGGCCGCTGCCGGCCGGGGGACGTCGGGTTCGATGTGATGCACATCAACACGCACAAAACTTTCACCACACCGCACGGAGGCGGGGGCCCCGGGGCCGGACCGGTGGGGGTCACGGAAAAGCTCGCGCGTTTCCTCCCCATTTCCCGGGTGATCAAGAGATCCGACGGCACGTTCAGTCTCAATTACGATTATCCCGATTCCATCGGTTACATTTCCGCTTTTTACGGCAACTTCGCGATCATCCTGCGGGCCTACGCCTATATCCTGATGCTGGGCAAAGAGGGGCTCATCGCAACCAGCAATCACGCGGTGCTCAACGCCAACTACATCATGGCGAGGCTGAAGAAATATTATGATTTTCCTTTCGACCGGGTCTGCATGCATGAGTGCGTGTTCTCGGCATCGCGCCAGGCGGCGCGCGGGGTGCACGCCATCGACATCGCCAAATTCCTTATCGATCAGGGGCTGCATCCGCCGACGGTGTATTTCCCGCTCATCGTCAAGGAGGCCATCATGATCGAACCCACTGAGACCGAA
>JAHFFX010000014.1 GCA_023247755.1 Candidatus Omnitrophota bacterium | reverse complement strand
CGAAGCTGGGGGTGACCCCTTCCAACGACGGGAAGATCGTCCGCTTGTCCATTCCGTCGTTGTCGAAGGAGCGCCGGCAGGAGTTGGCCAAGGTGGTCAAGGACATGGCCGAAAAGGGCCGCGTCTCCCTGCGCACCATCCGCCGGGACGCCAACGAGCACATCAAGAAATTACAGTCCGATGGGAAGATCCCCGAGGACGAAAGTTTCAAGGGCCAGGAGACCATCCAGAAGATGATCGACAAGCATATCAAGGACATCGATCAGATCCTGGAGTCGAAGAATAAGGAATTGACGGAGTTCAGTTAAAGTCCTGTCAGGTGACTCGGGTCACGTGATCCGTGACCCGTCGACGAGACACGTGTCACGAGCCACGGGTCACCTTTTAGTTTTCGAAGATTAAGACCCACTAGCTCATCTGGCAGAGCACTGCCCTTTTAAGGCAGGTGTGCCGCGTTCGAGTCGCGGGTGGGTCATTTTTTAGCGTATAGCGAACAGCGTATAGCGGATAGTCAATATCCTGTCGGTTATGCAAGATATCGTTAAGGTTCTATGCGCTATACGCTAACCGCTGTCCGCTGACATAAAGGGCGGGTGGCGGAATTGGTATACGCGCATGCCTTAGGAGCATGTGGGGAAACCCTTGGAGGTTCGAGTCCTCTTCCGCCCATCTTTGGAGAGAGAATAGAAATATGTCTTGGTTTTAGACTATGCGATTAGATACTTATGAAGAAAATGACGGGAGAGCAATTAAGTTTCCTCTTCTTTTATTCAATCTTGCATGGGTTTTTCCTGATTTTTAGTCCTTTGATAATCCTCGTGGCGGCAAATTTTGGCACTGGTCCAATTTCACCCGTATCAAGTGCAGTAGCAAAATTTTTAGGATTTCTGTTCTTAATTCTTGGCGGAACAATTGCCTCATCAGAAGGGCTTAATTTCAAGTTTTCTTCACTTGGAAAATTATCTGTTATTGGTCTTTTGTATGGGGTAATTTGGTTATCCCTATACAAAATTTTTGCTAAAAGATAATTTATACTATACTATTTTGAAACTTTGTGGCGGTCCCTCGGCCAGAACGATTGAAACGCGGCGGCCTCGGGACTGCAAAAATGCGGAGCATTCTTGCGGCGGCACTTGCTTTCCCAGAATAAATTTTGTGGTAGCAAGTGCTGCCTTGATCTTTCCCGGTAGTGTATTGTGGTAGATCTGCGGCGGCACCCTGCGGGTGCTCTCCGCAATTTTTCTGAAAGGTCTTTTAGGTCTGTAGAAATTGCGGCGGTAATTCAGTTGGCTAGAATGCCACCTTGCCAAGGTGGATGTCGTGGGTTCAAATCCCATCCGCCGCTCCAAATTTAATAAGCGTTCAAATTCCGGAGCCGAAGGCGAACGTAACTTAGAAACGCGCATTAACCCAGCACTTATTCTTGGCGTGACGATTCAGGTAAAATAAGTGCTGGGTTCAATTCGCACACATCCCTTACGTCGCGGTGCTCCGTAAGTGATGTGCTCATTGAAGGAGATTCTTGCATGAAGATCAGCGAGTTCCTTTGCAACAAGGCAGTGACAACGGATCTGAAAGGCACCACCAAAGAAGAGATCATCGAGGAGCTGGTGAAGCTGCTGACCACCGCCGGCGTTCTCGAGAAAAAGCATAAATCCAAGGTCGTTGAGATCCTCATGGCCCGGGAAGCGCTCGGCTCCACCGCCATCGGCCAGGGGATCGCCATTCCCCACGGCAAATGCGAATATGTCAATAAACTGGTCGCGGGACTGGGGGTCAGCCGCAAAGGCATCGACTTCGACTCGCTCGATGGAGAACCCGCGTACATCTTCTTTTTGCTGATCGCCCCCATCGATTCCGCAGGTCCCCACCTCAAAGCCCTGGCCAGGATCTCGCGCCTCCTTAAGGACAAGTATTTCCGCGACCATCTCAAGAACATCAAGGACGAAAAGACGATCCTGGATATGATCGCGCAGGAAGACGGTCGGATCACTTAGGCCACCCCATGTCTAAGAACCTCGTCAAGTGGCTGTACCCCGGCATCAAAGTGAAGCGCTGGCTTTTCACCTTTCTCTCGGGGCTGGTCATCATCGTGCTGGGGGCGTCGCTCATGTCGACCCCTTACGGGCTGGTCAAGACCTTCGCGTTCATCGTCGTCATCATCGGGGTGATCTTCAGCGTGCTGGGCGTCATCAAGATGGTGGTTTCGCTCATCACCCTGTTCCTGCCCCAGGGGGAGCGGGACCTCGTCAACATCCTCTACCAGCGCCGGTATCTGGAGCGGGGGCCCAAGATCGTCACCATCGGCGGGGGACACGGCTTATCGCAGCTGCTGTTCGGCCTTAAGGAATACTCTTCCAACATCACGGCGATCGTGACGGTCGCCGACAGCGGCGGCTCTTCCGGACGGCTGCGGGAAGAGTTCAACATCGTGGCGCCCGGCGACATCCGCAACTGTCTCGTCGCGCTCGCCGACGCCCCGGCCCTGATGGGGGAGCTCTTTCAGTTCCGCTTCTCCAAGGAATCCCAGCTGCAGGGGCACAACTTCGGGAACCTTTTCCTCACCGCGATGTACCAGGTGACGGGCGGGGATTTCGAAAAGGCCGTCGAGGAATGCAGCAAGGTCCTCGCCATCCGCGGGAAGGTCGTACCTTCCACGGTCAACAACGTTCATCTGATCGCCGAATACGAGGACGGGTCCCGCACGGAAGGGGAGGCCAAGATCCCCATTCCGAACAAGAAGATCAAGCGGTTGTATCTTACGCCGGAGGACGCCCGTCCGACAAAAGATGCGCTCGAGGCCATCCGCCAGGCCGACATCGTCATCCTGGGGCCGGGAAGTCTGTACACGAGCGTCATCCCGAACCTCATCATCAAGGGGTTGGCGGAGGTGTTGGCGGGGGCCTCAGCATACAAAATATATGTTTGTAACGTCATGACCCAGCCCGGGGAGACCGACGGCTACTCGGCGAGCGATCACGTCCGGGCCATTCTTGAGCATACGACCACGGGTGTTCTCAACGCCGCTTTGATCAACGACGCGGCCGTCCCGGCGGAAGCGCTGGGGCGTTACGAGGACCAGGGCCAGTTCCCCGTGAAGTCTGACCTTGAGCGCATCAAGGAGATGGATTTAAAGGTGATCGCGACCGACCTCTTGAGCGTCAAGGATTATGTCCGGCATGATTCCGAGAAGCTCACCGGCGCGCTCATCAAGCTCATTGAATCGCAGCGGGTGATCAAAAGATAATGGCGTTCATTTTGGGAAAAACGATGTCGCGCATCGAAAAAGAGATAACGATCATGAATCCCCAGGGGCTGCACGCGCGCCCCGCGGCCATGTTCGTGCAGATCGCCGCCAAATACGATTCCAAGATCACCGTCAAAAGGGGCAGCGAATCCGTCAACGGCAAGTCCATCATGGGGATCCTCATGCTGGGCGCGCAACATATGAACAAGATCACCTTGGTCGTCGAAGGGCATGACGCCGAAGCGGCGCTCAAGGACCTGGAAGAATACCTCAGCAAGACCACGCCCGATGTCTGAAATCGTCCTCAAAGGAATTCCCGCCGCCCCCGGCATCGCCGCCGGTTCGGCCTTCATCCTCGATAAGCAGGAATTCATCGTTCCCGCCCGCGCCATCATGGAGCAGGAGGTCCCCATCGAGATCGCGCGCTTCGAGGAGGCCCTCATCAAGACGCGCGAGGAGATCCTCGGCATCCAGAAGAAGATCGGCGAGGAGATGGACGGCCAGCACGCGCGGATCTTCGATGCGCACCTCTTGGTGCTCGAGGACCGCACGCTCATCGAAGAGGTGATTAAACACATCATGAAAGAGAAGCTTTCCGCAGAGTATATCTTTTCCAAGGTCCTCAAGAAATACATGAAGGTCATGGGGAAGATCGAGGATGAATATATCCGCGAGCGAGCCGCCGACCTCAACGACATCGGGCGAAGGCTCCTTAAGAACCTCATGGAGGAAAGCAAGCTTCACGAATTCGAGAACCTTCAGGAGAAGATCATCATCGTCGCGCACGATCTTTCGCCTTCGGACACGATCAGCATGTACAACAAGAACATCATCGCCTTCGTCACCGACATCGGCGGGCGCACGTCGCACACCGCGATCCTCGCAAAATCCCTGGGGGTGCCGGCGGTGGTGGGGCTCAAGGACGGGACGCTGAAGATCAGCAACCAGGATTCTTTGATCGTCGACGGCCGCATGGGGATCGTGATCATCCATCCGACGCCGGAAACGCAGGAGATCTATCGTAACGAACAGACCCGCATCGTCGCCTTAAAGGACCGTTTCGCCGACATCAAGGACCTGCCGGCGGAGACGACCGACGGGCGCAAGGTTTCGATCCTGGCGAACCTGGAGCTTCCGGACGAGCTTCCCATCATCCTCAAGTCCGGTGCCAGCGGCATCGGGCTGTATCGCACCGAGTTCATGTTCATGAACCGGCTGGACCTGCCCACGGAGGACGAGCAGTTCGCGGCCTACCAGCAGGTGGCGAAGGCCCTAGCGCCCAACCCGGTGACCATCCGCAGTCTGGACCTGGGTGGGGACAAGTTCATTTCAAGCCTGCAGATCCCGCGGGACATGTATCCGTTCTTGGGGTGGCGCGCGATCCGTTTCTGCCTCGCTAGGCCGGACATCTTCAAGACGCAGCTGCGCGCCATCCTGCGCGCTTCGGTGCACGGGAAATTGCGGCTCATGTATCCCATGATCACGGGGCCCGGGGAGCTGCGGGCCGCCAATGCCATCCTCAATGAGGTCAAACAGAACCTTCGGGAAGAGAAGATCCCGTTCGATGAACAAATGCCGGTGGGGGTCATGATCGAGGTCCCGTCCGCGGTCGTGACGGCCGATTTCCTCGCTAAGGAAACGCATTTCTTCAGCATCGGCACCAACGACCTTGTCCAGTATACTTTGGCGGTGGACCGGGTGAGCGAACAGACGGCGCACCTCTACGAGCCCGGACATCCGGCGGTCATCCGGCTGATCAAGTCGGCGATCGACGCGGGGCATAAGGAGAACATCCGTGTGGGGCTTTGCGGAGAGATGTCCAGTGAGCCGGCCCTGGCGTTCCTGCTGCTGGGATTGGGGCTTGATGAGTTCAGCATGTCGCCGTTGAGCATCCCGCAGATCAAGAAGCTCATCCGCAGCGTCAGTTTCAAGGACGCCCGGGAGGTGGCCGAGAAGGTCCTCATGTTGCCGACGGGGCAGGAGGTGGAGGAGGTCGCCATCGCCGCCATCAAGCGGCTGGCGCCGCACGTTTTCACCGCGGAAAGCAACGGCTGAATTTCAAACCAACGAAAAATTCTCGTTCAAGGAATGGTAACTCCATGAAAGTCCTGATCCTCGCCGCCGGCTACGGAACCCGGCTTTATCCCCTTATCAAGGACACCCCCAAGGCCCTGTTGCCCGTCAATGGCCGGCCGCTGGTCGATTATATCCTGGATAAGTTCGCGGACCTGCCGGAGCTCTCCGAGGTCCTTCTGGTGACCAATGACAAGTTCGAGAAGCATTTTGAGAACTGGGCGCAGGCGCACCGGGATTTTCCGGTCCCGATCAGGATCATCAACGACGGGACCAATTCCCCCGAGGGCCGGTTGGGTTCGATGGGCGACATCAACTATGTTATCACCCGCGAAAAGGTCAGCGAGGACCTGATCGTGGCCGGGTCCGACAATCTTTTTGACGCCGAAGTCGGGGAGTTCGTCAAGTTCGCCAAGAAGAATTCCCCCTCCACGACGATCGGCCTCTATGACATCGGCGCCAAAGAGAACGCCAAGATCTACGGGGTCGTTTCACTGGATGAGCAGCGGAAGGTTTCCTCCTTCGAAGAAAAGCCGCAGAATCCGAAGTCCAGTCTTATCGGGATGTGCCTTTATTTTTACCCGAGATCCTCGCTGGGCCAGGTGGCAAAGTTCCTGGCCGAGACGAAGCGGGCCGATAAGGCCGGGGACTATATCCAGTGGCTCTATCAAAAAGAACCGGTTTACGGTTTTAAGTTTCAGGGAAAATGGTATGATATCGGGAGCGTGGAATCATACCAGGACGCGTCGCAGCACTTCTCGGGATAATCATGCGTTGGGGGACGCCCCTGCCGCCGGCAGGGGCGTCCCCCGGCGCTCATAAAAAAGCGGAACATCGTTACAGAAAGGAAGATCACGTGAAAGGGACATATTTTCTGACGTCGGAATCGGTGGGGAAGGGGCACCCGGACAAGGTCTGCGATCAGATCTCGGACGCGGTGCTTGATGCTGTTCTTAAGGAAGACTCGAAGGGGCGCGTGGCGTGCGAATCCTTCATATCGGCGGGCTTGGTCATTGTGGGGGGAGAGATCACCACGAAGACTTACGTGGATATCCATAGATTGGTGCGAAGGGTTCTCAATGACATCGGCTACACCCGCCAGGAATACGGATTCTCCGCGGCCACCTGCGCGGTGCTCAATGCCATCAACGCCCAATCCCCGGACATCTCCCAGGGTGTGGACTCCGGAGGCGCCGGGGACCAGGGCATCATGATCGGTTATGCCTGCGATGAAACGCCGGAGCTCATGCCGTTGCCCATCATGCTCGCCCATAAGCTGGTCATGCGGATCGAAGAGGTCCGCAAGAAGAAGGTCCTGGATTATCTCGGTCCGGACTGCAAGAGCCAAGTGACCGTCGAATATAAGGATGGTGTCCCCCAGCGGATCGATGCCGTGGTCTTGGCCTGCCAGCACACGGAGAAGATCCTGGACCCAACGGGCAAAAAGATCACCGACAAGGCCCGCCAGGAGATCATCAAGGAGATCGCCCATCACGTTCTGGGCAAGCTCGTCGACAAAAAGACGAAGTATTTCGTCAATGAGACCGGGAAGTTCGTGGTGGGCGGGCCCCAGTCCGACACCGGGGTGACCGGGCGCAAGATCGTCGTTGACACCTATGGCGGGGTCGTGTCCCACGGCGGGGGCGCCTTCTCCGGCAAGGACCCGACCAAGGTGGACCGCTCCGCGACCTACATGGCGCGGTATGTCGCCAAGAACATCGTGGCGGCCAAGCTCGCCAAGAAATGCTGGATACAGTTCGGGTACTGCATCGGGGTTGCGGAGCCGGTGAGCGTCATGGTCGACACGTTCGGGACCGGCAAGGTCTCCGAGGAAAAACTGGTCGCGCTCGTCCGCAAGAATTTCAACCTCACGCCGCGCGGCATCATCGAAGAGTTGAAGCTTCAATCGCCGATCTATGAAAAAACCGCAGCTTACGGCCATTTCGGACGGGAAGAATTCTCCTGGGAGAACACCGCCAAGGCCAAGGCTCTATCAAAGGACGCGTAAATAATGAAATACGACGTAAAAGACATCGCGCTAGCGCATAAAGGAAAGCTGCGCATCGAATGGGCCGGTAAGGATATGCCGGTGTTGAACCTGATCGAACAGCGGTTCATTAAGGAAAAGCCGCTGAAGGGCATCAAGGTGAGCGCCTGTCTGCATGTGACCACCGAGACCGGCAACCTCATGCGGGTCCTCAAGGCGGGCGGCGCGGACGTTGTGGTGTGCGCCTCCAACCCCTTATCAACGCAGGACGATGTGTCCGCCGCGTTGGTCAAGGAATACGGGATCCCTACTTTTGCCATCAAAGGCGAGGACAAGAACACCTATTACAAGCACATCAACGCCGCGCTGGACCATAAGCCGAACCTTACCATGGACGACGGGGCGGACCTCGTTTCGGAGATCCATGGAAAAAGAAAGAACCTGGCGGAGCACCTGCTCGCGGGAACGGAGGAGACCACCACCGGCGTGATCCGTTTAAAGAGCCTGGAAGAGAAGAAGCTCCTCATGTATCCGATCATCGCGGTCAACGACGCCATGACCAAACACTTCTTTGACAACCGTTATGGCACGGGGCAATCCACGCTCGACGGGATCGTGCGCGCCACGAACCGGCTGGTCGCCGGATCGAACTTCGTCGTTTCCGGTTACGGCTGGTGCGGGCGGGGTGTGGCTTCCCGGGCTTCCGGCCTGGGCGCCAAGGTCATCGTCACGGAGATCAACCCGCTGCGGGCCCTCGAGTCGGTCATGGACGGGTTCCAGGTCATGCCCATCAAAGAGGCCGCGCCGATCGGGGACATCTTTGTGACGGTCACCGGAGACGTCAACGTCATCCGCGCCGAACACATGAAACTGATGAAGGACGGCGCCATCCTGTGCAACTCCGGCCATTTCGACGCGGAGCTGGACCTCAAAGGATTGGCCAGGATCACGAAGGCCAAGCGCATGATCCGGGAATTCGTCGAAGAGCACACGCTCGCCAACGGCCGCAATATCTACGTGCTCGGCGAGGGACGGCTCATCAACCTTGCCGCCGCCGAAGGGCATCCGGCCTCGGTCATGGACATGAGCTTCGCCAACCAGGCGCTTTCGGCCGAGTACGTCGCCAAGAATTACAACAAATTGAAGAAACGGGTCTACAGCGTCCCGGAGGACATCGACCGGATGATCGCCAAGTTGAAATTACAGGCTTTGGGTGTTAAAATTGATACCCTGACGGCGGAACAGAAGAAGTACCTGTCCAGTTGGGACATCGGGACGTAAAGCGCAAGGTTGAAATCCAAAATGAAATTCCCTGAAAATCACCGGGTCGTAAGTCACAACGTCGACAGCCGGGGCCGCGTTCTGCCGGTCCTTGAGCTTGCCGGCGTGTGACCTGTGACCTTGTGACTTTTTTGCAAGGCTACAGGTGGCTGACGCTGCTTGTGGCCTTAATTATTTTATAATGGCCGCTGACTCTTAAAGACTTTGACTTAAAAGGCAATTACGCTAAAATACTTTAATTTATCCTTCACGAAACCTAAGGGAGTGGATCATGCCAAAAATCTATTATGACAAGGACGCGGATTTGAATTTCCTCAAGGACAAGACCATTGCCATCATCGGCTACGGCATCCAGGGGCGGGGGCAGGCCCTGAACCTGCACGACAGCGGCCTTAAGGTGATCATCGGGCAGCGTCCCGGCGGGGTCAATTACGACCAGGCCAAGAAGGACGGGTTCGAGCCGGTGGATGCCGCCGAGGCGGCCAAACGCGCCGACGTCATTCAGATCCTGGTGCAGGACCACCTGCAGGCGGAAGTGTATAAGAAGTCCGTGAAGAAACACCTTAAGAAGGGCAAATCCCTGGTCTTTTCCCACGGGTTCAATATCCATTTCAAGCAGATTGTTCCGCCCCCGGACGTGGACGTGTTCATGATCGCGCCCAAGGGGCCGGGGTCGCTCGTGCGCCGGCAATATGAAGAAGGCAAAGGCGTGCCGTGCCTGGTGGCCATTCATCAGAATCCGTCGGGGAACGCGCTCAAGACCGCTCTCGCCTACGCCAAGGGGGTCGGCGGCGCCCGCGCCGGGGTCATTGAAACGACGTTCAAGGAGGAAACGGAGACCGATCTTTTCGGCGAGCAGTCGGTCCTCTGCGGCGGCACGAGCGAACTCATCAAGGCCGGGTTCGAGACCCTGGTCGCGGCCGGGTATCAGCCGGAGATCGCCTATTTTGAATGCTGTCACGAGCTTAAGCTCATCGTGGACCTGATCTATGAAGGGGGCCTCACCGGCATGCGCAAGAAGGTCTCCGACACCGCCGAGTACGGCGATTACACCCGGGGCCCGCGCATCATCACCGAGCGCACCCGCAAGGAAATGCAGAAGATCCTTAAAGAGATCCAGTCGGGGAAGTTCGCCCGCGAGTGGATCCGGGAAAACAAGAAGGGCCGTCCCAATTTCAACGAATACCGCAAACGGGACGAGAACCATCCGGTGGAAAAGGTCGGGCGAGAGCTGCGCGACATGATGCCGTGGATGCGGAAGTAAAACTGAAGACACGTGAGACGTTGGACGTCCACTCCCCCCGTCTTCGACGGGGCTCGCTGGGACGTGGGACGTAAGAAATTGAATGTTGCTGCATTCAACAACCCACGTCCAACGTCCCAGTGAGCGAAGCGAACGGACGTCCCACGTCCTACGTAAAAAGGCGATGAGTGTCGTTCAATCTATAAAATTACATCTCGGCTGCGGGACCAACAAGCTGCCGGGCTGGGTGAACATCGATTCGGTGGCCGGATGCCAGCCCGACCGGGTGTTGGACCTTATGCAACCGTTGCCGTACGCGGACCAGAGCGTCGACGAGATCCTTGCGGAGGATCTCTTGGAGCATTTTGACAAGTACATGCGTTATGTGGTCTTCGGGGAGTGGGCGAGGGTGCTCAAGGTCGGCGGAAAGATCAACCTGCAGGTCCCCAATTTCAAGAAGATCCTTTTCCGGTACTTTAAATTCGGTTTTGATAATTTTGTGGACTTTATTTTTGGTGAGAACATGTGGCGTTCGGAGATCTACATCGGGCATTTTGGCAATCACAAGTGGGGCTATTCCGAGGAAAACCTGAAAGCTTTTGTGTCGCAATTCGGCATCGAGACGCTTTCCGTCGAAGCGAAAGGGCTCAACCTTCGTCTCTTCGGAGAGAAGAGACGACATGTGCCTATTGAAGAAATAGATAATTTCGAGATCCATTCTCACGCCAATGCGACCGGCCAGGGGCGGGCGACGCTGCCGCTGCGCTTCGTGCGCGAGAGGATCAAACAATTTCAGAATGATATCGAAAAACATGAGGCGCCAATTGCCAAGCGCCCAGTGCCCAGTTAAATTATGAAAAGATTTTGACTGGGAGCCGGGCCCTTGGAGCTGGGGCCCGGAAAGGAAATGCCATGAACACCCATGACAAAGATCGGGTATTGATCTTCGACACCACGCTGCGCGACGGTGAACAGGCGCCCGGCGCCAGCATGAACGAGAAGGAGAAGCTCGAGATCGCCCACGCGTTGGACTCCCTGGGCGTGGACGTGATCGAGGCCGGTTTCCCGGTAAGTTCCCCCGGCGATTTTAATTCCGTCAAGAGTGTGGCCAAGCACGTGAAGAATTCCATCGTTTGCGGCCTGGCTCGCTCTGTGAAGAAAGACATCGACGCGGCGGCGGACGCCATCAAACCCGCCAAGCGCGGACGCATTCACGTTTTTCTGGCGACGTCCAAGATCCACCTGCAGTATAAATTCAAGAAATCCGAGGACGAGATCCTGCAAATGGCGGTGGAAGCGGTGAAGTACGCCCGCGACCGGGCCGCGGATGTCGAGTTCTCCCCGGAAGACGCTTCGCGCAGCGAAAAGAGCTTCTTGTACCGCGTGCTCGAGGCGGTCATTGACGCCGGGGCCACCACCGTCAACATTCCGGACACCGTCGGTTACAGTGTTCCCGTCCAATATGGGCAGCTCATCGCCGATATCCGCAACAACGTTCCCAACATCGAGCGGGCGGTCATTTCCGTCCATTGCCACGACGACCTGGGGTTGGCGGTCGCCAATTCCCTGGCCGCGATCAAGAACGGCGCCCGGCAGGCCGAATGCACCATCAACGGCATCGGCGAGCGCGCCGGCAACGCCTCGATGGAGGAGATCGTCATGGCCCTCAAGACCCGCCAGGATTTTTACGGCTGCACAACGGGGGTCAACGTCAAGGAGATCTGCCGCGTCTCGAGGATGGTGAGCAAGGCGACCGGCTTCATCGTTCCGCCCAACAAGGCCATCGTGGGGGCCAACGCCTTCCGGCATGAGTCCGGCATCCATCAGGACGGGGTCCTCAAGGAACGCTCCACGTATGAGATCATCCGTCCGGAAGACGTGGGTTTCATGGAGACGGGGCTGGTGCTGGGCAAGCACTCCGGTCGGCACGCCCTGAAGGAACGCTTGAAGGGGCTGGGGGTCGATCTGAATGAAACCCAGCTGGACAAGGCCTTTGAACGTTTCAAGAACCTGGCGGATAAGAAGAAAGAGATCTTCGATGAGGACCTGGTGACCATCGTTGAGGATGAGGTCAAAGGCGGGCGCGACATCTGGGGCCTGGTCAGTCTCAAGACCGTCAGCGGAACGAACGTCAAGCCCCAGGTGGATGTGGTCTTGAAATCCAAGGGCAAGACCTTCAAGAGCGCTTCTTCCGGCGACGGTCCGGTCGATGCCTGCTATAAGGCGATCGATGCGGTCACGAAGACGAAGGGGGAACTGCTGGATTATTCCATTCAGTCGGTGAGCCGCGGCAAGGACGCCCTGGGCGAAGTGACGGTGAAGGTCAAGTTCAAGGACAGGAACGTCATCGCGCGCGCGGCGAGTACCGATATCCTCGAGGCTTCCGCGAAGGCCTACGTTAACGCCCTCAACAAGGTGCTGGTTTCTTAACCGTTGGGGCCGGTCGTCCCGCCATGGCGGGGCGACCGGCCCCACGGGAGTGTCTACATGCAAAACCGAAAATCCATCTACGGCATCATGGGCGACCCGGTGGAACACAGTCTGTCGCCGCTGATGCACAACGCGGCCTTTCGCGAACTGGGCATCAACGCTGAGTACAAGCTGTTCCCGCTCAAGGAAGATGAGCTGGCGGGATTCTTTGCCGACCTGCGCAAGAAGGACAACGAAATCTTCGGGTTCAACGTCACCGTTCCCTATAAGGAAAAGGTCGTAGAATTCTTGGACTCCCTAAATCCGTTCGCTCAGCGGGCCCTGGCCGTCAACTGCGTGGTCGTCACGAAGGACCGCCTGTTCATCGGGATGAATACCGACGGGCCGGGATTTCTGGCGCACCTGACCGAACTGAAATTCGAGACAAAGGACAAACGTATCGCGATCCTGGGCGCGGGGGGGACCACGCGCGCCATTTTAAGCGCCGTCTGCATGCTGCCGGAGCATCCGGAATCCATCATCCTATACAATCACCGTCCCGAGAGGGCCGAGACCCTTATCGCCGATCTTGCCGATCGCGTCGATATGAGCATGGTGAGCGTCGCGGAAAGCATAGATGATCTCAACCTTGAACTGGCGGACCTCCTCCTTAATACGACCCCTATCGGGATGAATCCCGCCGATCCTCTGTTGGTCGACCCGGAATTGTTGCATGCCGACATGCTCGTCTATGACGTTATCTACAATCCCGCTGAGACGAAGCTGCTGAAAATGGCCCGTCAAAAAGGGGCCAAGACCGCCAACGGTCTGGGAATGTTGTATTATCAGGGCGTATTGTCCTTGCAGCATTGGGCGGGAACACAGTTGCGTGAATCCGTGAAAACCAAGATGCGGGAAAGTCTTCAACAGGGATCGTCGCGATGAACGCACTGGACTGGTTCGTGAGAGGTTTTATCTTCGTGACGGGCGCGGTCATCGGAAGTTTCCTCAATGTCTGCATCGTCCGTCTTCCCCGGAATCAATCCATCGTCAAGCCGCGGTCGCATTGCGTCGTCTGCAAGAAAACGATCGCCTGGTTCGATAACATCCCGCTTTTGAGCTTTCTTGTATTGCGCGGGAAATGCCGGCATTGCGCCACACCCATTTCGGTGCGGTATTTTATCGTGGAGCTTACGACCGCTTTGGGTTTTGTTCTTTTCTACGAATGGTTCGGTTTGAACCCGGTATTACTGCCTTACCTCGCCATGTTTTGCGGCTTCATGATAACGACCTTCGTTGATCTCGAACATCGCATCATTCCCGATGAGGTGAGCGTCGGCGGCCTTTGGGTCGGACTTGCGTTCAGCGCGATAACTCCCGGTCTGCATGAGGCGCAGGCGGATTCCGCATCCATATCGACGGGAACGGTGCTGATGATCATTCTTGTGCTCGCCTGCCTGCTGATGCAGGGCCTGACCGCGGTCCTTCAGAAACTCGGGCATAAGATCGACCGCCAGGATGAGGAAGAGGCGGATGACGGCAATAATTTCGGTTTTTATCTCCTCATCGCGGCCAGTGCCGGCGCGGTCCTGCTCATCAACGTTCTGGGGGCGAGGTGGACCGCTCCTTCAATGCAGCCCTTGATGTCGCATCTGCGCAGTTTTGAGAACGGTCTCATCGGGTACATCATCGGGGGAGGCTGCATCTACGCGATGGGGATGCTCGGGGACATCATCTTTCGCAAGGAATCGATGGGCGGGGGCGACATCAAGCTCATGGCGATGATCGGCGCCTTTCTGGGATGGAAGCTCGCGATCCTCTCCTTTTTCATTGCTCCTTTGTTCGGCGCTCTATCTGGCATTGTCGTCAAGCTCCGGACCAAGGAAAGCGTGATCGCTTATGGGCCGTTCATTGTCATGGGCGCGCTCATCAGTTTGTTCTGGGGTTATCGGCTGATCGACTGGATCCTCAGCGGTTACGGATTCAGGTATTAGAATACAGGCTTTATTCTTCCCTAATATTGGGCTTGGCCCAATCTCCCGGAAGTTACCTACTCGAAGTTCCCTGCCCGGTCATTATTCATATTAATACTAAAATTAAAGCCTTTTTTTGACACCCCGGGGGTGATTATGTTACAATCTGCCCATGCCGCCGAAAAACATTGTTCTGATCGGATTCATGGGGGCCGGTAAATCCATGGTTTCCAACAGGTTAGCAAGTATCCTAAAGCTAGGACGTGTTTCTACCGACGAGCTCATTGAGAAAAAGGAGAAGCGGGCCATCCCGGAAATTTTTCGGGACTCCGGGGAAGCTTATTTCCGCCAATTGGAGGAGACCGTGGTCCGCGAGGTCTCCGCGCTTGAGGGCTGGGTCATCGATTGCGGCGGCGGGGTGGTCGTAAACCCCAAGAATCTGGAGAACCTCAGGAAGAACGGGGTCCTTTTTTATCTGAAGACCTCTCCGGAGATCGTTTACAAAAGGATCAAGAACCAGACGCATCGACCGCTTTTGCAGGTCCAGTATCCTCTGGAAAAGATTCGGGAACTGTTAAGGTCGCGGGAGGCCTTCTACGCGCAGGCCGATCACGTGATCGACACCGACGCTCACTCTGTGGAGGATTCGGCCCAGGCGGTCCTGAAGATCTTACGCCATGAATGAACACGATGCCCTTATAGTTCTTAACGCTATCCCGAATCTGGGCGGCCTTCGGCTGCGCAAGTTGCTCGAGCATTTCGGTTCCGCGCGGGCCGTGCTCGAAGCGCGCCCGCAGGACCTGGTGGGAAAGTCATTGCTTGCCGAAAAGTGGGTCGGGGTCATTTCCACTTTTCCCCGCGAGGAATTCCTCAAAAAGGAACGCGCGCTCATGCTCTCCCGGGGAGTGACGGCCGTGACCATTGAGGATGCGGACTATCCTGATCTGCTCAAGGAGATCCCCGGCGCTCCCGTGGTTCTCTATGTGAAAGGGAACATCTCGTCATTGAAAAGTCCATCAGTGGCGGTGGTGGGGTCACGGCGGGCCTCCCTATACGGACTTTCGGTCGCCGAAAAACTGGCGGTCGATCTGGCGCAGGCCGGCCTGACCGTGGTTTCGGGATTGGCGTTGGGGGTTGACACGGCCGCCCATCGAGGGGCGCTCAAGGCGAAAGGTACGACCATCGCCGTTCTGGGAAATGGCCTCGCGGATGTTTTCCCAAGGTCGAACGAACGCTTGCTGCCGGACATTGCCGCTGCCGGCGCGGTCGTTTCGGAATTTCCCATGACGATGCCGCCGATGGCCAGGAACTTTCCGCAGCGTAACCGCATCATCAGCGGCCTGTCGTTGGGCGTTGTGGTTGCGGAAGCCTCCTTAAAAAGCGGGGCTCTGATCACGGCCGATTTTGCGCTCGAGCAGGGAAGGGACGTCTTCGCCGTTCCCGGTCCTATCGGAAATCCCGCGAGCGAGGGCGTGCATCGCCTGATCCAGCAGGGTGCCAAATTGATCTGCCGGGTGGACGATGTTCTGCAGGAGTTGAATTTACCGCCGGGCGCGCCGGCGAAGCCGGCGCGCCCGGGCGGGTCCCGGACCCCTGACGCTTCGTCCGCCGCTCCGCTGGCCCCCGAGACCCGCCGGATCCTGGAACAATTGAATGATGAGCCGCTCCATGTCGACCGGCTCGCTGAGCGGATCGGCACGGCATCGGCCGGACTTGCCGCCGCGCTGTTGGCATTGGAGCTCAAGCATCTCGTAAAGCAGCTGCCGGGCAAGTATTTCATCCGGCAACGGCAGCTCAATTAAAACCGCATGCCGAAATGTCAAATGAACAAATGTCAAATGACATATCAATTCCAAATGACAAATTCCTCAATGGGGCATTGGGAATTGGGCATTCATTTGGATTTTGACATTTGGCGTTGGTCATTAATTTTTAAACAACGTTAACAACAAAGGAACCCCAATCATGGTGCAATCGCTGGTCATTGTGGAATCTCCCGCCAAGGTCAAGACCATCAACAAGATCCTCGGGAACAAGTTCAAGGTCATGTCCTCCATGGGACATCTCATCGATCTGCCCAAATCGACGCTGGGCGTGAACCTGGAAGAGGAGTTCGCCCCCAAGTTTGTGGTGGTGCGGGCCAAGCAGAAGATCCTCACTCAGCTCAAAAAAGAGGCCAAGAAGATAAAAGAGATCTACATCGCCACCGATCCCGACCGGGAAGGGGAGGCGATCGGCTGGAACATCATCAAGCATCTGGGCCTGGACAACGGCATCAAATATTTTCGGGTCACTTTCCATGAGATCACCAAGGAGGCGGTGAAGAAGGCCTTCGAAAAACCCAGGGAATTCGACCGCAAGAAGATCGATGCCCAGGTGGCCCGCCGGGTCCTGGACCGCATCGTCGGCTACCAGATCAGTCCCCTGTTATGGAAAAAGGTCGGCTCGCGCTTAAGCGCCGGTCGTGTCCAGTCGGTGGCGCTGCGGCTGATCGTCGAGCGCGAACGCGCCATCAAGAGCTTCGTTCCCCAGGAATACTGGGAGATCGCGGTGGACCTCAAAAAGGAAGGATTCGAGGACGTTCTCACCGCCGGCCTCGAGAAGATCGACGGCCAGAAATTTGAACTGACGAACGAGAAGGATGCCCACGCCGTCGTTGCGGCCATCAAAAAAGAACAATATGCCGTTTCCCAGATCACCCAGCGGGAAGTGAAGCGCAATCCCATGCCGCCGTTCATCACCAGCACCATGCAGCAGGAGGCGTTCAATAAATTGGGCTTCAACGCCCAGAAGACCATGATGATCGCCCAGCAATTGTATGAAGGGATCGAGCTGGGCCAGGAGGAGGCCACGGGTCTTATCACCTACATGCGCACCGATTCCGTTAACATCGCCAAGGAAGCGGTGGAGCGTGTCCGGGAATTCATCGCGAAGGCGCACGGCGATAAATACCTTCCGGAGTCTCCCAATGTTTATAAATCCAAGAAGAGCGCCCAGGAGGCGCATGAGGCCATCCGTCCCACCGATGTCCTGCGCAAACCCCAGGACATCAAGCAATTCCTGGATGAGGACCAGTACAAGCTTTATGAACTGATCTGGAGGCGGTTCGTCAGCTGTCAAATGCTGCCGGCGGTCTATCAATACAAGAAGATCGAAATTACGGCGGGAAAATACCAGTTCGGCGCTTCCGGATCAACGCTCCTCTTTGACGGGTTCCTGGTTCTCAATACTGAGGATCGCGAGGAAGAAGGGAAGATCGACCTGACCCATTTCAAGAGGGACGATTCCTTGAAGCTCTTGGAAGTAAAACCCAGTCAACATTTCACGAAGCCACCGCCCCGTTACTCGGAAGCTACGCTGGTCAAGACCCTGGAAGAGGAAGGCATCGGCCGCCCCAGCACTTACGCCTCCATCATCTATACGCTGGTGATGCGTAATTACGTCCTGCGCGAGCGGGGTTACTTCATGGCCACCGAACTGGGGATGCTGATCTGCGACCTCCTGGTCGAGTATTTTCCCAAGATCATGGACGTGGGTTTCACCGCCGCGATGGAAGAGAATCTGGACCTGATCGAGGAAGGCGACCTGGAATATCACAAACTTCTCGGAGATTTTTACCAGCCGTTCAAGGAAGAACTGGAATATGCGATGAACAACATCGTCAAGACCCAGAACCTGATCGAGCGCAAATGCCCCCAGTGCGGACGGCAGATGGCGGTCAAGTGGGGCCGCAAGGGCAAGTTCCTGAGCTGTTCGGGATTCCCGGAATGCAAGTTCGCGGAACCGTTCCTCACCGGCGTCAAATGCCCGGAGCCGAATTGCGGCGGGGAACTGGTGGAGCGCCGTTCCCGCAAAGGGCAGATCTTTTTCGGCTGCAGCAATTATCCGACGTGCACGCATATTGAGAACAAACTGCCGGAGCCGGCGGATAATGGAGGGATAGAGAATGCATAGAGGATTTCTTTTTCTCGTTTTTTTAATTTTCCTTTTAGGAACACTGGCTTATGGGCAAGTTCATCCGGAAACCGAACGAATCTCGAAATTACTGCGGCATTTGCCGCAAACGGTAGAGCTGGAGATTGAATACCGTCCTATCCGGGGCTTAGTAAATCCGCAATCAGAATGGTACATCGGCGAAAGTGCCTTTTGGGTTAGATTGTATCCCAAAGAGACGTACGATATCGAGAAATTGGACAAGACTAAGAGATACAACGTAACCGGGATCATTCTTGAAGAACAGTATGGGGTTGTGAATGTCTGGGTCAAATCTCTGGCTGAGAAAACGACGTCGCCATGAACCGCTACCTTGACAAATTCTTCACCTACCTCGACATCGAGAAGAACTATTCCCGGCATACGCTCGTCAATTACCGTATTGATCTGGAGGAGTTCATCAAGTTCTGCGGGGAGTCGCCGGTGGAGAAGACGGATTATCTTCTGCTGCGCAAATTCCTGGCGCATTTGCGGACCAAGTCCCACGCGCCCCGGACGCTCGCGCGCAAGCTGTCCTCCTTGCGGAGTTTCTTCAAGTTCCTGCAGCGGGAGAACCATATCAAGGACAATCCGGCGGTGCTCCTGTCCACTCCGAAGCTCGACAAGAAGCTTCCCCATTTTCTCTCGGAGAAAGAAATGATCCAGTTCATCGAAGCGCCCCCGGCCGACAAGCTTTCCGGCAAGCGCGACCGGGCGATCTTCGAGACGCTTTATTCCACCGGGATGCGGGTGAGCGAACTGGTGGGGCTGGACCTGCAGGACGTGGACTTCATCGGCAACATCATCAAGGTCATGGGAAAAGGCAAGAAGGAGCGGCTGGTTCCCGTGGGCAATAAGGCCCTGGAATCGATCCGGGAATATCTGCAAGAGCGAAAGAGCCAGTCGACGGCGCTCTTCCTTAACAAGAACGGAGGGCGATTGACCACGCGCGGCGTCCTCAATATCACGCAAAAATACATTGCGATCGCGAGTATCACCAATCACGTTTCGCCGCACGTGCTGCGCCATTCCTTTGCGACACATCTGTTGAACAATGGTGCGGACCTGCGTTCGGTGCAGGAATTGCTGGGGCACGCGAACCTCTCCACGACCCAGATCTACACCCATGTCACCACGGAGCGTCTCAAGGAGGTCTATGACAAGGCCCACCCGCATGCGTAGGGAAGAAAATTGGGATGGGCTCCCAGCGTCCCAGCGACCCAGCGTCCCAGGAAAGGCTGGGTCCCCGGGGCCCTGGGACTCTGGGGCACCCTGAGATCAGAGTCCAATGGTTATCTTATACGATTTCTTTTATCTCCTCTATGTTCTGCTCTATCTTCCGTATGCTTTCCTCAAAGGCAAGTGGCACGGCGGATTTAACCAGCGCCTGGGAGCTTTTCCTCAGGAATTTGCCGAAAAGTTTCGCGATGGCCGGACCATCTGGGTGCATGCGGTGAGCGTGGGCGAAGTGCAGGCCGTGGAGAGCTTGTTGGGCGATTTGCAGAACCGTTTCGCCAATCACCGCGTCGTTGTGTCGACCGTGACCGGGGCCGGCCATGACCTTGCGAAGACCAAATTGGGAAATGCGGTGGAGGTTGTTTTCGCGCCACTGGATTTCAGCTTTTGCGTTCGTAAGTTCATTCGTGTTTTGAACCCCCGGCTGTACGTGGTCGCCGAGACGGAACTGTGGCCCAACCTTTTTGCGGCCCTGCGCCGCAAAAAGGTCCCGATCGTTCTGATCAACGGTCGGATCTCGCCGCGGGCCCTGGGGCGTTACCGCTTGATCCGGCCGTTGCTCAAACCGGTGCTCGATTGCGTGAACCTTTTTCTGGTGCAAAGCACCCGGGAGGCCCGGCGGTACATCGCTCTGGGAGCCTTGGAAAACAAGGTCGTGGCGGTGGGAAATCTCAAGTTCGACGATATTACGCCGCCCAACGCTTTGCGTGCGCCGGACGCGGGATTTTCCGCGACCGACTGGGTGTGGGTGGCCGGCAGCACGCATCCCGGCGAGGAAGATATTGTCCTGACGGTCTTTATGCGGTTGCGGAATGAATTCCCGCAACTGCGGCTGGTGCTGGCCCCAAGGCACCGGGAGCGCACGGAGGAGGTTTGTGAACTCGTGCGGCGTTCGGGGTTGGGTGTGGTCCGGTATTCTCAACTCAACGGCCGGAAGACAGAGGCGGGCGACGTTTTGGTCGTTGATACCATCGGCCATCTGCGTTCCTTATACAGTTTGGCAAAGATCGTTTTCGTTGGAAAGAGTCTTGCCGTTGGGGGCGGCCACAACGTCATCGAGCCGGCGGTGTTCGGAAAACCCATTATCGTTGGTTCCCGCACGGAGAATTTCCGGGACGCCATGGATGTGCTTCGGGAAGCGAACGCCGTCATCGAAGTTAAGGATGGGGAGGAATTGGCCTCCCAGGCGGAACGCCTTCTCAGGAATCCGGGAGAATTGGAACGACTGGGCGTTGCGGCCCAGAAGGCCGTGGAACGGGAACGCGGCGCCCGCAAGCGGACGCTCGAGATGATCGCACAATTTCTTCGCTGATGAATTTAAGCACAATCATCTATCAGGTCGCGACCGACCAGGATGCCGGGCTCAAAGGCGCCGGGGCGTGGCGGGTGTTTCTGTT
Source organism: Candidatus Omnitrophota bacterium (assembly GCA_023247755.1). GTDB lineage: Bacteria > Omnitrophota > Gorgyraeia > Zapsychrales > JAHFFX01 > JAHFFX01. The sequence continues at coordinate 5,649 of JAHFFX010000014.1, read as the reverse complement.
GGCGCTCTCCTGGGTTTATAGATCTCTTGTGGCTTTCGCAAGATTTTGCTACCGGTGCGGCTTTCTGCCTCGCCATGACCTGGGGCGGCTCACGGTCAGCGTCGGCAATCTGACGTGGGGAGGCACCGGGAAAACCCCTTTGGTGGAATGGCTTTGCCGGGAACTGGTGGCGCGCCAAAAAAGACCGGTGGTTCTCACGCGCGGTTACATGGCGGACGGGAACGTGGGGAACGGCCTCAGCGACGAGTCGCGGCAGCTCGAGGCGGCCCTGGGAAGTGTTCCCGTGATGGTGGGCAAGGACCGCGTTGCCTCGGCCCGCAAGGCCCTGCAGGATTATGGGGTGGACGTTTTCGTGCTGGACGACGGGTTCCAGCATTGGCGGGTGAAGCGGAACCTCGACATCGTGGTCATCAATGCGTCGAACCCTTTCGGCAACGGGCATCTCATCCCCCGGGGGATCTTGCGCGAACCGGCCCGGAGCCTTAAGCAGGCGGACCTGATCGTCCTGACCAAGACCGACCTGGGGCGCAATCACCTTGCCGAATTGCGAACGCGGCTTGCGGCGATCAATCCCCAGATCTCCATCGTGGAGACGGTGCATGTTCCCCGGGAATTGGCGGTCCTCGGTTCCCCGCAGGCCCGCCCCGATGTCAAATCCCTTCGCGGGAAACGCGTTCTGGCCTTTTGCGCGATCGGCGATCCAGCGTCGTTCCGCAAGACGTTAGAAGGGGCCGGCGCGCAGGTGGCGGAGTTCGTGGCGTTCCGCGATCATCACCGCTATTCGGAGAGCGATGTCCAGGACCTCCTGGCGCTCTGCCGCAAGAACGATCTGAAAACTTTGGTAACGACCGAAAAAGATGCCGTGAAGGTCAAGGATTTTGGGAATTTCTTCAGCGGGCATGAACTCTGGTGTTTGAAAATCGGTATCGAGATCACCTATGGGAAAGAGATCCTCCTCCAGCGAATATCTGATCTATTGCAGCGTTAAGGCCATTGCCGCGTTCTTCCGTTTCCTTCCGGCGGGTGCCGCGCTGTGGATCGGACGCCTCTTCGGGCGGATCGCGTATTGTTTCGATCTGCGTCACCGGGCCATGGCCTATGCGAACCTGAAGGTCGCGTTCTCCGCCTCGAAATCCAGCGAAGAACTCCGCCGGATCACCCGTGACGTCTTTGAGCAGTGCGGACAGAACATCGTCGAGACCCTGCGGCTGCCGCGGTATTCTTCCGAGAACTACCGGGAGGTCGTTGAGATCGAAGGCGAGGAATATGTCCATGACGCCCTGCGGCGGGGGAAAGGGATTTTGTTCGTTGCCATGCATTTCGGGAACTGGGAACTGGCGAGCCTCGCCTGCGCATCTCTGGGGCCTTACAAGCTGGTGGCCAAGCCGCAGACCAAAATGGCCAAGCTCGATGAACTGCTTATCGAGTACCGAAAACGGGCGGGGGTTCAAAGTTTGTCCAAAGGCATGGAAACCCGCAGCATCATCCGTACCTTGCGTGCCAACGGCATGATCGGGATCGTGGTCGACCAAGGAGGGAAGGACGGGGTACTGCTGCCGTTCTTCGGGAAGACGGCATCGCTTTCGGTCGGGGCGATCAAGATCGGATTGAAAATGGATGTGCCGTTGTGTTTTTGCGTGATCAACCGCAAGAAGGACGCCCGGCACCGGCTGCGGATCTATCCGCCGATTTCGCTTTCGAAGACCGGGGAGCTGAACAAGGACGTGGAGACCAATCTTGCCGCCATCGTCAAGCTCATGGAGAACAACATCCGCCAGTCGCCCTCCGAGTACAACTGGTTCTACAAGATCTGGAAATATTCCACCGAGTCAACGACCCTGATCCTTAACGACGGGAGAACGGGTCATCTGCGGCAGTCCCAGGCCGTTGCCAACGCTCTCAACAAGGCTTTGAGCGAACGCGGCGTGTCTTCGACGATCAAGACGGTCGAGGTCAAGTTCAGGAACGCTTGGGCCGTGCCCCTGCTTTCGCTCGCGGGGGTCTGGGCCAACCGATGGTTCTTCCAGGGACGGGCAGATTGTTTAAAGATGTTTCTTTCCCGGGAAACCTACCGGGAGTTGATGTCGCAGCGGGCGGATTTCGTCGTTTCCTGCGGTTCGTCCATGGCCGGCCTGAATTATCTGCTGACCATGGACCACAAGGCGAAGAACATCGTTGTCCTCAAACCGGGATTGCTGGATTTCCGGAAGTTCGGACTGGTGATCCTTCCCCGGCACGACAAACCCAAAGACGGAAATCATCCAGGGCGGATCGTCTATACGCGGGTCGCCCCCAACCTCATCGACCAACAATATCTGCAAGAGCAGGCGGAGCTTTTTCTGAAAAGGTTCTCCCACGTCAAACAAGGGTACCGCAAGCGCATCGGGCTTCTCTTGGGAGGCGACACCCGGCAATATGCGCTCAGCGAGCAGACGGTCAAAATGGTGATCAATCAGCTGAAAGGGGCCGCCGAAGAGCTCAACGCGGAGCTCCTGGTCACGACCTCCCGGCGCACCCCGGTGAAGATCGAGCAGCTCCTGCTGCGGGAATTGAAGAAATATGAACGCTGCGACATCCTGATCATCGCCAACAAGAACAACGTCCCGGAAGCGGTGGGGGGGATCCTCGGGGTTTCCGATATCCTGGTGGTCTCGGGCGACAGCATCTCCATGATCTCGGAGGCGGTGAGCGCCGGCAAGAACACCATCATTTTCCCTTTGCAGAATCTGAATGGGCGCGCCAAGCACAAGTACGCTCTGTTCGCCGAGATCCTCAACGACGAGGGCTATGCCCTGGCCGTTAAAGCGAACGACCTGGGGCGGTTCGTGATCGATGTCGCCCGCAACAAGATCAAGTTCAAGACCATCAGCGAACAGGATACGATCCTTAAAGAGATCAGGAAGATCATATGAAGGTGTTGCAGATATTGCCGGAATTGAACGTCGGCGGTGTGGAGACTGGCACCGTGGACCTCGTCCGGCATCTCATTGCGCACGGTCACCGGGCGGTGGTGGTATCGAACGGCGGTGCGCTGGTTGCCGATCTGGAGAAGCTCGGGGTCAATCACTATGCGCTGCCCGTTCACCGCAAGAACATCTTTACGATGGTGCGCTGTGTCAAAAAGCTCCGGCAGATCATCATCGGGGAGGGGGTCGACATCGTGCACGCCCGTTCCCGGGTCCCGGCGTGGATCGCGTATTTCGCCTGCCGGGGGACCCCGGCGAGTTTTGTCACCACCTGCCACGGCTACTACGGGAGGCACTGGTTCAGCCGGGTGATGAGCTGGTCCAAGCGCGTGATCGTTCCCAGCACCGTCATCGGCAAACATATGATCGAGGCCTTCGGTGTCCCGAAAGAGAACATCCGGCTCATCCATCGCAGTGTGGACCTCGGTAAGTTCAGCGTTCCCCGTCAGGATGATCCCGGAAAATCCGCTTTTGTGATCGCCCTGGTCGGCCGCATCACTCCCCTCAAAGGTCACGGGTATTTTCTCCGGGCCATGGCCAAGGTGGTGCGGCTGATGCCGTACGTAAAGATCTGGATCATTGGCGATGTCCCGGAAAAGAAGGAAGCCTATCGCCAGGAGTTGCTGACGCTCGTCAAGCACCTGGGGCTTTCCGATCACGTTGAATTTCTGGGGAATCGCCGCGACATTCCCGAATTGCTCGCGCAAACGGACCTGCTGGTCCTTTCCACCGTGACCCAGGAAGCGTTTGGCCGCGTGATCCTGGAAGCGCAGGCCGCGGGGGTGCCGGTCGTGGCCACCCGCGTCGGAGGGGTGGTGGAGATCATCGATGACGGCAGGACCGGGGTCCTGGTCCCGCCCAAGGACGTCGAAACGATGGCCCGGGAGGTGATGCGCGTTCTCAAGGACCGCAAGCTCTCCGAGAACATGGTGGCCGCCGCCCGTAAAAAACTGGAAGCGCAATTCACGCTTGATCGAATGGCCACCCAGACCATCCAGGTTTACGAAGAGCTGCTTTCATCCACCAGCATCCTCGTTATCAAATTGAGCTCCATCGGCGATGTGGTCCTGGTGACCGCGTCCCTCAAGCTTTTGCGGGAAAAGTTCCCGCGCGCGAACATCCATTGCCTGGTCGGAAAGGAATCCCGCGCGGTCCTGGCCCGCTGTCCCTTCATCGACGGTGTCATCGCTTATGACGGCAAAGGCCGCGACCGCGGCTGGTTCGGTTTCTGGCGCGTGGCCGCGACCCTGCGTTCCTATCAGTTCGACAAGATCGTCGATCTGCAGAACAACCGGAAAAGCCACCTGCTCGCTTTCTTTTCCTTTCCCCGAGACAGTTACGGTTACGACGGGAAGTGGGGCCGGCTGCTCGGCCATCGGGTCAAGGACCGTTCGAAACCCTTGCCGCCGGTGGAACACCAGAAAGAGGTTCTGAAGCTTTTGGGCATCGAGTCCAAAGGCCGGTCCGATCTCGAACTTTGGCCGGCCAAAACGGATGAAGCTTACGTCAAGGAAATGCTGGACGCGGAATGGCTGGGCAACGTGGATAATATCGTCGGCATCAATATCGCCGCTTCCGAAAAATGGCCCACCAAGAACTGGCCGCTTTCGCATATCGCGCGGCTTTGCGATCTGCTCTCCAGCCGGAACATCCGGGTCGTGGTTACGGGGACGGACAAGGACCGGGAACGGGCGAGGGCGCTTAGCTCCCTCGTCAAATCGAAGCCCGCCATGCTGGTGGGCAAGACCGATCTTCTGCAGTTGGCGGTGCTGATCAAGCGCTGCAAGGTCTATGTGACCCCCGACTCCGCGCCGATGCACCTGGCCGCCGCCATGGGCACGCCTTTCGTGGGATTGTTCGGCCCCACCGACCCCCGGCGGCATCTTCCTCCGGCGAAGAATTTCGCGGTGCTCAAGAAGGAACTGCCTTGTGTTCCCTGTTACAGTTCCCGTTGCCGGATCAAGACCCACGCCTGCCTATTGGGCATCGCCCCCGAAGAAGTGGCCGCGGAGATCAAGCGGCTGATGGAGGCCCGTCCATGAAGGCCCTTTTTCTGACCACGCATGTGAACGCCGGGGGGATCACGCGGTATCTCATGACCCTGGCGAAGGGGTTTGCCCGCCGGGGCCATGAAGTGATCGTGGTCTCGGCCGGAGGGGACCAGGAGAATTTCTTCGGCACGCTGGGGCCGAGGGTCAAACACCTGCGCCGCAACATCCGCACGAAATCGGAACTGGACCCGCGTATTTATCTGGCGCTGCCTTCCTTGGTGCGGTTGGTCCGGGCAGAAAAGATCGAGCTTATCCATGCCCAGACCAGGGTCACCCAGGTCATGGGGGTCCTGCTGGGATCGCTCACCCGCAAACCCGTGGTGACGACCTGCCATGGATTCTTCAAACCCCGCTTCAGCCGCAAGTTCTTCACGGCGTGGGGGGACGCGGTCATCGCCATCAGCGAGCCGGTGAAGGAGCATCTGGAAAAGGATTTCGCGGTGCCCGCCGCCGCGGTCCGGTTCATCACCAACGGGATCGATCTTGAGGAGTTCGTTCCGGTGGCCGATGAGGAGAAGGGGATTCGCCGCCTCTCCGAGGAGCTGGGCGAAGAGCCGGCGGTCGGGATCATCGCGCGGCTGTCCTCCGTTAAGGGCATAGACGTGCTCATCCGGGCGATGCCGAAAGTGCTG
>JAHFFX010000013.1:24270-26578 GCA_023247755.1 Candidatus Omnitrophota bacterium | reverse complement strand
ATCGATCTTACGAAGTATCAAGGGCAGTTGGATAAGGTGGTGCAGACGCGAGGGATGGGGAATCTGACGGTGAATCAGGTGAATGTGCGGGGAGATCTGGATACTGCGCAGGTGGTGGCGGTGGTTGGGGAGAGGGGAACGATCGCCCGCCTGGAGACGGGACCGGAGGTGTCAGAGAGAGCGGCTGTCAGTTATGTGGACCGGGCCGGACGGCCTATGCCGGAGATCCGCGAGATCCATACTCAGGAGTTGGCGGTAGGGGAAGAGCGCATACCGGTGGCCTTGGGTCAGGGGCAGGCTGCGCCGACCCCTGGGCAGATGGAGAATTTAGGCAAGACGATGACCAATTTGGTGGGAACGAAGATGGCCGAGCGGCCGGATATCGTGGTGATCGGGTTGAATTCCGAGAATACGGATGTGGAAAATCGGCTGGATTCGACCGGGTTGAAGATAGCGGTAGTTTCCCCGAGACTATTAGATCAGACCCGAGCTCCGGAGGCGGTGGCGGTGGATCACTGGCGAGGGGGAGAGGTGCATGGGCAGGACTTCAGTGAGCGGGTCACCTTGGCGAGCGGTCGGGAAGTTACTGTGGTCAGTCCGATCCCGATCAATAGGGAGCAAGTACAGCAGAATTTGCGGCAGGTAAATTTGCCGGAGAGTACCCGGAGTGTTCGTATCCAGCCGAACTATGAGGGGCCGGAGGTTTATACGGGGGTTAGCGAGTCCAGGATTCCGGTTACATTCAACAAAGGACAAGTGAATCTTCAAGAGATTCGGATGGTATCGGTCAATGAAACGGGAGAGCGGCAGCAGCCGAGAACGGAGACGTATTCTTTTACGATCAACAATACTCCCGTGACCTACCAGGGACCCCAAATGACCGATCAGGAAAGAACAGCATTTAGTACCCACTTCGGAGAGGTTATGGAGCGGTTCTCACCGGGGGCCCGAGAGTTTAGGGTGCAGGGCGACAACTCCTATCGGGACCTTCAGACTTTTTCAAGGACGAGAGGGGATATCACCCAGGTGGCCTTGAACCCGAGAGGGTTCACTTCCAATAATTTCGACAATGTTAAGAGTGAACTGAAGATCCATCGGGGGAATGAGCGGACCCAGTCGATCACGCTGGAAGGAAAGAACCCCGCCGGTATCAACTTGAACCCTAAATTTTTGAAGCTGGACGTCACCGGTGAAGGCCTCTCCGAAATGGCCTTTCAGAACATTCCGGATATCGAGATGGACGGTTTGATCCCGGTCATTGAATCGCTGATCCCCGTCAAGGATGTGTCTGAGATTTTGGGGGCCGGCGCCGATGGTAAGTCCCGAGCTTCTTCGATGGCCGCCTCCAGCCATTAAATATAACCTTCCTGCAATAGCGCACCCGCTTAAATCAACCATTGAAGGCCCCGAATAATCACTTCATGTTTCGTTCCATTGCTGCGGGCGTTTTATTCTGTTTTGTGGCTTGGCTCGTCCCCATTGGAGCGTTCGTCGATATTTCCAAAGAGCGCATGGTCTGCGGCGGGCAGCGGGCCGTGTGCCTTTGCCACATTTCGAAGAATAAGCAAACCGCTGCCGGCAAGCTGGGATTGGCCAAGGCCGGCGGTGTCGAAAAAGAATCCGGCGGCTCCGGTTCTCCGGGAACGCAATTCCTGGTGTCAAAGCGTAAACCGCTTCCTGTTCTGCAGTTTTCCTTCTTCCTTTATTCCCAAGAACATTCTTATTCTTCCGTAGTCCTTTCTCCTTCCGAGCCGGTCCCCAAGGCGTAGTCTTCCATCCACCCCAGGTTCTTAGTTCCCATTAATTCATTCTCGAGTAAGTGGAGGAGTCTATGCGGAAGTTTTCTGTTTTTATCTTTTTTGTTTTCTTGCAGTCGATTTCTAGCTCGGCTGTGCTGGCCTGCGCCAGCTGCACCATCCCGCGTTTGGGGATGCAGGGAAAAGGTGTCAGGGTCGACAGCGCGGACCAGAAATGGTATTTCGAATTCCTCTTTGAGCAGCAAAATTGGGACGAGGTCCCGGCGTGGGAAGCGCACAACTTGCACCATCAAGGGCACGATGTGCATGATAAGCGGAGCGAGGAATTCTACCATATGACGCTGGGAAGGCGCGTGAGCGACGACCTGCAGGTCCTTCTTGAGCTGCCTTATGTGGTACGGCGCTCCATCGAGGTGGACAGCCATGCGATACTGGGGACGAACCAGCGGTCGGAAGGGATCGGGGACCTCCATCTGGTCGGAGAATATACGTTGTTAGAGAAGGAAGGCTCTTCTCTGGGCGCTCTGGCGGGCGTCAAATTCCCCACCGGC
>JAHFFX010000013.1:0-24260 GCA_023247755.1 Candidatus Omnitrophota bacterium | reverse complement strand
CCGGAACTGCAGCCCGGGACGGGCTCTTTCGACTATCTTGCCGGCGGGATTCTCAAAAGCGGCCTGGGGCGCTGGCATTATCAGGGGAATGCCGTCTATGTCTTTGCGACCGAAGGCGCACAGGAATTCACCGGCGGGGACGTTTTTTCATCGTCGCATTATTTTGATTATCTGCTGAATCCCGAAAGCCAGGGGATCAAAACGAGGATGGGGCTCGATACCAACCTTCAACTGGAGGGGAAGCATAAGCAGGAGGAAGAGAAGGTCGCCGACAGCGGAGGGACGACACTGCTGGTGGGGCCGTCGCTTAAGCTGGACGCGAATAATCACACTTCCTGGTTCGCCAATGTTCTTTATCCGGCTTACCAGGACCTCGGCGGGGTCCATCAGGAACTGGATTTCACCTGGACGATGGGGGGGAAGATCGCCTGGTGAAGTGTTCAAAATTCTTGCAATGCCTCCGGGGGGCGGCCCACTTTGTGGGCCGCCCCCCGGAACTTTTTGTTGACATGATCGCGCCGCTGACTATGATACTTAAAATACCAATAAAGTATTATAAGATTTTAAGGAGGCTCCCATGTCCCAAGACCCCATCAAGGAAAAGATCCTCAACGCTGCTCAGAACCGCATGATCGCGCATGGATATCACAAGGTCACCATGGATGAGATCGCCCAAGACCTGCGCATGAGCAAGAACACGATCTATAAATCATTTGTCAGTAAGGAAGAGATCGCTAAGAGCCTGGTCAAACGACTGCAGGAAGAACTCAATGACAATCTGGATAATATAGAGAAGGAGGATCCTGACCCTTTGAAGATTTTCTCCAACAGCGTCCTACTGCTGCGCCGGCAGCTCGGCCCTTGGTTCGAACATTTTTTCCAAGAGATCCCTGCGGAGTTGCCTGATCTATGGGAGGAATTCCTGCGCTATCGCAATGAAAAGATCCTTGATCTCCGCTCTCTGGTGGAATGGGGAATTAAGAAGGGTGACTTTCGCAAAGTCAATCCGTCCATTGCCGTTCAGGCCTACCTTGGCGTGATAAAGATCATCATGAGCCCCACCTTTCTGGAACAGGAAAAGCTCAGTTTTGCTCAGGCCTTGAATGCGGCGCTCGATATCTGGGCTCACGGTATTTTAAAACAGGGGAAAAAATAATGAAAAAGATGCTGTTGGTATTGCTGATTCTTCTGTCGGGACTTAAGGCCGGAGATAAGGCCTTTGCTGATACGGTAAAGAATAGCGGGGAATTCCTGCAATGGCAGTTCAAGTTGGGAGCGGACGAGCGCCTGCGGTATGAATACCGGCAGGAATTCGATCTTGATAGAAGCCGGCAAGACATGGGAAATTTGTTCTTTCACCGTCTGAAGCTCAATGCCACGGCCACCTTTTCCGATGAATACCTCAACGATGTCCTGACCGTCTTTGTCGAAGGGCTCGATGCGCAGACCTGGGGATATCAACTCAAGGCCCAGGCCAACCAGGTCGATGACTTCGATTTCCATCAGGGATATGTGACGATCAATAATATCGCCGGTTCGGATCTCGATTTCACCGCCGGCCGCAAGGAGCTCAAATACGGCAACGGCCGCCTGATCGCGCAGCCGTCCTGGAGCAACCGTGTCCGTTCTTTTGATGCCGGGGTACTGCATTACGATCATGCCGGCTGGTGGGGAGACCTGCTGTACGCCCAGGATGTGAAGCACGATGATAATAACTTCAATTTTTCCTACGATGGGGAATTCGTCAGCGGTTTTTATGGTGGCTATCAGAAGGACAAGGTGTCGCCGCTCTTTGAAACCTACTTTCTCACGCAGGTGATCGGCAAGACCCCCGTGACCTCGCACCGTTACACCGTGGGCGGGCGCTTTCAGTCGCAGATCTGGAGCCATGCCTTGCTCGAGATAGAGGCCCCTTGGCAGTTCGGCGACACGGGCACCCAGGACATCCGGGCTTATGCCTGGAATGTTTCCCTGAGCAAATCTTTTGACGAGGCTTTCTTGAAACCCAAGGTCAACTTCGAATACAATGTCGCCAGCGGCGATAAGTCTCCCACCGATACCGAATCCAATACTTTCATGCCCCTTTATCAGACCACGCACGATCCGTACGGTTTGATCGACCTGTTTCGCTGGCAGAACATGCGGGAGGTGGCTACCGGCGTCGACTTGCTGCCTACGGAAAAGTTCAAGCTGCGCCCGCAGGTGAACTTTTTCTGGCTGGAAAGCAAGTTCGACCCTTGGGTCAATTCTTCGGGTACCACGGTGCGCAGCAAGACCGGGGGAAATCGCGAGTATTATGTGGGGAATGAAGCCTCCCTGCGCGCCTATTACGACGTCACCAAGAACATCAAATGGGAGACCGGCTACGCGCATTTCTTCACGGGAGAATACATCGAGGACAGTGGCGCGGATGACGATGTCGACTGGGCTTATACACAAGTTACTTTTAAATATTAATTGGGCAAAGGAGTTTGATGATGAAAAAGATACTTTTCAGTTTACTCGTATTCCTTAATTTCGTCGTTCCCGCTTTCGCCGCAGAGTTGAAGGTGGCGGTGGCGGCCAATTTGCAATACGCCTTTGAAGAACTGGAGAAGGGGTTTGAGAAGGACAGCGGCATCTTGCTTACGGGTATCATCGGTTCCTCCGGGAAATTTACGACCCAGATCGAGAACGGTGCGCCGTTCGACGTTTTTTTGTCCGCCGATATGGATTACCCGAAGACCTTATATAAGGAAGGCCTCACGGTCGGGGAACCAAAGATCTATGTCTATGGAACTTTGGTCTTGTGGACCCTGCGGGATGTGGATCTGTCGAAGGGACTCGCGGTCCTCACGGAGCCCGGCGTCAGGAAGGTCGCCATGGCTTCTCCCAAAACCGCGCCGTACGGCCGCCAGTCGGTCAACGCTTTAAAGAATTCCGGCATCTACAAAGCCGTTCAACCCAAGCTTGTCTACGGCGAGAACATCGCCCAGACCAATCAGTTCATCACTTCCGGTGCGGCGGACGCGGGATTTACCGCCAAGTCCATGGTCCTGGCGGCCAATATGAAGGACCAGGGCAAATGGATCGAGGTTCCTGCGCAAAGTTATGATACAATTGCCCAAGGCGCTGTGATCCTCAAGCACGCGGAGACCAGCGACCTGGCCGCGGCCCGGAAGTTCTTCGATTATATCTTTTCGGACGCTGCCCAAGTCATCTGGAAGAAATACGGGTACGTCCTGCCGAATGAATAAACTGCAAGGGAACATCGTTGCCGTTAAATCCTCCGCGAGCATGTCGATCGTTGATGTGAAAGCGGGCGCGGATATCTTCAGCGCCGTTGTCCTCGAAACCCCCGCCAGCGCCGCGTACCTGAGGGCCGGGAAGACCGTGACGATTCTTTTTAAGGAGACCGAGGTTTCCATCGGGAAAAACCTCTCCGGCATGATCAGCCTGCGCAACCGTTTCCCCGGTGTTATCAAAGGCATCAAAACCAACGAAATTCTGGCCGAAATAACCCTGGCCTATCAAGGCCTTCATATTGTTTCCGTCATTTCCCGCCGTTCCGCCGAAAAGATGGAACTTAAGGAAGGGGACCACGTGGAATGGCTTGTGAAAACGAACGAGGTCTCGCTGCTGCACTCCTGAGAAATGGCCTGCGATCTTCAACCCCTTTGGCTTACCTTTAAGCTCGCCGCCGTCACGACCGGTATTCTTCTGGTCATTGGCATTCCGCTTGCCTACTGGCTGGCCTATTCTCCGCGGAAACTCAAGTATGCCATCGAAACCCTGGTCAGCATGCCGCTCGTTCTGCCTCCGACGGTCCTGGGGTTCTATCTGCTGGTGGCTTTCAGCCCCAAGTTCTATCTGGGCAATTTCCTGGAAACTCAATTCGGGATCCGTCTTGTATTCTCCTTTGCCGGTCTGGTCATCGGCTCCGTCCTTTTCAGTTTGCCGTTCATGGTGAACCCCATCAAGGCGGGTTTCCAGAATCTGCCGGTGTCCCTCATGGAAGCCGCCTATACCTTGGGGAAGTCGAAGTCAGAGACGCTCTGGAAGGTCCTTTTGCCCAACATCCGTCCGGCGCTGTTGACGGGGATCGTCATGGCCTTTGCGCACACCATCGGGGAATTCGGGGTCGTCCTTATGCTGGGCGGGAACATCCCCGGCGAGACCCGGGTGGCCTCGATCGCCATCTACGGCGAGGTCGAGGCCCTCAATTACGCCGCGGCAGGTTATTATTCCCTGATCCTTTTCATCCTTTCGTTCCTGATCCTTTTTACGCTGTACTGGTTCAATCGCAAATCGCTGAGGTTCTTTTAATGATCCACTTTCAGGCCAGGAAAGAACTGCACACCAGCGACGGCCCCAAAAGGCTCGAGGTGGACTTGCGGGTCGAGGACGGCGAATTTGTCACACTTTTCGGCGAGTCCGGGGCGGGGAAGACGACAATTCTGCGGATCCTGGCCGGGCTCACCCTTCCGGAAAGCGGCCGCATCGAGGTCGACGGAAGTGTCTGGCTCGATACCGCGAAAAAGATCAACGTTCCCGTGCAGGCGCGTTCAATAGGCCTGGTTTTCCAGAGCTACAATCTTTTTCCGAACATGACGGTCCGCGAGAATGTCCGTTTTGCTCTGATCGATCCGAAGGAAGATAATTTTATTGAAGAACTGCTGCATATGGTCCAGCTGACGGAGCTGGCCGACCGCAAGCCCGCTGCCCTTTCCGCGGGGCAGCAGCAGCGGGTGGCCCTGGTCCGGGCCCTGGCCCGGCGTCCCCGGATCCTGCTCCTTGATGAGCCGCTCTCGGCGCTGGATGCGGCCATGCGGGAAAAGCTCCAGGATGATATCCTTGAGATCTACCGCAAGTTCAAGATCACGACGATCTTCGTGAGCCATGACGTCTCCGAAGTTTCCAAGATGTCCAGGCGCATGCTCCTCATCAAGGACGGGCGGATTATCAAGGAAGGTAGTCCGACGGAGATCTTCTCCCCGGCCAATCCCAGCGGGAAATTCAAGTTCGCCGGCGAGATCATCGCCATCGAGGACGACGGCATTGTGGCCGTGGTCACCGTGCTCGTCGGCAATAATCCGACCAAGGTGGTCGCGACCCAGGCGGAACGCGCGGTCTTGCGGGTCGGTGATAAGGTCGTGGTCGCTTCCAAAGCCTTCAACCCCATCCTCCTGAAAGCGGTTTAGGTTTTATTTTCCTTTCCGTCTTCTTGGTGTTAGAATCTTTTCATAATTTCATGATTCCGATTCTTTCCGCAAGGACCGTATGAAAATCAAACAGCTGATGAATCTTTTTTCCATGCTTCTGATCTTGGTCTTGTTGGCCGTTCCGGCCCAGGGAGCCGCGCCGCCGCTTAAGAAATACGGCACCATCGACGACTTCCAGCTCATGGACTCCACCGGAGAATGGATGGGCCTGCAGGAGCTGAAGGGCAAGGTCTGGGTCGCCGATTTCATTTTTACCACCTGCGGAAGCCTCTGTCCCATTATGACGAAGAACCTGGCGGAGATCTACAAAACGTTCAAGGAGACCGACGGCTTGGAATTCGTCTCCATTTCGGTCAATCCCGAGCAGGACTCGCCGGAGGCCTTGGCGGAATACGCAAAGAAGTATGAGGTGGACACCGGCAAATGGCATTTTCTAACGGGGCCGCGCGACACCATTACGCGCCTGGTGGTGAAGGATTTCAAGCTCGGGCTGGGGGATGAGATCGTGTTCCATAAGGCGAGTTTTGTCCTGGTCGACCGCCAGGGCCGCATCCGCGGCTACTATGACGGAACGGTCGAAAAGGACATGAAGAAGCTCAAAGAGGACCTGCCCCGGCTGTTGCAGGAGAAACAGAGAAAGCGACATTAATATCGACGCCGGTTTTGACAAGCAGCAGTGCTCTTTGGTCAAACGAGGGGTTGACACCGGCCGACGTTGGTTATAGTCTATAACCTGTTTCCCGGAAGGTGGTCAGGCGCGATGGGGTCCCTGACCCCAACAACCTTTCGACCAAATAACCTAAGGAGGGTCCGATGTTATCGTTCACGAAGAGATTATCCGTATGGGTGTTTGCCGCCGTTCTGGGCGCGGCTTTCGTTCCTGCGGCGGGCGCCGAGGTCTATGAGCTCGATAAAGAGCACACGAACATCGGTTTTGCCGTCCAGCACCTCATGTTGAGCACGACCAAGGGGGAATTCACCGATTACACCGGTTCCGTCACCTATGACCCGGACGATCTGGCCGCATCCAGCGCGGAGCTGGAGATAAAGGCCAAGAGCATCGCGACCAAGAACGCCGACCGCGATAAGCACCTCAGCGGCCCCGAATTCCTGGACGTCGATAAATTTCCAACGATCACCTTTAAGAACGCGAAGTTCGTGAAGCAGTCGGACGGGGTCGCGATCACCGGGGACTTGACGATCAAGGACGTGACGAAGAAGGTCACGCTGATCTCGAAGATCACCGGCCCGGTGGCCACACCGTGGGGGTTCAGCGCCATCGGGATCGATGCTCAAGGCGCCATCAACCGCCAGGATTTCGGCGTCAGCTTTAACAAGACCCTGGACGGCGGCGGGATGGTCGTGGCCGATGAGGTCATGCTGCAGATCTCCATCGAGGCGCATAAGAAAGCGGAAAAGCCGGAAGAAAAGCAGTAGGTCGGCGAAGGGGAGATCGGGTTCTTCGGGGGCCGGACCGCCCCGCCGCTGGCGGGGCGGTCCGGCCCTTTTTGTTTCGAAAGATGCTTTCGCAACCCGAGGTTTAATGCTATTCTAATGCCAATCTCGGGCCGTTCACCGCGACTCCGCTTTATGAAGAAAATCCTTCAGATCATCCAATCCAACATCCTCAAGGGCTTCCTGGCCATCATCCCTATCGCGCTGTCGCTGCTCGCGGTGCAGTTCCTCTTCAACGTCATCGATAAAAAGATCCTTAATCTTCTGGAAAGCCACATCGGTTATCGTCTCCCGGGGCTGGGGATCCTGCTGGTGCTGATGATATTGTTCATTATCGGCTTCCTGACGAGCAGTATTCTGGGAAGGCAGATCTTCCTATTGATAGAAGGGGTTTTCCGAAGGCTGCCGCTCGTTAAGACCACTTATGAGTTCGGAAAACAGTTCTCGCAAACCCTGTCCCAGGACGAAAAGGCGCTTTTCAAGAAAGCGGTCCTGGTCGATTATTTAAGGAGCGGTGCATGGATCCTGGGCTTCGTCATGGGGGAGACCAGCGATGCGCGTCGGGGAAAAAAGCTCGTCAAGGTTTTTTTGCCCACGGTCCCCACGCCGTTCGGCGGGGTGCTGATCTGGGTGGAGGAGGAGCTGATCCTCGATCCGGGCTGGCCCATCGATGAGGCGATGAAGGCCATTGTTTCTTGCGGCGTCATCGGGGGCGAAGAGATCAGATGACCCCGGTCAGCCCCGCCGTGCTGTGGACCGCTTTCATCGTTTCGATCCTGGTCATGCTGTACCTGGACCTGTGCGTCATTCACCGTAAGGCCCACGCGATCGGCATCCGGGAATCCATCATCGGGAGCGTCATCTGGACGCTGGTCGCGCTGGCCTTCAACGCCGGCATCTGGTGGTTCGCCGGAAGGGAAAAGGCGCTCAACTTCTTCACGGGCTACCTCATCGAGCGCTCCCTGAGCATGGACAACCTGTTCGTCTTTTTGCTCGTCATCAACTATTTCAAGGTGCCGTCCCAGTACCAGCACAGCGTTCTTTTCTGGGGCATTTTCGGCGCGTTCGTCGTGCGCGGGATCTTCATCGTGGCGGGGGTGACGATCATCGAGCAGTTCCACTGGGCCATCTACGCGTTCGGCCTTTTTCTGCTGGTGACCGGCCTCAAGATGCTTTTTGAACAGGAGAAGAAGTTCGAACCGGAAAAGAACCCGGCCCTGATCCTTTTCCGCAGGTTCTTTAAGGTCACTCCGGATTATGTGGGGGGGAAATTCTTTGTCCGTAAGGAAAGGGTCCTGTGGGCGACCCCCTTGTTCGTGGCCCTGCTCATCATCGATGTGGTGGACGTCGTCTTTGCCGTCGACTCGATCCCGGCGGTGATCGCGGTCACCACGGACCCCTTCATCGTCTACAGCTCGAACTGTTTCGCCATACTGGGCCTGCGGGCGCTGTATTTCGCGCTCGCGGCCATGATGGGCCTGTTCCACTATCTCAATTACGGCCTTTCGATGATCCTGGTCCTTATCGGCGGTAAAATGCTCTTGCAGGACGTTGTGCACGTCCCCGCGAGCCTCACTTTGGGCGGGGTCATGGCGATCCTGGCCGTTTCGATCATTGCCTCGGTCGTTTTTCCCGCAAGGAACAACCTAAAGGAAATCGCATGACGGGCCCTTCCTCCATCTCCATCAACATCCCCGTCACCAACAAGCCGCGGATCGTCATCGTCGGCGGCGGTTTCGGCGGCATTCAGCTCGCGAAGCGGCTTAAGGGGGAGGACGTTCAGGTGGTGATGATCGACAAGAACAATTACCACACCTTTCAGCCATTGTTGTATCAGGTGGCGACGGCGGGCCTCGAGCCGGATTCGATCGCTTATCCGCTGCGCAAGATCTTCAAGAAACAGGAGAACTTCATCTTCCGTATGGCGGAGGCGATCAAGGTCGACCCCGCCAGGAAGGTCCTTGAGACATCCATCGGCGAGATTCCCTATGATTTTCTGGTCCTCGCCACGGGCTCCGTCACCAATTTTTATGGAATGCGGGACATGGAGCGCAACGCCATGCCCATGAAATCCGTCCCGCAATCGCTCGATCTGCGAAGTCTCATCCTGCAGAATCTGGAAGCGGCCTTGTTGACCACGGACCTGAAGAATTTGGAAGGTCTCCTTACCTTCGTGGTGGTGGGAGGAGGTCCCACCGGAGTGGAGACGGCCGGCGCTCTGGGAGAACTCAAAAACCACATCTTGCCGCTCGACTACCCGGAACTCGATATCAAAAAGATGCGGATCCATGTGGTGGACCACGGCCCGCGGTTGTTGCAGGGCATGTCGCCATCGGCGTCGCAGAAAGCGGAAGAGTTCCTCAGAAAGTTCGAGGTCGAGATCTGGCTGAACACCGGGGTCGTCGCCTACGACGGCACGACCCTGTCCCTTTCCAATGGAAAGACCCTTTTGACCAAAGCCGTCATCTGGGCGGCGGGTGTTGCCGGTGCGGTGCTTCCGGGGCTGCGGGCGGAGTCGGTCACGAACGGGCGTCGGCTTAAAGTGGATGCGTTTAGCCGCGTTGAAGGCTACGAGAATATTTTCGCGATCGGCGATCTGGCTTGCATGGTGACCAAAGACTCTCCGCAAGGCCATTCCTTGCTCGCCCCCGTCGCCATGCAGCAGGGAAAATGGCTCGCGCAAAATCTCGGCAGGTTGCTGCGCAAACAGCCGTTGCGGCCGTTCCATTACCTCAACCTTGGGGTCATGGCCACCATCGGGCGTAACCAGGCGGTCGCCGATCTGCCTTTGGTGAAGGTCCAGGGAGTGCTGGGCTGGTTCCTTTGGGTGTTCATTCATTTGATGACGCTGGTGGGGTTCCGAAACCGAATGGTAACGTTCGTCAATTGGGTCTTCAGCTATCTCAGTTACGATAAAGGCATTCGCCTGATCATCCGGCCTTTTAAGAGGGGACAGTCCCCGGTGGACAGATAAATAGACAATGTTTACTGATTTTTCAGCCACAGGGGACTGTCCCCTTAAAATTCGGAGGGTCTTTATGGCGGTGGCTTGCGGTCTAGCGATAGGAGCGGTGGTCCATTCTTCCTCGGAAGCGGCCAGCATCGACGGGGTGGAATTCAGCCCGTTCTATCAAACCAAGACGCTCACCTTGCGCCTGACCGGGGCGGCGCTGAAGAAATACTTTTCCATCAAGGTTTTCGCCGCCGGGCTTTATCTGGGGGAGGAGGTTCCTTCCAAACAGGTCCTGGCCGATGTCCCCAAACGTCTGGAGGTCGTCTACTTCCAGAACATCCCGCAGGTGGAATTGGCCCGCACGACCCGCAAGGCCATGGCCGCCAACATTCCCCCGAGGGAATTCCAAAGTCTCGAAAAACGCATCGATCAGCTGAATTCCTATTACGTGGACGTGAAACCCGGCGACCGTTATACTGCCACCTACATCCCCCGTTTGGGTACGAAGATCGCTTTGAATGGACAACTGCAAGGGGTGATCCGGGGCGCCGATTTCGCGGTGGCCTTTTTCGCGACCTGGGTGGGCGACCGCCCGGTGGATGAAACGCTCAAAGCCGAACTACTGGGAGAATGAATCCGCATGCGGACTGGAACCAAAATTAGGAATTTCAAGATTAAGAAACCGGATTATGCCCTTCTGGGATTTTCGGTCGTCGCGCTTTATTTGCTGGCGCCGGCGCTGGACCGAGCGCAAGGGATATTGCTCAGCCTGGCCTTTGGGCTCGTGCAGATCCTTTCCAGCCGCCGGGAACCGGCGCGACGCTTCCGTTACGCGGCCTACATTCTCATTGCGGTGGGAAGCCATCTTCTGCTGTTCGCGGAACGGCTGTGGGACCTTATTCTGCGCGGGGGAGTGCTTGAAAGTTCGCTCTTGCCGTTCATCGTATCGTCCGTCATCATGTCCTGGGCGGGGGGGCTGCTCCTTGCCGAGCCCCGTCAGCGGTACTGGTACTGGGGGATCACGCTGGGGCTGCAGTTGCCGGTGGCGATGCTGGTGGGAACGGAAGGCATGCAGGATTTATTGACGGAAATTGCGCAGGTCCTGGGTTATAATAAGAGCTATTCCGAGAATTATCCGGCCGCGCTGCAGGCGTGGCAGTTCGGATGGATGCTGACGTACTACCTGCCGGTCTTTTTTCTTTCGCGCCGGGGCGGCCGGGGCCAGGGACATCCCCTCGGGAAAAAGACGGCCAATTCGAATTAACTCATCTAAATGAGGGCAATGACATGAACCTGACCTTCGATCCGATGGCGGTGGCTTCCATGATAGCGATGTCCGCGGCCTGGATGGCGCTGCTGATGTTCGCCTTGTGGGGCGTGGCCACGGTCCTGCGCAACGCCGGCCTCGTGGACATTGGCTGGACGTTCGGGCTGGTGAGCTTGGCCGCGATCTATTTTGTGCATTCCGATGGTTACGTTCCCCGGCAACTGCTCATGTTCATCATGGTCGTGGTGTGGGGTTGCCGGCTGATCTTCGTTCTCTTGGGGCGGTTGGTCAAGGATAAGAAAGAAGATCCGCGTTATCAAAAACTGCGCACGGGCACGGAGGCCCAGCAGCATTTGCAATTCCTGATCTATTTCCAGCTGCAGGGACTCCTGTCGCTCATCCTTTCGCTGCCGTTTTTGGTGATGGCGCTCAACCCCCGGCCGTCGATCTCGTGGATCGAATGGCTGGGTTTCGCGATCGGGGTGGCGGCGCTGGTGGGCGAGACCATCAGTGATGATCAGCTGCGGCACTTCAAGCTCAACCCGGCCAACCGCGGTAAGGTTTGCAACGGGGGCCTGTGGAAGTATTCACGTCATCCGAACTATTTTTTTGAATGGCTTATGTGGGTGAGTTTTTTTGTGATGGCCCTCGGCTCGCCGTTCGGCTGGACGGCGGTCATTTGTCCGGCCTTGATGCTTTATTTCCTGCTTCAGGTGAGCGGCGTGCCGCCGGCCGAGGAACAATCCCTCAAAAGCCGAGGGGAAGCGTATCGGGAGTATCAACGGACGACGAGCGTGTTCGTTCCGTTGCCTAAAAGGTCGTAGGTCTTGGGTCGCGGGAAACTCACGGTGACCTGTCACCTGACACCTAAGAGCTAAGACCGCTAACGCGCATTCCGGTAAAATATCATTTTGGGCGAGGCGCATCCTCGATCGGGGTCTCATTCCCGCCCCCTATGATTTGTTTGTAACTACCAGCGATAGATGTTGATTTATTCCAGATGGAATAATATAATAGGGCAAATTTCGTTAATCCGTTTCCATATTCCGCACAGGGGGTGTTTGATGATGTTCAGGATCTTAATGGCATTGGTCTTTTCTCTCACCATGATCGGTTGCGCGACCACCCGCAAGACCTCCACCATGGACGACCTGCAGACGAGGGTTAGCGCCATGGAAGCGAAGGTCGACCAGAAGGACGAGGAGATCCAGGATCTCAAGGACCAGGTGGATTCGCTGCATGAGGAGTTGCGCAACGTCCCGGTGAGCGAACCGGAACCGGTCCGTTCTTCCGCTCCCGTCAGCGCCAAGTCCAAAGATGACATCCTCCGGGTCTCCGTATCGGCCAAGGAATTGCAAAAGGCCCTCAAGAACGCCGGTTATTACAAGGGGTCGGTCGATGGAAAACTGGGAGACAAGACCAAAAAGTCCATCAAGGCGTTCCAGGAGGCCAATGGCCTGACCGCCGATGGCGTCGTCGGGCAAAAGACCTGGATGAAATTGAAGGCCTACGCCTATTAATTAGGGAATTTCGATCGGGGATCCAAGAGCCGTCCGCAAGTCCAACCACAAAGGGGTTTATCGTGAATACGACCAATCGTCAAAAGATCCTTTCCTCGCTTTTTACTTTTCTTTTTGTCCTGGCGTTCCTGGGCCGTGGGGAGGCCGGCTGGAATGATTGGAAACAGCGGCGGGAAGAGAAAAAACAAAAGGAGATCGAAGCGAATTCCGAGAAGTTCCAGTGGTGGCCGACGGACGCCACCCCGGGACCGGTCAAGGATGAGGCGCGGGGCGGTTATTGGTGGTGGCCCAACACTCCCGGAGCGGTCCGCCCCTGGGGCAATCAGGGTTACATCTACGTTTATAAGATCATTTTCGATTATAAGGCGGAAGAGCTTCCGCCGGCCGAGCCGCAGGAATTGCGGCCTTCGCTCCTCATCAGGAAGATCATCCGCAACGTCAAGATCTATTTCGATTACGACCACGCCGATCTGCGCAATGACGCCGTTAAGATCCTGGAGAAAGCGGTGAAGACGCTCAACAAATATCCGGAGATGGAGATCCTGGTCACCGGCAACGCCGATATCCGCGGGTCGGAAGCTTACAACGATAAGCTGGCCCGCCGCCGGGGGGATGCGGTCAAAGAATATCTTTTGCAGAACGGCATCGTGGAGGAGCGCATCAAGGTCGTCAGCCGGGGAAAATTGGACGCCGTGGCCCCGGTGACCGACATCGTCGGCATGCAAAGGGACCGTAACGCCCAGTTCATGATCGCCGATGTGGAAGAGGTCATGATGCCATCGCCCGGAGAAGAGCCGGCGGGTGCCCAGCTGGTCGAAGAAGGCAAATACCTTATCCAGGAAGAAGTGAAGGACGAGGGCGAGGTTAAGGTCTCGACCCGCGATTATACGATCCAGAAAGGCGATACGCTGGATAAGATCGCCCAGCGTTACCTGGGGGCGGCTTACCGCTGGAAATATCTGTTCGAGCTCAACAAGGACCGCATCAAGGATCCCAATAAACTAAAAGCGGGGACCGTGATCGTGATCCCCATCGAGGTCGATTCGGACAATGTGAAGGATCTGCCGGTCCCGGACGCCGCGCCGCCTGCGGAAAAAGTGCCCGAGGAACCGGCCGTTGCGCCGCAGCCGAGCGCTTCCGAACCTGCCGCCGCAGCGGTCGAACCCGCGGCGGAGAATGTGCCGGCCCCTTCTGAACCCGCGGCGGCGCCGACCGCGACCCGGGAATACAAAGTGAAGTCCGGGGACACGCTCGGCGGAATTTCGATGCAGGAATTGGGGACGAGCAAGCGCTGGCGCGAGATCTACGAGCTCAATAAGGACCGGATCAAGGATCCTAACCGGCTGAAGGCAGGCCAGGTGATCATGCTTCCGGGGGCACCGGCGCCGCAACCGGCGCAATAATCCGGATTGAATGGAATTCCCAGGGCCCTCCCGCCGCCGCAGGCGGCGGGAGGGCCCTGGGATTTCTCAGAATAAAGTTTTTGTCAAAATCCGGTTAATGAACCCGCCAAATTTGCCAGAATTCCATTGACACTGCCGACCACCCGCTTATAATTCAAATTGAGAGCCGTAAGAATCTAAACCCCACCAAAGATCACTTGCCTCATGGATCCTTCAAGGGACGGATTAGCGCAAGCCTCCAGAATATTTTCTGCAATTAGAAAAGGATCAACAATTTATGCTAATCAACGCGGTGATTTTTGTTCTGTTGGCGAGATTCCTGCTGTTGGCGTTGTCAAGTTCGCAGTTACGTAAGGAAAGCGAAGAGGAATAGGACAAAGGATTTTCTTAAGGAAAGGAAAAATAAACCATGTCAGCTGTGAGATTGATGCTGGTCGCGGGGCTCGCGATGGCGATAGCCGGTTGCGGTCAAAGGGCGAAGTCGAACGAGAGCATGATGAAGTCGGAGGAGTTCTTTAAGGAGATCGAGGCCCCGGTGGCGATGGAAACGAACGCCGAATCGCAATCGCCCATGGCGAACGCGGAAAGTCCCGCCGCCTCGAGCGCTCAGGCCCAAGCGACCACGTTGGAAACCCCGGCGGTGGATCAGATCGCGCTCAATGCCCCGGAATCCCCGAACATCCAGGACATCCAGACGGCCTTAAAGAATGCCGCCATCTATCAGGGAAAGATCGACGGCGTGATGGGGCCGAAGACCAAAAAGGCCATCCGCGAGTTCCAAGAGAAGAACGGTCTGACGGCGGATGGGAAAGTGGGGCCCAAAACATGGGGCCAGTTAAAAACTTACTATAACCAGCCGTCCTCGGCCGCTCCGATCTCCACGGCCGAGTCCACGCCGAAACAGATCAACCCGCAATTCAGCAATTGAAAACCTTTACGTATCGTTGAGCGGTCCGCGAAAGAAGGATGGGACGATGGCCAAAAAGAAAAGTTCCGCGAAATCCAAGAAAACGGCGAGATCTTCCAAACGAAAATCCTCCATGTCCGGATGCGGCATGGCGAGTTGTGGTTGTTCGGGTTAAATAGTGTCAAGTGTTAAGTGTTAAGTGTTAAGTGTCAAGCGGACGGCCCGTAGCTTGAGTTATAGTCAATAACGGCTTGACACTTTACACTCTGCACTGAACACTTTCATCGACGCCTCGCGGGAACGGCTTAGGAAAAGAGCCGCTCCAGCGGGGCGAATCTTTTTATAAAGCGGTAAAAATCAGTTGAAAGCGTTCGATAAGCCCCTAAAATATACCTGTAGCAATTAACGTTGCCCAAGGGAGACACGCCTCATGTTTCAGGAAATCTTTCTCGCGTTCATCCCGATCTTTGTTGCGGTGGATTGTATCGGGACCCTGCCCATTTTCGTCATGCTCACCCAGGACCTGGACCCGAAAGAGAAGGGCACCGTCACCCTGCAGTCGATGTTCACCGCCATTGGCTTGGCCATCGGTTTCATTTTTCTCGGCAAAGCGGTCTTTAATCTCTTGGGGATCACCGTCGCCGATTTCATGATCGCGGGCGGCGCGCTATTGTTCTGCCTGGCCATCATCGATCTGGTCAACCCCGGCAAGGAACGCCTGGTCTCGAGCCGGGAATCCGGCGTCGTGCCCCTGGGAACGCCCTTGATCGTTGGCCCGGCGGTGTTGACGACGTCGCTGTTGCTCCTCGATCAGCACGGGGTGGTGCCCACCGTGGCCGCGGTGCTGCTCAATATCCTGCTGACCGGCCTGGTGTTCAGCTGTTCCGACGCCCTCATCAAGATCATCGGCCACGGAGGGGCCAGGGCCATGTCCAAGGTGACGGCGCTCCTGTTGTCGGCGATCGGCGTGATGATGGTCCGCCGCGGGATCATACAGATCATGACCGGCCAGCATGTCGTTCCGATGTGAAAGAACCCATGAGATGAATCTTCCCAATCCGACCCAGAAGACCAAAAAAGAATATCAGGACCTTGTGGACCTCATCCGCCTGCCCGATTCTCCGGTGGGGATCGATGCGCAATACACTCATGCCATCATCATCACGTACCTGCAGCAGATCTCGGCGAGGCTGGATGAGCTCGAGACGATCGTAAGTACCATGAAGCAGCAATAGCCGCCGTACCAACACCCCCACCCGTCAAGCCTGAACGATCAACGGTCCTGCATGCGTTAGGGAGCCATGATACCCAAGGAACTTTTTCAACAGATTCGCCGCATCGAGATTACGACCTCGCGATTGGTCACGGACGTCTTCGCCGGCGCCTACCACAGCGTGTTCAAGGGCCGCGGCATGGAATTCGACGAGGTGCGCGAGTACATTCCCGGCGATGACGTGCGCACGATCGACTGGAACGTGACCGCGCGCACCGGGGTCCCCCACGTCAAAAAGTATGTCGAGGAGCGGGAACTCACCGTGATGATTCTGGTGGACGCCTCCGCCTCCTGCCGGTTCGGATCGGTGAAGACCCTGAAATCCAAGCTGGCCGCTGAACTCGCGGCGGTCCTGGCCCTGGCGGCGGTGCGCAACAACGACAAGGTGGGGTTGCTGATCTTTACCGGCGAAGTGGAACAGCTGATCCCGCCGCGCAAAGGGCTTCGCCACGTGCTGCGGATCATCCGGGAGATCCTGTTCTTTGCGCCCAAGGGCAAGGGGACGAACCTGTCGGTCGCTCTGGAGTACCTGCACCGCGTGACCAGCCGGCGCGCCGTCGTGTTCGTCATCTCGGATTTCCTATTGAATGATTCCGCGCCGAAGCGCTCCCGGGCCTCTGGTCCCGCCGAGGATCTGCGCCGTTCGCTTTCGATCGCCAACAAGCGCCATGACCTGGTGGCGGTCACGCTCAACGATCCGCGGGAGCAGGCGCTCCCCGACTGCGGACTGGTCGAGCTCGAGGACGCCGAAACGGGCAAAGTGCTGCTGGTGGATTCGGGCGATGCGGCCTTGCGCGTCCGTTTTTCCGCTCAGGCTGGCGAGCGGCTTAAGGAACGCACGCGGCTTTTTCTCTCGGCCGGGATGGACCACATCGATATTTCGACGGATGTCCCGTTCGCGGACGAGCTGGTTAAATTCTTCATGAAACGACGTAGAAGATTTCGGTAAATAGCGACCAATGCAAAGATCCAAGTTCCCAGTCCCAAATCCCAAACAAGTTCCAAATTCCAAAGCCCAAAACCCAAAACGGTCTGGAATGCCGGATCTTGGAAATTGGAATTTGTTTGTCTTTTGGTCTTTGCAATTTGGGATTTTATTCGTGTTTCTATTAGGAACCGCCCGGGCCGAGGAGCTGCGCGACATGAAGCCCCCGGTCGAACTTCCGCCGGACCATGCCCTGCTTTGGATCTTGCTTCTTGCGGGGATCGCGCTGGCGGTTTTCTTCCTGTTGCGGTATCTCCGCAAACCGGGGGGCAAGAGCGGGCCGTCCATCGCCCGCAAATCCTCCTGGGAGAGGGCCATCGATCGTCTGGAGGAATTGAAAAGCAATAACCCCGCCGCGCCGGACGAAGTGAAGGCCTACTACACGGAGCTCTCCGACATCATCCGCCGTTATCTCGAAGAGCGTTTCGGATTGCGCGCCCCGGAGATGACGACCCCGGAGTTCCTCCGGTCCCTGCAGGAGACGCCGCAGCTTTCTTCCGGCCAGCAAGAATCCCTCCGGGATTTTCTCAACGCCTGCGACATGGTCAAATTCGCGAAACATCCGGCCGGCACCCGCGAAATGGAAGGCGCCTGGCTCTTGGCGAGAAGACTCATCGAGGAAACGAAAGGCGGGGAGCTGACGTGACCGTCCACGGAATGGTTTTCAAGGACCCTCCGGTGCTGGCGCTCATTCCGTTGGTCGTATTCCTGAGCTATTATCTGCACCGCCGGAGAAATTCGTCGGCCTTCCGCTATTCATCGACCGACCTGTTCGCGGGGGTCGGCCGGGGCTGGAAGGCGAAATTGTTCCCGGTCCTCTGGCTATTGCGCCTCGAGGTCCTTATCTTGATGATCCTCGCCTTGGCCGGCCCCCGCAGCATCTTGGAAGAATCCAAACATGAACGGGAAGGCATCGACATCATTCTCGCGATCGATTGTTCGGGAAGCATGGCGGCGGAGGATTTCGCGTTCAACGGCCGCCGGATCAACCGCCTGGCCATCGTCAAAAAGGTGGTCGCGGAATTCATCGACGGGCGCTCTGCGGACCGGCTGGGGCTCGTCGCCTTCGGCGCCCGCGCCTATACGGTAAGTCCGCTGACGAACGATTTGCCGTGGCTGAAGACCAATCTCGAGCGCGTGGAACTGGGACTGGTGGAGGACGGCACGGCGATCGGCTCCGGTATCGCCTCTTCCATCGGCCGGCTGCAGGACAGCCATTCCAAGAGCAAGGTCATCATCTTGCTCACCGACGGCATGAACAACGCCGGCAAGATCGACCCGCTCTCCGCGGCCAAGGCCGCGAAGGCCTTCGGCATCAAGATCTATGCGATCGGGGCCGGGACCAAGGGCTTTGCGCCGTTCCCGGCGCAGGACATCATGGGGAACCGCGTCATGCAGAAGATACGCATTGACATCGATGAGGACACCCTCAAGGAGATCGCGAAGATCACCGGCGGCCAGTACTTTCGGGCGACCGACACCGATTCCCTGCGGCAGATCTACAAGGAGATCGACGCGATGGAGAAGACCATCGAGACGGACATCGGTTACCGGCAGTTCCGGGAGCTTTATCCCGGATTGCTGTTGTTCGCCCTGGGTTTTCTGGCTTTGGAAGTGTTGCTGCGCAATACGGTCTTGTTAAGGATCCCCTAATGAGCTTCGGTGCTCCGGAGCTGCTAAGCCGCTGGTATTGGCTCGGGAACCCGTATCGCTTAGGAGCTTAGAGCTTAACAGCTTAGGAGCTGAACCATGCGTTTCGCTGAACCTGATCAATTCCTGTGGCTTTGGGTGGCGGCGGCCATCGCTGGCTTCCTGTGGTGGAGCATTTCCTATAAGGTCCGGAGAATGGAATCCTTCGCCGACGGAAAACTCCTCCCCGAGATCGCGTCGCAATTCAGTCTTGCTCGGAACGCCCTCAAGGCCGCGTTCCTCGCGGGGGTTTTCCTGTTCGGGGTCCTGGCGCTCGCGCGGCCGCAGTGGGGTTTCCAATGGCAGGAGATCAAACGGCAGGGCATCGATATCCTGGTCGCGATCGACACCTCGAAAAGCATGCTGACCAAGGACGTGAAGCCCAATCGCCTCGAACGCACCAAGCTCGCCGTCAAGGACCTGGTCAAGAAACTCAAAGGTGACCGCATCGGCCTCATCGCTTTTGCCGGGGACGCGTTCCTGATGTGCCCGTTGACCGTCGATTACAACGGATTCCGGCTGGCCCTGGAGGACCTCGACACCAACGCGATCCCCCGCGGCGGGACCCATGTGGCCCGGGCCATCGCCGAGGCGATCAACAAATATAAGGAGGTTCCCGGGAAGTACAAGGCGCTGATCCTGCTCACCGACGGGGAGAACCTGGAAGGGGACCCGGTCGCCGCGGCCGAGCTCGCCCACGACAATGACATCCGCATTTTCTGCGTGGGGATCGGGACCCGGGAAGGGGACCTGATCGAGATCGCCAATGAGGACGGCAGCCGGTCCTTCCTCAAGGACCGCGACGGGAATTACGTCAAATCGCGGCTCAACGAGAGTCTCCTGGCGCAGATCGCCCAGACCACCGGCGGCACTTACGTGCGGGCAGCCGGGGCCGATTTCGGCCTGGAGCGGATCTACGATAAAGAGCTTGCGAAGATGGAAAAGCGCGACATCGATAACAAAATGGAGAAGAAGTACCACGAACGCTTTCAATATCCGCTGTCGCTGGCGCTGATCCTGCTGGTGGCGGAGGTCCTGGTCATGGAACGCAAACGAAAATGAGAACGCTCATCGCTGCCTTATTCTGGACGGGGATCCTTCTGTCGACGGACGCTTCCGCCGCCGTTCCGGGGGCGAGATTGTTCTCCGGCGAAGCGAAAGATGTTAAAAAGGGAAACCTTCTGTATAATAAGGGTCAATTCGACGAGGCGGTCCGGCATTTTTCGGACGCCCTCAAAAAGAGCCCGGACTCCGACATCGTCAACTTCGACCTCGGCACGGCGTTCTACAAAAAGGGCGATTATGACTCGGCCGTGACCCACTTGAAGAATTCCCTGCTGGGCGAAGACGAGAAGCTGAAGCCCAAAGCGCATTACAATCTGGGAAACGCCCTGTACCAGCAGGGACTTGGTCTTGAGAACAAGGAGATCGGCAAGGCCATTGCGAATTTGCAAGAGGCCCTGCAGCAATACGATCAGACGCTCAAGCTCGACGCCAAGGATACGGACGCGAAGGCCAATCAGGAATTCGTGCAAAAAGAGATCGAACGCCTGATAAAGAAAAAGGAAGAGCAGGAAAAAAAGGAACGGCAGAAGGGCAAGGATAAGGAAAAGAAGACGGCCTCGGACCCGAAGTCGGAGCAGAAGAAGGACGAGCCGAGATCCGGAGGCAACGACCAACCGCAGCCGCCGCAGGCTGGGCAGGATTCGCAGAAAAAGGATCCGGACAAACCGGAGCAATCTCAGCCCGCGCAACCGGACCGCAAGGAGCAGCAACAGGGAGATCAGCAAGAGCAGCAGGAACAGCAGGAACAGCGGGATCAACAGGAGCAGCAGGACCAGCAGGATCAGCAGCCGCCACCGGATCAGCCGGACCAAAAGGACCAGAAGGATCAGCAAGGCCAACAAGGCGAACAGCCGGATCAACGAAAAGATCAACCGCCGCAGCAACCGGGTCAGAAGGGTGAGCCGGACCAGCGGGAACCGCAACAAGAAAATCCTACCGGTTCCGATGGCGGGCCCAAGGACCAGCAGCCCGGGGACCAAAGCGCCCAGCCAAGTCTGTCCGGCAAGGAAGACGTGAGCGAAAAGGAAGCCCAGATGCGCCTTCAGAGTTATCGGGAATACGAAGAACCCAAAGGGCTCCTCAACCTGAACCCGCGCAAAGGGCGGGAAGCGCCGGTGTTGAAGGACTGGTGAAGTGATAAATTCCAAATACCAAACCCCAAATTCCAAACAAGTTCCAATTCCGGAAATCCAAAATCCCGAACCGTTTGGTGTTTTGGTGCTTGGAATTTTGGATTTGTTTGGGATTTGGAATTCGATGAGCGCTTCTTTATCCGGGAGAAGCGCGAAATCGCACCCGAAGGGTGTGATGCTTGGAATTTCCGCTCGAGTCCTGAACGTAGCCGTTCTTGCTTTGATTTCCATTATTGTGTTCATCCCGAGCGGCCACGCCCAGGACGTCCGCTTCGAGGCCACGGTCGATGCGAAGACCATCAGTCTCGCGGAATCGCTGCAGTTGACGCTCACCGTGGAAGGGGGGAAATTCGAGGATGCCCCCGATCTTCCCGCCATCGACGGGTTCGATGCGCGCTACGTAGGTCCTTCCACGCGGGTCTCCATCATCAACGGTCAGGTCTCTTCGATGGCTTCCCACGTTTATGTGCTCGTTCCGCGCAAGACCGGAAAGTTCCAGATCCCCGCCTTGAGCGTTAAGGTCGATGGAAAGAACTACACGAGCAGCCCCATCGACATCGAGGTGGTCGATGCGGCGGCCGCCGGCCAGCAGCCCGCCTTGTCGGGCTCGGGCGGCGGCTCGGTCGATATCGGCGATAAGATATTCGTGACGATGTCCGTGCCGCGCGATGAAGCGTACCTCAACGAAAAGGTCCCGGTGACCGTCAAGCTTTTCGTCAGCGATCTGCCCATCCAGGACATCCAGCTGCCGCAGCTGGCGCTGGACGGCGCGATCGCGGACGATGGTTTCGAACATCAGCAATACCAGCAGGTCGTGGGCGGCGTCCAGTACCAGGTGGTGGAGTTCAAGACCTATGTCTATCCCACGCGCACCGGGGAGATCAAGCTCGGGCCCGTGAAGATCACCTGCGGGCTCATGTTCGAATCCAAACAGCGCTCCGCGCCGAACCGTTTCGACGAATTCTTCGGTGACGAATTCTTCAATAGGTTCCTCAACACCTATGAAAAACGCCCGTACACGGTGCAGTCGGGGGACGTGTCGCTTAAGGTCCTGCCGTGGCCGACGGAAGATCAGCCCGCCGATTTCTCGGGAGCGGTGGGCCAGTTCAATTTTGAAGCGTCCACCGGCCCCGCCGAGGTCACGTTGGGGGATCCGGTGACGCTCAAGCTGAAGGTGACCGGGGAGGGGAACCTCCGGAACGCGAAGCTGCCTTCCTTGGGCAACTCGGCGGAATTCAAGACCTACGACGCGCAGACGAAGGAAGCGCCCGGGGGACGGAGCTCCGAGCAGATCGTGATCCCGCAGTCCGACACCATCACCCAGGTCCCCGCGCTCGGTTTCTCCTTCTTCGATCCGCAATCCAAAAGTTTCAAGACCGTGACCCAGGGGCCTTTCCCTCTGAAGGTCAACAAGCCGAAGGCCGGCGAGGATTTCAAGATGCTCCAGTTCTCCAGCGCCGGACAAAAGCCCGAAGAAGCACTGCCGGAAGAGACGTTCGGGCGCGATATCATTTTCATCAAGGACCACCCCGGCGCCTGGCGCGACCTGCGCCACCCCTGGTACGCCGGCTGGGGGTACCGGGTCCTGATCTTGCTGACGATCATAGCGTGGGCGGGGCTGGTGGCCTTCTTTGAATGGACGCATCGGCTCAGTTCCGATACGGCGCTGGCGCGGCGGCTGCTCGCGCCCAAGAAGGCCCGGCGCGGATTGCAGGACGCCCAGCGGCTGCTTGCGGAAAGCAAGAACGGAGAGTTCTACGACCTCCTTTTCAAAACGATGCAGGAATATTTCGGCGACAAGTTCCATCTGTCGGCGGGCGGCATCACGTTCGCCAATGTGGATGAGCGGTTGCGTGAAAGGAACGTCCCCGCCGCTATCCGGGAGAACGTGAGGGTTCTGTTCGAAGATTGCGACGCCGTGCGGTATGCCGGCTCCGGCCCGGGGGAAGGCCGGATGGAAACCGAACTGAAACGGCTGCAAGAAACGATCGATCATCTGGAGAGGAACGTGCGATGAGCGCTCGAGGATCCATGATCGGGAAGGTTCTTTTCGTGGCGCTGGCGTCGTGTCTGGTCGTCGGTTCCGCGCGCGCTCAGGAAGGATTGGCGCTGTCGAACTTCGTCAAAGGTAATTCCGCCTACCAGGAAGGACATTACGATGAGGCCATCCAGTATTACGAAGCGATCCTTCGGGAGGGATCGGGCAGCGGCGCGGTCCTTTACAATCTCGGCAACAGTTATTTCAAGAAGAAGATGCTGGGCAAGGCGGTCCTCAATTATGAACGGGCGCGGCGGCTGATCCCGCGCGACAGCGACCTGGAGTCCAATTATCATTACGCCCTTTCGCTGATAAAGAAATTCTCCGATCCACCCCAGAAGGGCGAACTGCAGCGCGCCTGGGAGAATTGGCTGGATTATTTCAGCGCCGATGAGTGGGCCTGGGGGGCGTACGTGTGGCTCTTGCTGACCGTTGTCCTGCATCTGTTGACCTTGTGGCTGAAATGGCCGGCAAATTCGCGCCGGGCGGCCGCGGGCGTGCTGATCGCCGTGTGGCTGCTCCATGTGTTCGCTTTCATGCAGAAACTTTCCGACGAAGAGGGTTACGCGGTGGCGGTGGGGGAGACCAAGGCGTTGTTCGAGCCCCGCGAGGAATCGACCGCCCATTTTGACCTGGTGGAAGGCGGCCGGGTGGAACTCCTCAAGACCGAGGGCGATTGGGCCAAGGTCAGGCGCCCCGACGGGAAGATGGGGTGGGTGCGGCGGGAGTTTGTGGAGAAGATCTGAAGGGTTCCCCAGTGCCCCAGCGCCCCAGTCACCCAGGCGATACCAGAGGGAATTCCCTGGGTCCCTGGGTGTCTGGGCAACTGGGTCACCCAAAATCCAAACTATGCTAAAACAACTTTCCGCCTTTATTGAGCGCTTGGAATCCCGGCCCATCGGCCTGGGTCTGTGGTTTGTCTCGGCGCTTTCCGTCATCTTCATCCGCAATTCCATCGAGAGCCTCGTTGACTACCACAAGTTCCCGGACCTGACGACCTTTGACCTGCTGCACGTGCCGGTCTTCTACCTGACGGTGTTCCTCGCGGTCATTGTCCTTTTGCATCTCTTCTCGGGGACCGCTATCGCCAGGGTCTCGAGAACCTGCCTCATGTTCTTTCCGGTGATTCTTTTCCCGGTCGCCGTTGATTTCGTTTCGCTTGTCAAAAGCGGGGGCCAGGCGTCCTACAACTACATCTTCGAGGACGCCTGGCCCAAATTCATCAATTTCTTCAACCCCTTCTATCCCATCCCCGATGTGCCGGGGGGCCTGCGGCTGGAGATCGCCCTGATCGCGATTCTGGCGGGGCTCTATCTTTTCGCGAAGACCGGCAGGGTGTGGCGCGCCCTGGCGGGCGGCTTTTGCGTTTTT
>JAHFFX010000090.1 GCA_023247755.1 Candidatus Omnitrophota bacterium | reverse complement strand
CTTCCCGGAAAGAGAACACGATCGCTTTACCGCGGCGGGCAATGCCCGTGATCGTTCTTGCCCTGAGGGTCCGGATAAATTCTTCCGACGCCATCCCGCGAATGACCCGTCCGTCCAAGACCCTGATCTCTGAAATTGCCTTTCCAAGAATGAATTGCTGCAGGTCCCTGCGGATGGTCTCAACTTCGGGTAGTTCGGGCATGTTCTTTTTCTCTTTGAGCGCGAATGTCCTTTATCAACGATCGCAGCTTTGTCTCGGCGGCCTTGAGGTCCTTGACACGGATCATTCCCTTGACCTTCCAGCCCCCCAGATCGATCACCGGCCGGTCATAGACCAGTCCATAGGAGATCTCACAGCGGGTCCCATGGCTGCCGGGAAGCGCCACAATGATATCCGCACAACAGGCGACCATGGCGTTACGCGCGAAGCCGATAGATGTTGGTAAAGCTATATCAATAAATGGGTTAGCATCATTTTTGCTCTTCCCTGGTAAAAGACCTATGGTCAAACCTCCCTCTTCTTTCGCTCCGCGGGAAGCTGCCATCATAGCACCGTTAAGTCCGCCACATACAAGTATTCCACCCACTTTAGCCACTATTTTACCTGTTTCGTGGGCTAATTTCTCCACTTTTGAATTTATCTTACTTCCGCCTATAACGGAAATGGTTATCCTTTGGGACATATGGATCCTTTATCCACATATTGTGTACAGTCTGTGGATAAATACAAGTTGTTGTGGTGACTTGATTTATTCTTTGGGCATCCCGGGGCGGATGTTATCCGCCCCGGGATGCCCCCGTAACATCTGGCGTCCCTGACAGGAATCGAACCTGTACCACCAGCTCCGGAGGCTGGTACTCTATCCGTTGAGCTACAGGGACAAATAGTAGTTATAGCAAATTCTTATCGTAGAAATTTATACTCGCAAGCCTCTCAGAACTCAATCCTGAGAGTAGGGTTCCCGTACTCTATCCGTTGAGCTACGGGGACACATAACAGGCGATTGGTGCAGATATTTCTGAAATATAAACGCTTAGGCCTCTAAGAACGCCGTATAGAGTAAGGTTTCCGTACTCTATCCGTTGAGCTACAGGGACAAATTTCTAAACCTAAAGAAAGGAAATTAACGGCGGGAAGAGTGCTTAGACGAACAGCTTCAACTGGGATTCATCCTTGAGCTTCGGCTCCTGCTCAAACAGGCTGATCTTGCCGTACTCTCCGTCGTAGCCGGGATCAATGTGCACCCGGCCTTCCCGGACCATTTTGATGCCTTCCACAATACGGGAAGAAATCGACTTTGTCAAATCCTTATACTCGATGCTGGACAGAACATCGAACTCGGTGCCGAAAACCTTCAAGATGGCCTCATATTCCCGCTGGACGGCCTTGGAATGGACCCCCATCCCCCGCGCGTCCGCGATGATCTCCTCGAGCGGTATCCGGTTGACAAAAGGAATGACGTTCGGGGGCTTATAACCCTCCGGACGGTCGGCCAATTCATCCACCCGGTTGAGGACCCCCAAGACCAGGGACTTGCCGCATTTCGGACAGTTGTTGTTATGGCGCTTGGACTCCGCGGGCGACAGAACGACATTGCAGGCCCGATGCCCGTCGTAATGGTATTTTCCCTCTTCGGGAAAGAACTCGACCGTGTATAAAAATCGTTTGGGGTCCTTGGTCTTAAGCGTTTCCACGATCTGCGCATAGCTCATTTCGCAGTCGAACACGTTGCACTCCCGGCCGATCTTGGAAGGCGAATGCGCGTCCGAATTGCTCACCAGCGTCATTCGGTCCAGACAGCTCA
The DNA here is from genome assembly GCA_023247755.1 of Candidatus Omnitrophota bacterium. Lineage (GTDB taxonomy): Bacteria > Omnitrophota > Gorgyraeia > Zapsychrales > JAHFFX01 > JAHFFX01. The sequence continues at coordinate 8,023 of JAHFFX010000090.1, read as the reverse complement.
GGCGCCAGTTCATGGCCGGGTCCGAGGAGAGCCCGGTCTCCACGCAGGTTATCTTGTTGGCGAGCTTTCCCCAACAGTCCTCGATGGAATCGAAACCGGACTTCGAGCCGAACATCGCGAACCACGGCGTCCAGATATGGGCCGGAATGACAAAAATGTTCTCATCGATGTCGAGGATGATCTTCGTCATCTCTTCCACATCCATCCCGAGGATGGGTCTTCCATCGGAGTGAAGATTGGCGCCGCGCCGCGTGAGGGCCTCGATGATCTTGTCGACGGTCGCAAAGCTCGGGGCGAGATAAACCGTATGAATGCGGTAGGTCCGGCCGTTCTTGGAATAAATATTGCTGAGCTCCACCGTCAGGATGAAATGGACGCCCTTGTATTCAAAAAGATCTCCGTCGACGGGCTTGAGCTTGGATTTGAGCTCCTTAAGCCACAAAGGATGGGTGAAATCGCCGGTGCCCAGAAGCTGAATGCCTTTCTTCTTGGCCCAGAGCGCGAGGTGATCGATATCAAGGTCTTTGCTGGTGGCGCGGGAGTATTTGGAGTGGAGGTGGAAATCTGCAACGAATTGCATACGGCTCCTGAGCGGCTAAGCTACGAAGCCCCTTAGCAGCTTAGGAGCATAGGAGCTTATCAGCCATTGTAATTCATGCTTGGTACGTTATTTTACCACCGCAGATCGTCGTTTCAACAAACCCCTTGAGTGTCCGGCCCACGAAGGGGGAGTTGTGGGATTTGGAAGCGAACTCCTCCTTGCGCACGACCCATTCTTTCTTGGGGTCGATGATCGTGATGTCCGCGTCAAGCCCTTCCCTGATCTCGCCTTTGTTGGCGAGGCCCCCGACGCGCGCCGGGGCGGTGGACATCTTTTCCACGAGCTGCGGGAACGTAAGGACCTTCTTCTCGACGAGCTCAGTAATGGTCAGCGCCAGGGACGTTTCGAGGCCGATCATTCCGAACGGCGCGTGGTCGAATTCCAGCTCCTTTTCTTCCTGCGCATGAGGAGCGTGGTCGGTGGTGATGCAATCGATCGTGCCGTCCGCCAGGCCCTCCTTCATTGCGGCCACATCGGCGGCGGTGCGCAGCGGCGGATTGACCTTGTAGTTCGTATCGAAGGACCTCACCAGATCATCGGTCAAAGTAAAATGGTGGGGACAAACCTCGGCGGTGACGGGAATTCCTTTCGCCTTGGCCATGCGGATCAGCTCGATGGAGCGGCCGCAGCTCATGTGCGCGAAATGCACCCGGGCCTTCAGATAGCGCGCGAGCTCAATGTCGCGGGCGACGATGATCGTCTCGGCGACTTCCGGCCAGCCTTTCAACCCGAGGGTCGTGGAAACAAGTCCCTCATTCATCACGCCACGGTGACTGAGACAAGGGTCCTCACAATGCTGAATAATGAAAACGCCGGCCATCTTGGAGTATTCGAGCGCGAGGCGCATCAGCTGGCTGTTATGCACGGCCTTGCCGTCGTCGGAGATCGCGGGGCACCCGGCCTGCGCCAGCTCCCAGATGTCGGTGAGCTCCTCGCACTTCTGGCCTTTGGTGACGGCGCCGACCGGATAAACGTTCACGAGCCCAACGCATTGGGCTTCTTTCTTGATCGATTCCACGATGCTGGCATTATCGATCACCGGATTGGTGTTGGGCATGCAAAAGACCGACGTAAAGCCCCCCTTCGCTGCGGCGCGGGACCCGGTCTCCACGGTTTCCTTATGCTCCTGGCCCGGCGTGCGAAGATGCACGTGCAGGTCGATGAGCCCCGGAAGGACCAGTTTCCCCTTCGCGTCGATGATCTCCGCTTCTTTGGTGGAAATCGATGGGGCTATCTTCGCAATGCGCCCGTTCTCCAAAAGGATGTCCTGCGGCTTGGAGGCGATGTCCTTGCTGTTGACGATGATCGCATTCTTGATCAGCAGTATCTTCATGAGACCGCGCTCCCATCCTTCTCTTCCCCGTCGGCCTTCGATTTCGTTCCAAGCAACAGATACAGCACCGCCATGCGGACCGCCACCCCGTTGGTCACCTGCTCCAGGATGACCGAATGTTCCCCGTCGGCAACATCCGCGGAGATCTCCACCCCGCGGTTGATGGGCCCCGGGTGCAGGACCAACAGCTCCTTCTTGGCGGACTTCAATTTTTCCTTATTGATGCCGAAGAGCCGCGCGTACTCGCGGATCGAAGGCAGATATTTGTCCTGCTGGCGTTCCTTCTGCAGTCGCAACACCATAAGCACATCGCTTTGCGCAACGACCTCTTTCAGATCATACGTCACGCGCACGCCCAATTGCTCGACGTCCCTGGGCATAAGGGTCGGCGGCCCGCACAAGGTGACCTTCGCCCCCAGCTTGGTGAAGCCCCACAAATTGGACCGCGCGACCCTGGAGTGGAGGATATCTCCGATGATACCGACCTTGAGGCCCTCAATGCGGCCCAACCGTTCCTTCACGGTGAAAAGGTCCAATAACGCTTGCGTCGGGTGCGCCTGGCAACCGTCGCCGGCGTTGATGACCGAAGGCCCCAGGGCGTCCGCGATGATCTTGGGGGCCCCGCTCGCCGCGTGCCGCACGACGATGAGGTCCACGTTCATGGCTTCGATGTTCTTGGCGGTGTCGAGGAGCGATTCCCCTTTCGAGACCGAACTGCCGCCGGCGGTCACGCTGAGCGTATCCGCGGAAAGTCGTTTGGCGGCCAGCTCGAAGGAAATGCGGGTGCGGGTGGATGGTTCGAAAAAGAGCAGGACAACGGTCTTCCCGCGGAGCGCCGGGACTTTCTTGACGTCGCGGCGGGAAACCTCCTGGAACGACTTGGCGGTCTCGAGAACCAGCTCGATCTCCTCGCGGCTCAAGTCCCTGATGTTCAAAAGGTCATGTCTCGTCCATTCGGTCATGATTTCTTCTCGGCGTTCTCAACGAGGACCTCGTCCTCGGCATTGTCACTTTCGCTCAAGACGACCTTCACGTTCTGCGATGGGGACGTGGGGATGTTCTTGCCGACGAAATCGGCGCGGATCGGCAGTTCCCGGTGGCCGCGGTCGATCAGGACCGCCAGCTGAATGCTCGCCGGCCTTCCGAAATCGACCAGGGCATCGAGCGCGGCCCGGATCGTCCGCCCCGTAAAGAGCACGTCATCGATGAGCACGATCTTTTTGCCGGTGATGTCGAAATCGATCTGCGTTTCGTGCACGACGGGTTTGCCGCGCGTGTCCGCAAGGTCGTCCCGGTAAAGCGTGATATCCAGGATCCCCAAGGGCGCACGGCCCCCCTCGATCGATTCGATACAGGCATTGATCCGCTGGGCCAGGGTCACCCCGCGGGTCCTGATCCCGACGAGGCACAGTTCTTCCGTGCCCTTGTTCTTCTCAACGATCTCGTGGGCGATGCGCATGATCGCCCGGCGGATCGCTTCTTTGTCCATGACCCTGGAGCTCATTGGCTTCCCCGGTAATTGACGCGCCCACAAAACGAAACAGGGCTGACCCCGCCCATGGGCGGGGTCAGCCCTGCATGTTCTTGCAACTTCCGAATCATTTTAATTCCTTTCCGGCTTCACAGAGCCGGATTTAAAGGTACTTTTATCTTTGGCAGGCCATTGGACTCGCGCCCGCCGTATCGATTTCGCTGCAACTATAACACAAAATAGCAAAATCTGTCAACTTTTGTTTAGCGGGAAGCCCTCGCTTTGAAAAATCGAAACTGAAGATGACGGGACGCCGAAAAATATGTATAATATCATTGGTCCAGTGAATTCTCATACACATGATGATCCATAAAAGAACCATACCCTCTTTTTTCGATTACTTCTGTTTCGCCTTTTTTATATTCGTCTGGATCATTCCATTGCTGTACATGGGGTTCACCAACCGGATCTTCCCCCGCATGCCGCCGGCCCTGAGCTTTCTGCACAACGCTTCGGCTCTCTTTGCCAAAAGTGTTTCTTCCTGGCCGCAGTATTTCATTGAAATGCGATTCCAGCCCGACGGTCCCTGGACCGAATACGATTATACCGACGATTTCAAGATGAAACCTTTCGGCTACCGGACCCGGGTCAACCGTTTCTTCGAGATCTTCAGCCGGGGCGAATACAATAAAATGGCCCGGGAGGAGCTCGCGCGCTGGATCCGCGGACGCTATGCCCTAAAAAACCCCGGGAAACCCCTGCCCATCGCCATTCGCTTCACCGACGCTAGGGTCCCGTTAAGATCCGATGGGTTCGACGGCCACTGGAAAAACAAACCCTTGTCGGAATTCTCGCAAAAGGAAAAATTTGTCGTTTCCGTGCATAACTTTTGACGCAAAGGATCTGCGGGGGCCTACCTGACAATGTCGCAGAATAATCTTTCAAAACCAAAACAAAACTGCGGACAGCGTTTACTGAACTTCTGGTTCGGCCCCGTCGACCTCATCCGCATCGACACGTTCCGGCTCCTTAAAGGTCTTTCCATGCTGTGCTATTTCGGGAGTTGGTGGCGGCAGGGAGCCGTGGAGTGGCTCTCAACGGAATCGTTCCACATAAGCGCCAAGGCCAACTGGACCGCATTGTCCTTTCCGCCGCTCCCGGTCGGGCTTTTGCCATTCTTCGGTATCTTCTTTTTTGGATCGCTCGCGCTTTGGACCTTGGGGATCGCCACGCGCGTCACCAGTTGGCTGTCCCTGCTCGCCGTGACCTATGTAACCTACACGGATATTCTTTCCGCCTACACGATTAACAAGTTCTATATCGTGACCCTCGCGGTGATGGCGCTTTATCCCCATGGGGACTATTGGACCCCGCAAAAACGCGTGCCTTCCCCCCGTTCAGCCTGGGCGCTGCGGATCCTGCAGTTGACCCTCATCGTCCACTACTTCATCACCGGATATTCCAAAGCGTTCACCGGCGATTGGCTGCAGAACCCTTCAACCCTGTGGTCGCAAATACAGGGCTTGTACATGACCGACGCAGCGGCCTGGATGCTAAGACATTTTCCCATAGGGGTCTTTAGCTGGATGCAATACATGACCCTAACCTTCGAGCTGTCCGCACCCCTGCTTTTCATGGTCAAACGCCTGCGCCCCATCGGCATGGGCTGGGGATTGATCTTTCAGGGGCTGGTGGCCCTGACCATGCATCAGTTGATCTTCTTCAGTTTGGAAATTATCTGTTTTTACGTTCTTTTCCTGGAAGACCGCACCCTTCACAAGACGCGGTTGGCCCTCAAGAACCTTCTCAACCAGTTGAAAAGCAACCTGTTAGAACTCGATAACGACCTTTTTACAACACTTTTTCGCCCTAAATAACTTTTAAGAAAACGCTTTCAGAGAAATTCATTTCTTTTGTTGTGCTGGGAGCGTAGTATTATATAATTTAAGTAACCTGCGGAACCTGGGGGTGGGTTGCAATATTGAACCACTTCCTCCAATTAATTTTTTAATGAGGAGGCCATGAGCAGACCCGTTCCACTTCGTATTCGATCAAATTTCCCTATCGCTGTCTTTTTCTTACTTTCGATATCTTCCATTTGTTTTGCAGAAACCCTGACCCTGACCACCTACTATCCTTCTCCCTTCGGAGCGTACGATCAACTTCGTCTCGTGCCCAGGGCCGCCCAAGCCGGGGCCTGCGTCCAGGGCACCTTTTACTACAACACAACGCTCGACACCATTGAGTTTTGCAATGCTTCCTTGGTATGGAACGGATCATCGTTCGGCAATTGGACGCTCAACGGCACGCGTCTTTACCCCACCAACCTAAGCTGGAACGTGGGGATCGGGACGAACAATCCTCAGAACTTGCTCACGCTTTCTAAGAACGGCGAAGACGGAATAAGCGTCGAAACCGCGAGTAATACTGGTAACCAGAATCCCCAAGTACGCTTCAGCCGCACGCGCGGCACCATCAGCTCTCCCGCCGCGGTGCAGGCCGGAGATCAACTCGGGGAGATCGAATTCAACTATTACGACGGGGCCAGCTGGATGTGGACCAGCGAAATCGGCGCTTATGCCGAGGCGGGAGCATACAACACCGGACTCCGTTTGACAACCTTCAACGGAGGCTATAATGTAACGTACTTAGATAGCAACGGCAACGTCGGCATCGGGACGGATGGCCCCCCCATAGACTCACGATTGATGGTAAGAAGTTTGCCTGGTTCGACGGGCGTACACTCAATCTTGCATTTAGCCGGCGCGGATGAACCTACCATCTATTTTCAAGGAGCTGGCAACAATATGGCTTTGAATCCAGAATTTGTGTTCCGCCGGTCGCGCGGCACCATCGCCGCTCCCGCAGTGGTTAACAGTGCTGATGACATCGGAGGATTGTGGACGGAATCCTACGATGGTACCGGTTGGGTCATCGGTTCGGCGATCGACTTTCGCGCCGACGGCGCGCAAAGCGCCGCCAGGGTCCCCACCCGTATGGATTTTGAGACCATGGATACCGGCGGCACTTATGCTGAACGCATGCGCCTCACCTCTAGCGGCAACTTGGGCATTGCTACGACCAACCCTACGACAAGACTGGATATTAACGGTCAATTGCGGGTCCGCGCCAACGCGGGGCCCTCTCCCGGCAAGGTCTTGATGGATACCGACGGTTTTGGCACCTGTGACTGGAGAGACATCACTTACGCGCCGTAAATCAGCATCGTGAAGTTCAATAAAACTGGGGTGAAATTCATGACTAAAGCGCCTCAAAACTCCCAATTCCTTAAAAAATTCGAGAAAACCGTCATATTGATCGTATTCTCGGCGGCTACGCTTTATACCTTCCTGAAACCGTTCCAAGCGGTATCCGCAACTGTCAACACGACGGTTGGCAGTATCAACAATGCCGTTGTCTGGATCCCCGGCACCGCTCCTGTCTACGTCCGGCCGGTCTTGAGCACCATCGACAAGATCGATCCCGTTGATATGTACGAATTACGCGCGGATATCGATGCGAGAGCGCAGGCCTGCGGTATTACCGTGAACTGGAGTTGGCCTAATATCAATTCCATCTGGAGCGGACGCATCCGGGCCACATATATCGAGGAAATGCGAAGAAATATCAAGTTATTCTATCCCAATGCCGCAGGGCTCCCCTTGACCGACGTCTCAATCCTTCCCGGCGGATTTTCCGATGACGATGGCACCGGTCATCTTCTGGGGGGAACCCGAATCAGATTAACACACATCAATGAACTGCGTACGGCGTTCAATAGCGCCTACTGCTGTGGAGATCTCTTCGTCGATGGCGCAACAGAGCAATGCGACCCCGGCACCCCGACCAGCGGCCCCGGCGACGATCAGCTCAACGGTGAAACCTGTATCAGCCAAGGATTCGTCGGAGGGGTCCTTGCATGCCATCTTTCCACCAGTGGCGCCACCGCTTGTAAATTCGATACCAGCGGCTGCTCCTCCGGGGCATGCGGCAATGCGTCGATCGATCCCGGTGAACAATGCGACGGGTTAAACCTCAACGGCCAAACCTGCGCTCTCCAGGGTTATTACGGCGGAAGCTTGGCCTGCTACTCCGGATCTTGCCAGTTCGATTTTTCCGGCTGCACCAATTGCGGCAACGCGAACATCGATGCCGGGGAGCAGTGCGATGGCAGCAATCTCAACGGCCAGGATTGCCTCTCGCTGGGATATACATTAGGAGGAACCCTCAGCTGCTATCCGCCGGACGTAATAGGCGAGTGCTCATTCGACACTTCCGGCTGCTCAGCCGATTGCGTGGGTATGCCGGATGGGACCCCCTGCGGCGCGCTCCTCGGCTGTACTTGCGCGAACCAACTGGGATGTGTCGGTCCATACCGTCAAACTGAATATTACCCAAGCTACGAAGGAGGTTGTCTATCTGAGGTTTGCAATACATCAGTCAATTTTTGTTATACTGGAAGCGGAACTTGCAACCTCGGTCAAGCTTGCGATTTCGGCTGCGGCGCAGGATGCGAGAATAGTTCCACCTGCGGCGGCGGCTCTTGCGTGAATTGCAACTGCACTGCTCCGCCACCCCCGCCACCGCCTTCGCCGACACCGCCGCCGCCACCGCCGCC
>JAHFFX010000089.1 GCA_023247755.1 Candidatus Omnitrophota bacterium | reverse complement strand
CCGTCTCCAAACACATGCAGCAGCAGCTCATGAAATTGGGCGCCCCTCCGGATAAGGTCCATCACATTCCCTGTGGGATGGATGAGACCATCTATCACGGGGCGGACCCGGCAGGCGCACCGCCGACCTTCCTGGCGGTAGGCCGATTTGTCGACAAGAAGGGACCGCATCTGACCATCCTGGCCTTCCAGAAAGTGGTGGCCCAGGTGCCGCAGGCGAAACTCCTGATGGCCGGCAACGGACCGCTGCTCGAAGCTTGCCGGTCCATGGTGAAGGCGATGAATCTTGAGAGTTTCGTGCATTTTATCGGAGTGAAATCGCAACCGGAGATCGCCCAGCTGATGCGGGAGGTCCGCGCCTTCGTTCAACACTCGCTGACCGCCAGTTACGGGGACTCCGAGGGCACCCCGGTCGCCGTCATGGAGGCGGGCGGGGCCGGGCTTCCGGTGGTCGCGACCCTGCACGCCGGGATCCCGGATGTGGTCCAGGATTCGGTGACCGGTTTCCTGGTCCCCGAGGGAGATATCGAGACGATGGCGGAACACATGATCACGCTGGCCCGGCATCCGGCGCTTGCCGCCCGGATGGGAAAGGCCAGCCGGGAAAAAGTGATGGCCGAATGCACGCTCGGTATCACGATACCCAAACTTTCCGGGGTCATCGGGCAGGCCGTAGATCGGAAAAGATCGAAGTTCACGGAGGCCCAATGAGCTCGGCAGAGAAATTCTCAAGATATCTGGCGATCGTGTATTACGCCCTGGCTTATTGGCCGAGAAGGTTCTTCGGCAAGAAAGATAAGCTTTCCATCGGTTTTCTGGTGGAAGAGTTCTTCCATGAGAAGTTCCGCGGCTTCGGCGGTTACGGCATGACCCTGAAATACGTGACCGATTATTTCAATAATGATCCAAAAAGCAAGGTCAAAGCGGACGTCATCCTCATGACCCCATTGGAGATCGACGGGCCCCAGGCGGAAAGCGCGCACAACGCCGATGTCATCACCATGTCAAGGAATATGCGGGATAAAGGCGGCGATTTTCAGCGATACTGCCGGATGATCCATAAGCAGAAACTTGATGTTTTCATCGGCGTGGACCATTTCCGGTCCTATGAATACCCGCTGATGGCCTTTCCCAGCATTCCCTGGGTGATCTGGATGAAGGACCCCCGCGACATCAAGAAGTGGCATAAGATCGCTTCCATTGAATTGGTGCGCAAGCAATGGGGGCTGAAGTCGATGGAAGAAGCCAAGATCTGGGCGCAGGAGAGCCTGGATTCATTCCGGCGGATCTATAAACGGGGAAAGATGTTCGGGCGCAAGGTCGTCATCGCGACCGAGGCCAGCGATTTCATTTCCATCGGTCGAAGTCAGTATGGATTGAAGGAATTAAAACCGGCGTTCCTGTCCAAGCCGATCCCCTTGCCGTTGATGGACGCTCCCAGCTATTCGGAGAAACCTTCTTTCATGTTCCTGGCGCGCCTGGACCCGATCAAACGGCCCTGGATCTTTTGTGAACTCGCCAAGCGCTTCCCCCAGGCGGAATTCCTGGTCGTGGGACAATCCAACGCTTCCGAGATCATGGATAATATTCTGGCCCGCTACAAGGACGTGCCGAACTTGAAGTTCCTGGGCCGCGTTTTCGGCAAGGACAAGGATTCGTTGTTCCGTCGCATCTGGGCGGTGGTCAACACCAGCGTGCATGAGGGGTTGCCGGTCAGCATGGTGGAAGGGTATTCTTACGGCAAAACCGCGGTCGCTTCCGAGAATCCGGACGGCATCACGGCCCGCTTCGGCTTTGCGGTCAAGGAGGTCCTGGGGGACGCCTTCGACCAGAAGACCGTGGACCTGTTCGCCGAACCGGTGGAAAAGATCATCAAAGGCCAATTCGACCGCGAAGGGTTGTTCCGTAAGGGGCGGGAGTACATCCGGGACGTCCATTCCTTTGAGAAGTTCGAGGCGACGGTACGTGAGATCGTTCTGACCTCCAAGTATGACCATGGGTTTGTGGTGGATGAGGATTATAAGGTTTAGGTGCGCCTGGGGAACCGAAAGATAAGGAAGTTCGCATGAATTCAAAAGAACCGCTGGTCAGCGTGGTGGTCCCCGCCTATAACCGAGCGCAGAAACTCGAGGCGGCGATCAAGAGCATACAGGCGCAAACGTACTCCAACTTGGAAGTGATCATTGCCGACGACGGTTCGCAGGATGATACAAAAGCGGTCGTACAGCGGTTGATGGCCGGGGACAGCCGGGTGCGTTATGTCCATCACGAGATCAATCAGGGCGCCCAGGCGGCGCGCAATACGGGGATCAGGGCGGCGAAAGGCGAGTGGATCGCCTTTTTGGACTCCGATGATGCCTGGCTTCCGGAAAGTCTCCGGCTTCGGGTCGATCGCGCCCTTGCCGAGAACGTGGACGTGATCTATTCCGGGGCCATGATCCGGTATGAAGGAAAATCGCCGGAGGTCTACCATCTGCCGGAATGGAGAGGTAATATCTATACGAAGGTCATCAGCCGGGAAGGCCCCATGTTCCAGTCCCTGCTCGTCCGCAAGGCCGCGCTGGAGAAGATAGGGTTGCTCGATGAGAACATCACGGCGTATCAGGAATGGGACACCGCGATCCGTTTGGCCAAGCATTATCAGTTCGGTTTCGAGCCGGAGCCGACGTTCATTTATGATTATACAAGCAAGGATGCCATCTCGCGCGATTGCGTAAGGGCGGGGCGCGGGTATGAGCAGATCCTTAAAAAGATCTTCTGGGATGCGCTCTGGACGTCGGGCCCGGGGACCATCGCCTTTCACTATGAAAGAATGGCGAACTGGTTTAAGGACGGGGGGGATTCGGACAGTTGGCGGCGTTATCAAGGCCGCGCCAAACTGTGGAAGCTTTTAAGCCCCAGGGATGTCCTGGGAAAGCTCCGCGGCCTTTTGGCGAGCCGAAAGAACTGAAGACCATGGGACGACAACCTGACAAGGACGGCAGGAACATTTTCTGGGCGGCGCTCCTTTTTTTCTGTGCGACGCTGACCGGGCTTTCGCTGTATAAATTCGTTTTCAATCCGCCGGCGGAGGACCCCGCTCACCTGGGGGGCAGCCGCTTTCTGGTGGCGGTCTTTCTGTCCACGCTCGGATTCTTGTTTTTGGCGCGCTTCCAGCAGGTCGTGGAGATCGTCCGGAAGTACTTCGCAGAGGCCTCCCACCCGATGGACCTGGCGATCTTCCGGATCGCCCTGTTCGCTGCGGTCCTGAGTTTTGACGCTGAGAAAGTGATCTTTTACAGTGGTTTCCCAAGGGAGTTGCTGTTCCCGATTTTCGGTTCGGGTTGGCTTATCAACCTTGTGCCCATCAATGAAGCCTGGGCCGGGACGGCCGTGATCCTGTTAAAGGTGTTTTGTTGGCTGGGGCTATTGGGCATCTTCACCCGGTTTTCCGCGCCGGCAGCGGCACTGTTGTATGTTTATGTGGGAGGTATCCCCCAGTTCTTCGGCAACGTCAACCATTATCATAATCTGCTCTGGTTCATGGCGGTCCTGGCGGTGAGCCGTTGCGGAGATTATCTGTCGGTCGATGCCATTCGTCAGGCCATTCGCCAGGCGGACGCGGGGGATATCGTTCCTCCCAGGGCCTCCCGGGTCTACGGATTGCCGCTGCGATTCATATGGCTCTTGTTCGGTGTCGCTTATTTCGGGCCGGGTTTCTGGAAGCTATGGAGAAATGGGACGGCGTGGATATTCGGTGATAATTTGATGTTCCACATGTATTGCAAGTGGATGGACTTTGAGAACTGGACTCCCTTTTTCCGGATAGACCATTACCCGATCCTCTGCCGGATGGGAGGGGCGTTCGCCATTTTCTTTGAGACCAGTTTCATTTTTTTGATCTTTTTCGCGCATCTGCGCTGGATTGCGGTGGCGGGTGGCCTTACGTTTCATACGCTGACCGGCATTTTTATGAGGATTCCTTTTGAGAATTTACGGAATCTTTATATCGTTTTCGTTCCTTGGGACCGTTTTTTGGGGTGGGTGGGCAAAAAACTTTTCCGACAAGAAATGACATTGTTTTATGATGGGAATTGTGGCATCTGCCGGCGGACGGTGGCGGTCACGAAACGGTTCGATCTTTTGGGAAGGATCCACTACGTGAATGCTTTGTCTGCGGAAGGCGCGGTGGGCTTGAGTGCCGCCGGGATCAGCCAGGAAGCGGCGCTTCATGACATGCATGCGGTCCTGGGCTCGAAGATCACCCGCGGTTATGACGCTTATCGGACGCTCTCCTGGCGCATTCCCGTGCTGTGGCCGTTGTCCCCGTTGATGTATCTCGGTCCGGTTGCGGTGATCGGCCGGCGGGTTTACCGAAAGGTGGCCGACTCCCGGACCTGCCGCCTGCCGGGTTCTTTGCCCAAACCGGATGCCCGGATCCCTGCGGCGCCTTCACTTCGTCCGGTGATGATCGTCGGCGGAATTCTGGTCGCGGCCAACTTTTATTGCGGCCTTTTGGACATCGGCGCTGGCTGGCCGTTTGCCGGGTACCCGACGTTTTCCAATATTCATCCGCCAGTCGTTGGCACATTAGAGATCGAGGTGACTACACGTGATGGGAAAACGATGTCTTTGAGCAATTCGAAGCTGGGCGAACGTTGTGAGTCAGAGAGATTCACCATGCTGATATCCAAAGTTCTGTATAAAGACCCTTCGCTCAGAAATCAGCGGCTTGCCGCGATCTGGCAGGTCATGACCAGATTGGAACCGGAGCTCAAGTCGGTCAAGTCGGTTCAGTTTTATGACATTCAAAGGACCATCATCCCGGAAGAGAAAAATCGCAATCCTTTAAGACGGACTTTGATTTATCAATTGCAACTGAAATGAGTGGAGAGATGAGATGATCAAGAAAGTCCTGGCCGGAATAAAGCAAAAGTTCAAGGGCCCCGCGACCGATTACATGTATAAATTTCTCATGCGGGAGGCGCAATATGCCTGGGGGAGAAAGCCCTTCGGGCCGCAGGAGCTCCGCCTGCTCACCGAGGCGCTGGTCTCCCAGAATCTTTTCGGGGTCGACGGCAAAATGGTGCCGGCCTTTGAAAAGGAGTTCGCCACGCTCTATGGGGTGCCGTACGGCGTCGCCTCCACTTCCGGCACGGCCGCGATCCACGCGGCGCTGGGGGCGCTGGACCTGAATCCCGGCGATGAGGTCATCACCGCGGCCATCACGGACTTGGGCACGGTCATCCCGATTCTTTATCAGAACGCGATCCCCGTCTTTGCCGATATCGATCACACCTATAACCTGGACCCGGCGGACGTGGAAAGCAAGATCACCGCGCGCACCCGGGCCATCATCGCCGTGCATATCTTCGGCAACCCTTGCGATATGGACGCCCTGCTCGCGGTCGCCCGCAAGCACAACCTGCCGCTCATTGAGGATTGCTCCCAGACCCATGTCACCGAATATAAGGGGAAATATGTCGGCACGATCGGCGATATCGGCTGTTTCAGCTTCCAGCAGTCCAAACACATGACGACCGGCGACGGGGGCATGACGATCACGTCCAACAAAACCCATTACGACCGGATGAAGCTGTTCGTGGACAAAGGATTCATGCGCAAAGGGTGGGGGGCGCGCGCCTATGGATTTCACGCGCCCAACTACCGCATGAACGAACTGACCGGCGCCGTGGGCCTGGCGCAACTGAGGAAGGTCAAGGGGGTCGTGGAAAAAAGGAATGCCATGGGCACACAGCTCACCGCATTATTGAAAGATGTTCCCGAATTGGTCGTGCCTCCGATCACCCCGGGCGCTTCACATTCGTACTGGCTTTTCCCGGTTTATCTGAAAAAAGGCGACATTGAAGCTTTTGCCAAGAACCTGGTCGCCGCCGGCTTCTGGTGCGCCGCCGGGTATACGGGCAAGCCGATCTACCTTTGCACCGAATCCCTGACCGCAAAGAAGACTTACGGGACATCGCAATTCCCCTTTAACTCGCCTTACGCGAGTCGTTCCTATGAATATAAGGAAGGCCTGTGCCCGCGCGCCGAGGAGACCCTGAAACATTTGGTCACCATGCCTTGGGATGAAAGCTGGAGTATGGAAAAAGTCGCGAAGGCCGCGCAGGCGTTCAAAGATACCTTGCAGAAGGTCGTCGGAGGCGTGAGTGTCGGTGTTCCCCAGCCGTCGCCGGAAGTCCCCCGGCAAGCCCAACCCGTGTCTGGGGCGGCGACCCCCAAGGTCCGCATCGGCATCATCGGCCTTGGGACGCAGGGGAAATGGCACTGGGAAAGCTTCCGCAATAACCCGAACGTGGAGTTCGCGGGTTTTGTGGATACGGATCTTTCCCGCACCGGAGAAATGGTCCGCAAGACCCCGGCCGGCGCGTACACGGATTACCGGCAGCTGATCGCAAAAGAGAAGATGGACGCCGTGAGCATTTGCACGATCCCCTCAACACACAAACAAATGGTATTGGACCTTCTTGATGCTGGCGTTCACGTTCTGTGCGAAAAACCTCTGGCGGTTTCGGTCGCGGAGGCGGAGGCCATGACGCGCAAAGCCGAAGAAAAGAAACGGCTGCTTCTGACCGCGTTCAAGTTCAGGTTCTTTGATGAGGTCCGGGAGGCGAAGGCGATCCTGGAGAAGGGCACACTGGGAAAAGTGCTGAGCTTTCGCCTGATGTTCGGCGGATGCGCCGATATGTCGGGGACCTGGTTCGCCAACAAGGCGCTGTCCGGCGGCGGGGTTCTCATGGATAACGGTCCGCATGCGTTCGATCTGGTCCGTCATCTGCTGGGCGATGTCGTTGAGGTCCGGGCGCAGGCGGCCCGCACCCAGGGGCTGGATGTGGAAGATACGGCCCAGGTGACCTGCCGGCTTAAAGAGGGCGGAGGCGGGACCATTGATGTCAGCTGGAGCATGCCGCTTCCTTCCAAGACCTATATGGAGATCTATGCGCAGGAAGGCACCCTGCTGCTCGATTTCGAGGGGTTGAACTATAAGTTCAAAACGTGGGACGAATGGAAACGGGTTCCCAACAAGGCTTCGATGAATGAGGCCTTCATCCGGCAGCTGGATCACTTTGTCGAATGCGTTTACGGGCGGACGTCGCGCGTGACCGGGCTTCAGGACGGTCTGGAAACGCAAAAGTTAATTGAGAAGGCTTATCAGTCGCTGGGCGCTGAGAAGCAAGATGTATCCGGGAGGTCCTAATGTTCAATCCTGTCATTTCGGTGGTGGTTCCGGTATTTAATGAAGAAGCGAACGTCGGCCCTTTGCATCAGGAGCTCGTTGATGCGTTGCGACCCCTGAACCAGAGTTTCGAGATCATTTTTGTGGATGATGCCTCCACCGACAAGACCTGTGAGACCTTGAAAAAACTCTCTCCGGTGAAGATCATCCGGTTACGCCGGCAGTTCGGCCAGTCCTGTGCGTTGGACGCCGGCATCAAGAACGCAAAAGGGAAGATCATCATCACCCTGGATGGCGACGGCCAGAACGATCCCAAGGACATTCCGCTTTTGCTGAATACCCTGCAGGACGGGTGGGATGTGGTCTGCGGCTGGCGGTTCAAGCGCAATGACCCTTTCATGAAAAGATTCATTTCCAAAGGAGCGAAGATGCTGCGCCGCTGGCTGGTCATGGACGATATCAATGATGCCGGATGCACTTTCCGGGCTTACCGCCGGGAATGTTTCGAGGACCTCGAATTGTATGCGGAACTGCACCGCATGATCCCGGCGCTTTTGAAATGGAGGGGCTATAAGATCACGGACGTGAAGGTCAATCACCGGCCGCGCACCGCCGGCAAAACGAAGTACAGCTGGTCGCGCGTCTTCAAAGGGTTCATGGACATGATCTATGTGTGGTTCTGGAGAAGCTATTCCCAGCGGCCGCTGCATCTGTTCGGCGGTTTTGGATTGTTCTTCATTCTCAGCGGTTCGTTCTTGCTCATGGCCTTGTTCGTAGCCCGGTTGTTCTTCGATTACCAGCTTTCGAACAAGATCTGGCCGATGGTCGGTTTTTTCAGCCTGCTGCTGGGAATCCAGTTGATCCTGATGGGCTTGATGGCGGCGCATGCGGTGAACGTAGGGGGACAGAAGAAGTATTATGTGGATTCGGTGATCGACCGTTCTTAGAAAGGGAAATGAACATGGGAGCCATCTTCGGTTTTAAGGTTGATTTCTGGACGCTCTGGGGCCTTTTCGGGCAGTTCTTCTTTTTTCTGAGCTTTGTGCTCCAATGGTACCGTTCCGAGAAGAAGAAGCGGAGCCATCTGCCGATCGATTTCTGGTACATGCGGATCTTTGCCTCGTTGGTGTCGATCGTGTACGTGATCGTTCGCAAGGACCTCGTTTTTTTCATTTCACTGTTGTTGCAAATGGGGATCTACTTGCGTAACATTTATCTTATCCGCACAACGCACCATGATATGGGGCTTAAATGACGGGCGGGCCTTGGGCCAAGAACGGATCCCCAGGCTGAAAACGGAAAATGACCATGAAAGATTCCATCCAAAAGAAAAAAAGCGGATTCTCCGACAGTCTGCGGCGCTTGGTCGATCAGGCCGTTCAATTTCGGGGCCGTCGCCAGAATTCTCTGGATAAAGCGATCCAGTGGGTCAAGAACCACCGCATTCCATCCGGCGGTGTCCTGGCCCATCATCGCAGCCGGGATGTTTCCCAGGAGGTCACCGGGTATCTCATCGACAGCCTGTATCGCGTCGGAGAAAAGGTCCTGGCCGTTGACCTGGCCAAATGGGAGGTCTTTGTCCAGCGCGCGGACGGCGGGTTCGTGGGACCGGGCACCAATGTTCCCTACACGTTCGATACGGCTCAGGTCGTTCGGGGCTTCCTCGCGGTCACCGCTGATATGCCGGGGATCGGCGGGGCGGTCCGCAAAGCGTGCGATTTCATCGTCAAGCAGATCGCGGCAAGCGGAGAGGTGCGAACTCCGAACGCGGATCTGTGGAAACTTCCCGATGGCAGTACCCTCTCGGCGTACTGCAATCTCTATGTCCTTCCGCCGCTCAAAGAGGCCGGTCTGCGCTACGGCGTGGAAGGTTATGTGGACGCCGTCCAGCGCGCCCTGAACTTTTACAAACAGAAAGCCGACCTTACCGAATTCAAACCGCAACTGGGAACCTTGTCCCATATCTTCGGTTACATGATGGAAGCGCTGGTGGACCTCGGCGAGATCGAATTGGCCCGCAAAGGCCTGGACCAGGCGCTCCGTCTTCAGAAAGCCGATGGTTCCGTTCCCGCTTATCCGGGGGTGGAATGGGTTTGCTCGACGGGACTGGCGCAGCTGGGGATTGCCTGGGCCAAGACCGGGCAGAGGGAGCCGGCCGAAAAAGCGTTGCATTATCTGCAGAAGATCCAGAATCCGAGCGGCGGGTTTTACGGCGGATACGGCAAAGGGGCAGAGTATTTTCCACAAGAGGAAATCAGCTGGGCGAATAAATTTTTTATCGATTTGTATCTATTGGTCGAGAAACCTCGCTTCGCGTAAGACTGCGCAAAGCCTGTCACCCCCGCGAAAGCGGGGGTCCATTCATTAATTATGGATTCCCGCTTGCGCGGGAATGACAAAAAAGAAGAAAATTGTACTCAAATTAGTCAGAGGAAAAGATGAGTGAGCCTTGGAATTTAACACCGACCGAATGGTCAGCGGTGCTCGACACCGGCGCGGATGCGGCTAAGCTTGCGGAGCGTCTCAAAAACAGCGGCCATCTTCCGTGGAACGAAGTTCTTCTTCAAGAGGCCGAGGGAGCGACGGCTACTTTGGATTTAGGATGCGGACGCGGAGAAAATTCCGCCATGCTTGCTTTGCGCGATAAAGAAACAACCTTATTTGACTGGTCCGAGGAAAATTTAGAATTTAGTAAAC
>JAHFFX010000088.1 GCA_023247755.1 Candidatus Omnitrophota bacterium | reverse complement strand
GTCTGTGCCATTTTTTCCCGCAGCAGCGAAAGTCTCGACTCCCAATTGCTGAAGCTCGGGATCTTTTTGTGGCCGGATTACTCCCTTATGCGTACCGACCTTGCCGCTCCCGGCTGCAATCCGCAAATGAATATCGGACAAGAGCTCCGTCGTTTAAAAGCAGAATGGCAAACCCAAAAGCCGGATGAGCTCCTTGAGCCGGCCCCTTTCAACGAGGACGTTGTCCGCAAATCCCTCCTGGCCTCGCAACAATTATGTCTGGAAAAACATCAGGCCTTCCGCAAGAACCGGGAATTGTCGACACCCGGGGTCAGGATCTACCGCAGCATCGAGACGGGCATCGCCAATTTCAGTTATAGCTTCATGAACAACCAGCGTTTGATGCTGGCGTTGCTGCTGTTCGCCGGGGCCCTGATGGCCACGCTCAAACAACAGCATATTGCCTTTCATTCCATTCAAACGGTCACCGACTACCGTTTATCCATATCCACGCAGTGTTTGGGCAACTTTCTTCTCACGCTTTCGGCATGGACCTATCGCTGCATAACGTACGGCTCGGGGGTGGCGGTCGAACATCCGCTGATCTTACTTATCTTTGTTGCCGGATGCGCCTTGATGGCGGGGATCAACCTGGTCCAATTGTTCTTTATCCCGCAGGAGTATCAAAATGGGGGAAGCCTTAAGAAAGCTTTCCTGACCATTCCGTTGTACATCCTGATGCTCTTCGGGGCGGTCATTTATTTTTTCATGAAAGAGGGCCATCGGGAGGGGCTGGCCATTTTCTTCAGCCAGTTATTCGAACAATCATCGACGTTCCTGCTGATAGGGCTTTATATCTGGAGCGGTATGCTGCTAAAACAAACGCGGCTGGGGGAGTTGATCTTCAATATCTTCCGCCCCTGGCAATTGCCCGCGGAATTGTTGGCCTTTTCGGCGATCCTGATCATGGCCGTTCCTACCGCCTATACCGCCGCGTCCGGGATCCTGGTCCTCGCAACCGGGGACATCATTTATCGCGAGCTTCGGCGGGTGGGGGCCCGACGGCAGTTGGCCTGGGCAACCACGGCCATGACCGGCAGTTCCGGGGTCATCTTGCGGCCGTGCCTCCTGGTGGTCATCATCGCCGTGCTGAACAAGGAAGTGGTGACCAGTGAGTTGTTTGGCTGGGGAAAAGTGATCTTCTGGATCAGCGCCTTGCTGTTCCTTGGCTTTGCCCTTTTGACCAAAAAAGAGCCGTTTCGGATCGCCTCGGTTGAGAAGGCCTGGCCGGAATTTATAAAAGCCCTACGGGCTTTAGGGCCGTATTTTGCGATCACCGCTGGGGTCCTGGTTTTTTATCGATGGGTCCTGAATCTGCGCCTGGACGAACATTCTGCGCCGATCATCCTGCCGGTCATCGTTTTGGCCATGATCTTTTTTGAAAGCCGATCGGGGAAGAAAAAGAGAGCGGACCCGGCCCTTTGTGGACGCAGCAGAGTGCAGGCCTCTTTAAAAGATACGGCCATTCATGCCGGCGCCTTGCTGACCTTGATCGGGTTGTCTTTTGCGGTCGGGGGGATCATCGAGCGGTCCGGACTATTCCAGCTGCTGCCGGAGCATTTTGGGGCCCCGGTATTGACCATAACCTTTCTGGTGGTGATATTCATTCTCATCGGCATGTTCATGGACCCTTTTGGCGCGACGGTCCTGGTTTCCGGGACGGTGGCGATGGTCGCTTATAAAAACGGGATCAATCCTGTTCATTTCTGGATGATCGCCCTGGTGGCTTTTGAGCTGGGCTATCTCACCCCGCCGGTGGCCTTGAATCAGCTGTTGACCCGTCAGATCATTGGAGAAAAGGAGGCGCAGGAGGTGGTGCGGGAGGGGGATGGTTTCTGGTATCGGCACGAAAGGATCCTTTTGCCGATCGCGGTGATGGGCACGACCCTCTTGATCGTCGCTTACGCGCCCCTACTTTGGGCTTACCGGTAACGTCAATTGATCGGTGAGCTGTTTTGCCAGAGGATCGATAACGACGTTCTCCTTCTGAAGATACTGCCGGACCCTGGTGACAAATCCCCGCGGATATCCTTCCTGGACGATGCGAATGATCCATTTCGGGCACCAGCCCATGGGATCGACATGCAGGATGTAGACGATTCTGGTCTTGTCCGGGGTTAAGGGGGTTAAAGCAAAGCTGCTTTCATACATTTCCCCGCGGACCCGGTCAACTCCCGACTTGTAAGGATAGTCGATCGACTTGAATTCAAAGATGACGGTGTTCTTTTCTTTATCCGCCCAGGCCTTGGTATTGACGACGAATTCGCGGTCCTTAAGAATGGGTTTGGGGGTGGCGATATGCCAATACTCGATCCGATCCAGGGGGGTTGTCTCGGTGATGACTTTGCCGCTCCCGAAGTAGGGCTCCCAGCGGTTTCGCCGTTCCAGGTCCCCCAGGACAGAGATCACCTTGTCGATGGGCTCATCAATGGTGGCGATCGTTTTGAACATCAGGGTCGGTTTGTTGGCGATCCGGCGGTTGTAGACGGCGATGTCGTCCTTGGAGCTTTTAAGGTTCCAGTCGGTATAGCCATCCAGCTCGGCCCCGAAAGCCGAGCCGGCCAGCAAGATGCATAAGGTTAATTTTAGGCTTAAGGAGGTCAAACGGTATTTGTCCATGGACTGAAACCTTTCTTTTAAAGGATAAAAATGGTTTGAATGCGGCGGGTTGATAGAACATAACAACAATGTTTTTTGTTGTCAAGATGTTTCAAGATAAGTCATAGGTCCGTCCGCGGTGACGTTGAGCTTGCAAGAGAGCAATGAGAGTATCATTGCTCTCTTTCTTATTTCATGTAGAATGCTTTCCACTATTCGGATGACTTCACCGGTGAACTTACCAAGAAGGAACCGCTTGCTATGGCCCTTATCAGTCTTCAGGAAATCTCCCTCGCCTTCGGCGGGCCTTTGTTGTTTGACAGCCTGAGCCTGCAGCTCGAGGCCGGGGAGCGCATCGCCCTGTTGGGGCGTAACGGTGTGTGCAAGACGACCCTCCTGCGGGTCATTTCCGGCAGCCTTCCCATCGATGAGGGCGAGATCATCATCCAGAAGGGGATCCGCATTACCCTCTTGCCGCAGGAAGTGCCGTCCGATATCAAAGGAAACGTGTTCGACATTGTACTTTCGGGGCTGGGCAAACGGGCCCAGGTCCTGAGCGATTACCACCACGTCAGCCATAAACTCCACACCGATCATTCGCCGCAGCTGCTGGAAAAGCTGGGGGAGCTGCAGCACGAGCTGGACGCGACCGACGGCTGGGAGATCCATAACGAGATCGAGGACATCATTTCCCGCATGAAGCTCGATCCCGACGCGGAGTTCGCGCAATTATCCGGCGGGCAGAAACGCCGGGTGCTTTTGGCCAAGGCCCTGGTGCTTCACCCGGAACTTCTTCTCCTCGATGAACCGACCAACCACCTCGACATCGACGCGATCGATTGGCTCGAAGGGTTCCTCAAACAATACGGGGGGACGCTCTTCTTCGTGACGCACGACCGCGCGTTCATGACGAACCTCGCGACCCGGATCGTGGAGCTCGACCGCGGCAAGGTCTTCAACTGGGCGTGCGATTATCCGACCTTCCTTTTGCGCAAACAAATGGCGCTCGAGAACGAGGCGGTGCAGCGAGAAGAGTTCGACAAGAAACTGGCCCAAGAAGAGATATGGATCCGCCAGGGGGTGAAGGCCCGCCGCAAACGCAACGAAGGCCGTGTCAAGGCGCTCGAGCGGCTGCGCGCGGAAAAGCGCAATCAGCGTCAGGCCGTGGGACAGGCGCGCATGCAGGCCCAGGAGAGCGCGATCTCCGGACACCTGGTCATCAAGGTGTCGAACCTTGGATATTCCTACGGGGACCTCAATCTTGTCCGGGATTTCTCCACCAATATCATGCGCGGCGACAAGATCGGCCTGATCGGGCCCAACGGTAGCGGCAAGACGACCCTCATCCGGCTGCTTCTGGGGAAGCTCGAACCAATGAAGGGAAAGGTGCGGCTGGGGACGAACCTTGAGGTCGCTTACTACGACCAGTTGCGGGAACAGCTCAATGAAGAACGGACCGTCATGGAGAACGTCTGCGGCCCCGGCGACATGATCACCATCAACGGTAAACCCCGCCACGTGATCGGGTATTTGCAGGATTTTCTTTTTTCGCCGGACCGCGCCCGCTCGCCGGTCAAGGTGCTTTCCGGCGGGGAACGCAACCGGCTCTTCCTCGCACGGCTTTTCACCAAACCGTCCAACCTCCTGGTCATGGATGAACCGACCAACGACCTCGATATCGAAACGCTGGAGCTCTTGGAAGAATTGCTTTTGGATTATGCCGGCACCCTGATCCTGGTGAGCCACGACCGCGCCTTCCTTAATAACGTGGTCACGAGCACCTTGGTGCTGGAAGGGGACGGGGCGGTCAACGAATATCCGGGCGGGTATGATGATTGGCTTACCCAGCGCAAGATTATCAGCTCTCAAGCGGTGAAAGCGGAACCCAAGGCCGTCCGGCAGAAAGCGGAAGTTGGGGACCTCGCGGAGGGCAAACCCCTGCGCCGCAAGCTCACCTATAAAGAGGAACGGGAACTGGAAGGTCTTTCCGGCAAGATCGAAAAACTGGAGGTCGAACGGGAAGATATTTACGCCCGGTTGTCCGATGTGACCTTCTTTCAGAGCGACCCCAAGGCGGCAACGGCGATGAAGTCGCGGCTGGAATCTCTCGAGGACGAATTGCTTGCCACCTACCAGCGCTGGGAATTCTTGGAAGATACCCGGAGGGAGTAGACTCGAGGCATAAGGTCTGTTGCCGAGGCATTGCAGGGGGACCCAGCGCCCCAGGTAGCCAGCAACCCAGTAAGAGCATTTCCTGGGTAGCTGGAGGACTGGGCAACTGGGTCACCCTTGGAATTCAACAAGGCAATCCCCGTTCTGATTTTTCCAAATAATAAACCTTGACACCGCTGTCCCCACCCTGTATGCTTATGGCAACATAGAAGTAAATAAGGGGAGTAGAAATCTTGTGCCGCAAGGGCCGTTTAAGTTTTCGCCTTTGCGGATTTTTTTCTGCCCGAGTACCCCCGCAAGGGGTATGAGGTAGTACCTGAGCAAGTTCGTTTGAAGGTCTGCCATTATTTACTATGCTTGAGGAAAGGAGGTAGTGAATAATGGCACAGGGAACTGTAAAATGGTTCAATGACCAAAAAGGTTATGGTTTCATAACCCCGGAAAACGGTAAGGATGTTTTCGTACATCACAGCGCGATCCAGGGCGATGGTTACAAGAGTCTCGGCGAAGGACAGAAGGTCGAGTTCGACATCACTGAAGGTCCGAAAGGACAACAGGCCACGAACGTGGTGAAGCTGTAATAAGGGTTGAACACACGAAGGGCCCCGGAACCGAAAGGTTCCGGGGCCCTTTTTTTATTTTGCTTTATTTCTGCAGGATATTGAGAACGTCCATGCGCCGCGCGAACCCTTCCGGGTAATCCGGCTTAAGCGAGATCGTCTGTTCGAAGTCGCGCAACGCCTCGCGCCGGCGGCCGAGCGCTTGGTAAGCGAGGCCGCGGTTGAAGTAGGCGAGGTAGGTCTTCTCGTTGAGGGGTTGCTCGAGTGCCCGGTCGTAATCCTCCCTGGCCAGTTCCCACTGGCCTTCTTTTCCAAATAACTTCCCGCGGGTGAGATACGCGACAAAGTTGGATGGGTCGAGCGCGACCGCTTGGTTGAGATCGGCCAGCGCCAACGCGTCTGCGCCCATCAGCTGAAGAAATACCCCCCGGTTGGTGTAGGCGAGACTGCTGTCCGGGAGCCGTCGGATGACCTCGTTCCAGAATGTCCAGTCATTGCTCCACACCCGGCACTGCCGGACGGTGAGCGGCGGCAGCAAAAGGAAAAGCGTGAGGGCCAGCCAAAGCAACGGCCGACGCCACTCTGTTTGCTGCTGGCCGCTCTTGCTGCTTAATTTTTCCAATCCATTCCCGATCCACAGGCAGAACCCCAAGCTGGGCAGGTACATGAACCGGTCGGCAACGAGCGAGGTGTCCTTAAGGTCGAAGCGCCATAGAAAGAAGGTGGAAAGAGCGTACCAGGCCACCGCGAACACCAAGAGCCGCTCGCGCCGGAAGCGGATGAGGGCGAGCGTAATAAACACAACGATCAAGAGGCCTTTCAGATAGAAGGGGTTGGCGAGGTCCACCGGTTGCGGCGCGCGGTAGAGGGGCGATAGCCCGATGGGGAGAAAGAACTTCTCCACATAGAACGACGCGCACCAGATCCACAGGAGAAGCGATTGGGGGAACTGGGCCATCGGCGTCCGTGCGTTGAGGCCGTAGGTTATGGAGACGATCGAGAAGATGAGGAGGGTAAACGGGAATATGCTCCGTAAGGTTCTCCGGCGGTCCGTTCCTTCTATGAACCAGTTGAGCAGGGCCAGGATGAACGGAAGGCTCAGCGCCATGGGTTTGGCGAGGACGCTCAGGACACCGAAGCCGAGCGATAGCCAATACTTCTTTCGGCAGCCGGTCTTTAAATGTTCGTGATAACACAATACTGAAAGCAGATAGAAGAAGGTGTAAAGAACGTCTTTGCGCGAGGTCACCCAGGCGACGGACTCCACGTGCATGGGATGAATGCCGAAGAGGAGGGCCGCGAGGAACGCGGCGGTCGTTCCCAGCCCCAAACGTCCGGCGAGAAAGAAAACGAGAAGTACGTTGGCGATGTGCAGGAGAACGTTGTCGGCATGGTAATGGTAAGGGAAAAGCCCGAAGAAGTGCCGCTCGACCGCGTAAGAGAGGATCGAAAGGGGGATGTAGGTATCGTTGACGGTCGAGGTGAATATCTTGCGGAGGTTCTCGCCGGAAAGCGACGCGGTGTCGGGATTCGCAAAGACGTGCTGGTCGTCGTCCCAGTAAATGAAATCGGCCTTCAGGCAAGGGAGGAGGATAAGGAAAACGGCGGCTGCGAGAGAACCGATTAGAAGAACGTGGGAGGTGGGACGTGGGACGTTGGAAGTGAGATGTCCGAGGGGGCGGCGCGCGGCGGATTCCATCAGGCGCGCCGCCCCCCGAGGAATATCCTGACCCCTTCAACGATGAGAAACGCCGTCAGCACGAACAGCACGATGCAGGTGAACCCCACCGGGTCGGGTTTGAAATTCCCCGACAGGATGTTCCCCAGCCAGGGTCTGATGATGAGAAAAAGCGAAGCGACCGCAATGAGGGTCATGAAGATGGAAGGGATCAACGCCACCCGGAATTTCATTCGCAGCTTGAATAGCCAAACTGATAACCCAAAAAGCACCATCGCGGCCAGCAATTGATTGCTTGAGCCGAAGACCGTCCAGAACATCTTCCAGCCCGGCACGGGGTTGCCGGCGGCATCGGTGAATTTTTTCGTCAGGAACCACATCGGGAAGACGAGCGTCACTAGGCCCGCCACGTACGGGCTCCATTTATTCTTGAGTCCGGTCAATTCCTCAAAGATGTAACGCCCCAGCCGGGTTGCAACGTCGAGCGTGTCGTAAACGAAGGTCGCGAACGCCAGGAGCGCGAAATTGAGCGCGAACTCCTTGTTCACTCCAAGCACGTTCAGGAAGGCGGCCACGCCGTTGGCATAGATCTGGTTCGGGTCCTTGAGCGCCTGGGCTTGGGGGATGTTCAGGATGGCGAGCGTGCCCAAGGCCATCACCGCCACGAACGTCTCCATGAGCATCCCGCCGTAGCCTACGAAGAGCGCGTCGGTTTCCTTGTTGAGCTGCTTGGAGGTCGTTCCCGAGGCGATCAGGCAATGGAACCCCGAACACGCGCCGCAGGCCACCGTCGTGAAAAGGATTGGTAAAAGCGGCAGGCCCTGCGGGTTCTTCCAGCCGAGGGTCGCCGGATAATGGATGGGGAAGAGTCCCTGAAAACTTCCGATGAGGAGCCCCACGAAGCTCACGCCCGCCGTCAACACCAGAAAAAAACCTCCGAGGTAGCCGCGCGGCTGCAGCAGCAGCCACACCGGAATGACCGCGGCCACAAAACAATACGCCAGCAACGCCATGTTCCAGGTCATGCGCAGGTCGAATCCCGCGAGGACTGGCAGCATCAGCGGCAATTTCGGCCCCAGCCAGATGCACAGAAAAACAAAGGGAAGAAAGATGAACGTGGTGAGCGTCAAGGGAGGGTTAAAGACCCGGATGACGACCCCCATGATGAAGGCGAGCAGGAGATACAGCATCGAGGATGAGGCGATCGCGGAACCGTGCTGGGGTTCGGCAAAGGTGCTGGCGGTCACATCGGTGAACGCGGCGATGATATAAAGAAGCGAGAACCACAAGAACAGAAGAAAGACCGTGAAGGCCTTGGGGCCCATGGTTTCCTTGATGATCTCGGCGATGGAGCGGCCCTGGTGGCGGACGGAGGCCAGGATCGTGAGAAAATCGTGAACGCCGCCGATGAAGACCCCCCCCAGGAGCAGCCAGACAAAGGTGGGGAGCCAGCCGAACCACATCCCGGCCAGGATCGGCCCTACAATGGGGCCGGCGGCGGCGATGGCCGAGAGATGTTGATTGACCAGATAGAATTTCCCGGCGGGAACGAAATCCTGATTGTCGCGGAACTGATGCGCGGGGACCGGAGCGTCGGCCTTGAGATCGAACCAGCGGCTCAAGAGCCGGCCGTACATGAAATACCCCCCGAGCAAGAGCACGATGGCGATGAGGGCGAGGATGAGCAGGTCCATTGGGATTTATGATAATACGCCGCCCGTGCCCCCACAACTTAAAATTTCAAGTCTTGCCGGATATTGAATTTCTCTGTTTTCAAGAAGTTCCAATCATGATATCATCCTTCATATTAAAATCCGCGATCCCCGTCATTCATGAAAATCAAAAAATTCCTGCTGGCCGCGTTCGCCATCGTCTTCCTTGGGTCCCTTGTCCCCATCTTCTTCGTTTATCTTGAGAAGGAACCATCCCCCCAGACCAATGCGCAGGCCCTGGAGAGGATAAAGAACAACCAGGGGGAGCTGTTCGGCTTCATCGTTCTGGGAGATTCCCACACGGGGATCATCCCGACGGACAGCACGTTCCTCAAGGTCATTCAGGACGTGAACATGGAGGGACGCTGGAAAAAGCTTCCCATCGATTTCGTGGCGGACCTGGGGGACGTTACCTTTCGGGGCAGCGCCTGGGATTACAAGGTCTTCAATAAATTGCGCTCCAAGATCAAATGGCCGGTCATCTCCGCCATCGGCAATCACGATGACGACAATAAGGAAGGGGCGGCGCTCTTCGCGCGGTATGTGGGGCCGCGGGATTTTTCCTTCGCGGAACGGAATTCCTATTTCATCTTCACCGACAACAACCGGGACCAGACCTATCCGGACGAGCAGTTCGCCTGGCTGGAAGGGGAATTGAAGAAGTCCCAGGCCTACAAGCACCGGTTCATCTTCATGCACAAGTCGCCGATCTCCGCGCGGTTCCACCATTTTTACCGGCCGGAGGTGAGCTCCTGGTCCCAGCGATTCATGAAGCTATGCGAGCAGTACAAGGTGGACATCGTGTTCACCGGTCACGAACATCTGTTTCGGGAGCAAGAGTTCGGCGGGGTGCGGTATGTGGTGAGCGGCGGCGCCGGGATGCCGCTCGATGTGCCGCGCTGGGAGGGGGGGTTCCTCAATTACGTGGTGGTCCGGGTCAACGGCGATTATGTCGATTATGAGGTCGAACAGGTCTTTCCGCCGGTGTGGCGGTTCGTGACCCTCACGATCTGGCAGGATGCCTTTTATTTTCTGAGGGACGCGTTCTTCCGGTGAACCCGGCGCCGCGGCGCGTCGGGGGCCGCCGCTGAATACGAAATAATTCGTTGACAGACCCAAGGCG
>JAHFFX010000012.1 GCA_023247755.1 Candidatus Omnitrophota bacterium | reverse complement strand
GAGGTCCTTGTCCTCGGCCACTCCCGTCGGATTATTATGCTTGATGACCGTCGCCGCAGGCTCGCTGAATTCCCGGAGGAGTTCCACGGCCGCGTTCAGGTCCAGAATATTGTTGAAGCTCAACTCTTTTCCATGAAGCTGCTTGAGCGCGGGAAGACCCGCGGGCTCGCCCGCGTCCCGATAGAAAGCGCCGGCCTGATGCGGGTTCTCGCCGTAACGCAGGTCCTGGACCTTGACGAACCGCAGTGTCAGCTCTTTCGCGAACTTTGAGAGATCTCCGGAGCGGAGCCGTTGATTGAGGAAATTGTAAATGATCCCGTCGTAACGGGCGGTATGGGAAAAAGCTTCGATGGCCAGATTGATAAGGACCGCGTCGGAGAGGATGCCGGAGTTCTGCTCGAGATCCTTGAGGATCTCTTTGTAGCGCGAGGGATTGCTCAGGACCGCGACATTCTTGAAATTCTTCGCCGCCGAACGGAGCATCGCGGGCCCGCCGATGTCGATGTTCTCGATGGCCTCATCGAGGTGGACGTTCTTTTTCTCGATGACGCGCTCGAACGGATAAAGGTTCACCACCACCATGTCGATGAGCCCGATATCGTGCTCCTTGAGCTGCGCCATGTGCTCGGGCTTGTCCCGCAGGGCCAGCAAACCGCCGTGAATGGCCGGGTGCAGCGTCTTCACCCTTCCGTCGAGCATTTCGGGAAAACCGGTGTAATCCGAGACCTCCTTGACGTTCACCCCGGCGCCTTTGAGGAGCCGGGCGGTGCCGCCCGTGGAGATGATCTCTATGCCCAGATTGGCGAGGCCCCGGGCGAAATCCAGAAGTCCGTTCTTGTCGGAGACACTGATAAGCGCGCGTTTGACCTTGATCATCGGGAAAGTTCAGAGTTGGTTGAGGAATTTGATGAGCTCTTCGGTGAACCTCGGCAGGTCATCGGGCTTGCGGGACGTGATAAGATTGCCGTCGACGGCCACTTCCGCATCGACGTATTCGGCGCCGGCGGCGATCAGGTCGTCCTTGATCGCGAAGAAACTGGTGGCTTTGCGGTCCTTGAGGATACCGGCGGAAACGAGGAGCCACCCGCCATGACAGATCGAGGCGACGGCCTTCCCCTCGTCATGCAGCTGGCGGACGAATTCCACGATCTTGGGATAACGGCGGAGGATATCGGGAGCGTAACCGCCGGGAATGACCACGCCGTCAAAGTCCCTGGCGTTGACCTTATCGATCGAAGTCTCGACCTTGCAGGGGTATCCTTCCCGGCTGCCGTAGGTCTCTTTGGTGCCGGACCCGATGGTCACGGTCCGGATCCCCGCCTCTTTCAGGCGCAGGACGGGATACCAGACCTCAAGGACCTGATACAGATCTTCGACCAGAACGGCGACGGTCTTGGGGTTCTTGGCCATAAAAGACCTCTTTAATTGCGGCCGCCCTTGCGGCGTTTGCGCTCTGAGGGCTTGGTGTAATAGCGCCGTTCCTTCGCCTCAATGAGAAAACCTTCCTTCTGGCACTGCTTCTTGAAGATGCGCATCGCCTTCTCAAAGCTGTGCTTGTCGT
The DNA here is from genome assembly GCA_023247755.1 of Candidatus Omnitrophota bacterium. Classification (GTDB taxonomy): domain Bacteria; phylum Omnitrophota; class Gorgyraeia; order Zapsychrales; family JAHFFX01; genus JAHFFX01. The sequence goes on along the minus strand of JAHFFX010000012.1, from coordinate 25,604 downwards.
TGATTTTCACTTCGACCATGAATGATCACTCCTTTTCCTTTTATTTTTTGCTAAATGGCGCTGGCCCCGTCTTCGCCAGTGCGGATGCGGATGATATTATCGAGCGGCAGGACCGCGATCTTGCCGTCGCCGGTGGCACCGGTACGGGCGACCTTGCGGATCATTTCCAGGACCTTATCGACCTGGAACTCGTCGGCATAGATCTCGATCTTCATTTTGTCCTTGAGACCATTACGGTGATGGCCGAACCCTTGCGCGGGAGTGACCGTCATGCCGCCGATGCCCGAATCGGCCAGGATGTCATAGACCTCCTGAAATTTTTCCTTGCGAACGATCGCTTCGATCTTCTTCACGATACACCCCTTCTCCACAATAGGGCACGTATGATAACAGAAAGTCCTGGGAACGTCAATGAGGCAAAATGGGCCGGGAAAAAACAGGGAACCCCCGGTGCCCGCCGTAGGCGGGCACCGGGGGTTCCCTGGGATCGCAAAATTATTTCACGGTGATCAGACCGGATCGATGTACTTGTACGTCTGCCCCGCGTAATTGCGCAGCGTCATCACCCCGTCCTCATAGGACTGGATATAATCGGGCGTGACGGGGATCTTTCCGCCGCCGCCGGGACCATCGATGACATAGGTGGGAACCGCGTAGCCGGTCGTGTGGCCCCGCAGTTTCTCTATAATATTGATCCCGGTGGCCACGGACGTACGGAAATGCTTGGAGCCCAGGATCGGGTCGCACTGGTAAATATAATAGGGCCTCACCCGAATCTTCAGAAGTTCATGGAAAAGTTTCTTCATCGTGGCCGGCTTGTCGTTGACGCCTTTCAAAAGCACCGTCTGGCTGCCCATGACGATACCGTTGTCGGCCAAAAGGTCGCAGGCGAACTTGACCCGCTTGGTGACTTCCTTGGGGTGATTGAAATGCAGGCTCATCCAGATGGGGCCATATCTCTTGAGGATGTTCACCAGGTCCGTCGTGACGCGCTGCGGCAGCGTGACCGGCACGCGGCTGCCGATGCGGACGAACTCCACGTGCGGGATGGAACGGATGTTCTTGATGATGCTCTCGAGCATGTTATCGCCGAGCGTAAGCGGGTCCCCGCCGGAGATCAATACGTCGCGGATCTTTTTGTTGGAACGAATGTAGTCATAGGCTGCTTCATAGGTGGAAGGCCGCAACGTACGGTTGCCGTCGCCGACCATCCGCGAGCGCGTGCAGTAGCGGCAATACATCGCGCACATTTCGTTGACCAGAAAAAGCACGCGGTCCGGGTAGCGGTGCACGAGCCCGTGCACCGGCATGTTCTTGTCCTCGCCGCAGGGATCAGCCAGTTCTTCCGGCGCGGTCTGAAATTCATGGACCTGGGGAATGGTCTGCAGACGAATGGGACAGGCCGGATCTTCCGGATCCATGAGGCTCGCCCAATACGGCGGGATCGACATCGTGAGCTTGTCCTTGCAGCTATCCACGCCCTGCTCCTCCTCGGGTGTCAAGTTCACGATCTTGGAAAGAACTTCTTTGGTCCGGATGCGGTTACGCATCTGCCAGCGCCAGTCTTCCCAGTCCAGGGGTGTGGCGTCCTGGAAAAAATTGATGACGCGGTTCTCTTTAGGAGTGAGCTTGACGTTCGGCTGCGCGGATGTTCCCGTTGCGGCGTCGACCTGCGCTTCTTTGACCTCGGTCTCAGTCTGGTTCATTTGTGCTTGCCCTCCTTCATGGCCTCTTTTTCAGCGGGCGGCGACCGCTTCCGCGCGAGGCGGGATCGAACCTCTTTTTTTGGCAACCGATCTATCCATACCGTAACGCTTGAACGCTTCATTGATGATACGATTGATAATGTCGTTATACGAGATCCCCATGGCCTGCGCCATGAAATTGAAGGTGTCCTCTTGTGAAAGGCACGGCAGCGGATTGATCTCGAGGACGTAAGGACGTCCCTTGGCATCGACCCGGAAGTCCACGCGGCCGAAGTCAAGGCACCCCACGCTCTGATACGCCGCAACCGCGATCGTCTGCAATTGCCGGGTGAGTTTTGCGGAGATCTTGGCCGGGCAGGGGTATTCGATCATATGCGCCTGCTGGGAAAGCCGGGTGAACGTGTAGAAGTCATCGCCCAGTTTCGTCTTGCCTTCGATGGCGATCTGCACGACGGGCAACGCCACGGGCTTCCCGTTGCCGATCACCCCGACCGTGAACTCGGTGCCGCTGATGAATTCCTCCACCAGGGCCTTTTGTTTATAAACCTTGTTGATGAGATCGATCTGCTCTTTGAGCTCCTTGAGGCTCGTGACCCGGGATTTCCGGCTCAACCCCTTGGACGACCCCTCGTGATGCGGCTTTACGATGAGCGGAAATTTGAGCCCTTTCGCCAGTTTCTTAAGGTTCTCCGAGCTTGCGGCCTCGAAATAACGGGGCGTGGGAATTCCGTCGGCGATGAAACATTTCTTGGCCACGATCTTATCGAGCGTGATCCCCAGCGTCAAGGCGTCGGAACCGACGTAAGGGATCCCTTTCATCTCAAGCAGCAGCGGCACCTGGGATTCGCGGTTGCGGCCGGCATGCCCCTCGCAGATGTTGAAAACGATATCAACGTCGAGGTCATCCCATTGCGCGAGCAGGTTCCAGACGTGGCCGATCCGCTTGACGGTATGCCCGGCGCTCTCGAAGGCCCCCGCGATCGAATCGATGGTGGCCGGCTTGTCGAGTTCTGCATTGAGGTCGGCCGGATCGTTCTCCCCGGCGGTCACGTCGCCCTTCAGATCGTATGTCAGTCCTATGATTTTCTTCATTTGTCCAAAATTTTATTCAGATTTTTTCAAAAAAAATAGGAACCCCGTTGCTGCCAGATGGGTCCCTGCCTGACTTCCTTCAGATTATACCAATTTTCTAAATCCCCTTTATGCTTTTTTGGTCGCGCGACCGTTGATGATGTTCTTCATGGAACCGATTTTCTTGTTTCATTCCAATTTACGTTTAATTTTTAACACACCTTATCGTGTATGTCAAGATTTTCAAAAGGAATTTTAAAATGTTCTGCTTCAAAGGGATTCATTTGGAAAGAAATATGGCTCAGCGATGTCCGATCGGTGCCCTGGTTCATAGGATTGTGATTGGTTTTGACGACGGATCAGCGTTTTCGGTTCTTGTAAACGGCGATCACGATGATAATCGACAAGATCGCCAGCGCCAAAATAATCCAGAAGGGCACCAGGGTCCCTTCGTGCGGGAAAGGCAGCTGAACATTCATGGAAAAAATGCTGATGATCAGGGTGGGCACCATAATGCAGATCATGACGATGGTAAGGTCCTTGATGAGGATGTTGAGGTTATTACTGACGATCGAGACCCAGGCGTCCATCATGCTGGAAAGGACCTGGGAATAGGTGTTGGCCTCTTCGAAGCATTGGCTGTTCTCGATAATGACGTCCTCCAGGAATTCATTGTCCTCCGTGGAGAACGAGAATTTCGTTGTATTGGTCTTGAGCCGGTCGATCACTTTGCCATTGGAACTGATGGCCTTGAGATAATACACGAGACTCTTCTCCAGGTTGAACATGTGCAGAAGGTCCTTGTTGGCCATGGCCTTATTGATCTCCCGCTCGAGCTCATCGGAGATCTGTTGGATGACATGCAAATGCTGTTCAAAATGGATGATGCAGCGGTGGACGATCTTGAGCAGCACGTCCGTCAGGGAACGCAGACGCTGAAAATGCTTGCCGTCGAAAAGCACCGCGTCCTCCTGCATGACGATGACGAGCTTGTCCGCAAAAAGGAACAACCCGACCGAGGAGATCTTGAGCAGAAAGTTGTCTTCGGAAGAATACCGCTTGGGCCGCTTGATGATAACGGCCGTGTGGGCGCTTTCGAATTCAACGCGGCCCACCTCATCGGGATCGAGCGCCGAATTGAGGGTGTGTTCGTCAAGCTGCAGGGCATCGATGAGATAACGCCGCTCGACATCATCCGGATTGATGTACATGAGAACGGCGGCGTCCTTCTCGCTGTTCTCAACGAGTTTGCCTTCGCTGATCTGGTATTTGCGTAACATTCGTCAGTCCTTTAGAGTGTCAAGTGTAGAGTGTTAAGTGTGAAGGCAATTGGACTATTCCTCGAGCTACGGGCCGTTCTCTTGACACTTAACACTTGACACTATTATCACCGGCTCGTCAAAACCCCAACCCTGCGGCACAACCCGTCGAGCGGGCAGCCCGAGCACAGCGGCGAGACCGGCTTGCAGACATTCTGACCCCACATCACCAAGAGCGAATTATACTCTATCCAGAAGCGCTTCGGCAACTTATTCCTTAAAGCGTTCTCCGTTTCTTCCGGGGTCTTCGTCCGCACATAACCGAACCGGTTGGAGATCCGGTGCACGTGCGTGTCGACGCAAACCCCGAGCTTCCCGAAACCTTCCGTCATGACAAGGTTGGCGGTCTTGCGTCCCACGCCTTTAAGCGTCAGGAGAGTATCGATATCGTCCGGGACCTGGCCATCGAACTTTTCGATAAGGTCCCGGCAGATGCCAAGGATGTTGCGGGCCTTGGTCCGGTAAAATCCGACGGGATAGACCGCTTTCTCGATCTGGGCGGCGCTGAGGCCGAGCATGTCCCGCGGATTATCCGCCAGGGCAAAAAGTCTCTGGGAAGCCGGCAGCGTCGTCTCGTCCTTGGTGCGCAAGCTGAGGATACAGGAGATCAGGACCAGGAACGGGCTCTTCCATTTCTTGCCCACCATGGTCACGGACGGATCGGGAAGCGCGCGGGTGGCCCGCCGCAGGATCCGGACGACCTGATCGATGGGAAATTCCCGGGATTTCGTCGATGCCTTCCTCATAGTTCAGTGTTTTCTCAATGGTAGCGGGATACCAATGTCGCGCACAACGAGCCGGCCGGTCATCCGTGGGCCCTCCCTCAAGAAAAATCCCGTCTTGGCGGCGGTGAACGTGACCGTCGCATCCGCCCGGACGCAGGCACCCAGGACTTCCCCCGTCGTTGCATCCAGCCCCGAAGGCACATCGACGGCGAGAACCTTTTTGCCGGAATCATTGACGCCGTCAATGATCTCCCGGTACGGGGAGCGCACGCGACGATTCAACCCGACGCCGAAAAGCGCGTCCACTACGATGGAAGATTCTGCCAGCGCCCGCAAGAACCGTTGGTCGTTCCCTACGGTCATCTGAACAGGTATTCTCAATTTCTTTATTAAGGAATAATAAACTTTTGAATCTGTTTTGAGATCCTTCGCTCCACCCGTCACAACCACTCTGACATCGATCCCCGATTGATATAAATACCGGGCCGCGACAAACCCGTCCCCTCCATTGTTGCCGTTCCCGCAGACGACCAGAACCTTTCGTCGGTGCGGAAAGATCTTCAAGACCTCCCGCGCCACCGCCTCTCCGGCGCGGTCCATCAGCACCAGCGACGGAATACCGATCTTCTCTATCGCCCAGCGGTCAATTTTCTGGATCCCAGCGGCGGTATAGACTTCTCTGGCGGGAGACATCGTTCAATCCTATCCCAGTTCGTAGCCGAGCTCGCGCAGGCGTTCCGGGTCATCACGCCAGTTCTTTTCGCACTTGACGTGCATCTCGAGAAAAACGCGCGCGTCCAAAAGCTCCTCGAGCTCTTTGCGGGCCTGGGTCCCCGCGATCTTGAGCACCTGCCCTTTCTTGCCGATCACGATCTCCTTCTGCGTTTCGCGCTCGACCAGGATCAGGGCCTGGATAAAAAAAAGCTTGTTCTTGCGGGGCTCCGTCTTCTCGATGACGACGGCAATGGAGTGGGGAACTTCTTCACGCAGGACCGCAAGCAGCTTCTCACGGATGATGTCCGCCATGGCGAGCTTCCGCGGCGTATCGGTGACCGCATCTTCGGGATAAAGCAGGTCCCCCGGTGGCAGGACTTCAAAAAGGACCTTTAACAATTCCTTGACGTTGGTCCCCTTTTTCCCCGAGAGCGGCAGCAGCACGGGCCGGTTCGCCTCCTGGATGGGTTTGCCGAGGACCTTTTCCCACAAAGCGATATACTGCGGGATGAATTTCCCTTTCAGGTCGACCTTATTGAGGCCCAGCACGACCGGCACCTTGCTGGCCGCCAATTTCTGAGTGATCCGCTCCTCTTCCAGGCCGATGGGTTCGCTCGTGTCCACCAGATGGATCACGGCATCGACGTCGCCGAAGACGCTCTCGGAAGCTTCATTGAGGAGCCGGTCCAGACGGTCCTTGCCCTTCCAGAGCCCCGGCGTGTCGATGAAAACGATCTGACCCCGCTCATCGGTATAAATGCCGCGGATCTGGGTGCGGGTGGTCTGGGGAACTTTTGAAACAATGGCGACCTTCTCTCCCACGATGGCATTAAGGAGCGTCGACTTGCCCACGTTCGGACGCCCGATGATGGATACCATGCCGCTGCGGATCTGGGGGGGGTCGTTGGTTTCCGGCATGGGATTAAATTCCGTTGCGGTATTTGAGAACGGTGATCACCACCGAAGTGAAAAGCACGAGGTTCACGATGTTGAACGTGCGCCAGACGATGTCCTCGGACATCAATCCGGAAGGGAACATGAGGATAATGCAGACCCAGACACCCAGCACCCACGCGAGACTGAAGTCGCGCGACGATCTTCGCTTGATGACCTTGAGGATCAGCGGAATGTTCCAGAGAGGCAACGCCACCGCCGCCACCAGGCCCACGGTCTTGATGATTTCATTGGACATGTCAGTCGCGGAATTTCTTGTTCTTATAGATCAGCTGGCAGGCCTGACCGATGAACTTCTCGATCATTTTCTCATTATTGTGGATGCGGCAGCCGGCCACGTCCCGGTGGCCCCCGCCGCCATAGAGACTGGCAAGATAACCGATGTTGATCTTCCCCTTGGAACGCAGGGAGACCCGCAGCCGGTTGTCCTCGAGCTCGCGGAACAGGATCACCACCTGGACGTTCTCGATCATGAGCATTTCATCGGCAACACTGTCCACGTCCGGCTGATCTCCTTTGAAACGCTTGAAATCCTCCTGGGTGATGATGGACCACACGAGCTGCTGGTTGGCGCGCGAAACGATACGCGTGAAGCACAGACCCGAAAGCCGCACCGACGCCAACTTCCGGCGCCAGTAATAACGCTCGGAGACCTTCTGAAAATCGATCCCCAGCTGCATGAGGCAGGAGCAAAAATCGAACGTGGCCGTCTTGATGTCCTGCCGGCTGAACGAAGAGGTTTCCACGAGCGTCGAGATCATCAGGCACTCGCCGATGCGTTTGTCAAGCTTGATGCCGAGCACTTGCAGAAGCCGATAGATGATCTCGCCCACCGAGCAGACGCGATGATCGACCAGCTGGATATCGCCGAACCGGGTCCGATACAGATGGTGGTCGATCTCGACGATCCGGTCGGACTTCTCGAACGCATGTTCCAGCTGGGACAATTGGACGATGCTGCCGCAATCGACGCTGATCGCCAGGTCCGCTTTCCCATCATAGGTCTGCCGGATGCTTCTGGCGCCGGGCAGGGAAAGATATCGTTGCGGGACCGGGTCGGGGCACAGCAGGGTCACGGATTTGCGCAGACGTCTGAGACCTTGTCCCAAGGCCAGGAGCGAGCCGATCGAATCCCCATCGGGATTCATATGGCAGGCCAGGATGATCGTGCGGCTCTTGCGGATGAGTTCCGCGGTCTGCTTAAGCCTGATCTGGAAGCTGTTCGAGGTCATGGCAAAGTTAGATCGAAATGAATTCCATCAGTTCCCGCATCCTTTTCTCAACGACGGGCCGGGTCAGGCGTGAGGTCTTTTCCAGGCCGAACCCCTGGACGTTGAAGGACGCCATCGTCGTGCCGTACAATACCGCCTTCTTGAGGCTCTTTTCGTTCAAGGTCCCCACGCTGCTCAAGTACCCCATAAGGCCCCCGGCGAACGTGTCCCCCGCTCCCGTCGGGTCGACCACTTCCTCGACCGGATAGGCGGGAAACGCGAAGCGGCAGCGGTCGCTCAGAAAGAAAACACCGTGCTCACCTTTCTTGATGACCACGAGCTTGGGCCCCAACCGACGGATGGCGAACGCGGCCCGGATAAGATTATGCTCTCCGGTCAGCATCCGTGCCTCGCCGTCATTGGCGACGAAGAGATCGACCCGCTTCATCAGACGCAGCAGCGACCCCTTCTTATGGTTGATCCACAGGTTCATACTGTCCAGCCCCACGAGGCGGGGTTTCCGCATCTTCTCAAGCAGTCCCCATTGGATATCGGGGTCGATGTTCGCAAGGAAAACATTGGGGATCATCCTCTGGTGCGCCGCCACCTCGGGAATGAAACCGACAAGCACGCCCAACTCCGTCGCCAACGTCAGGGCGGCATTAAGATCTTCTTTCTTGTATTCCCCTTCCCAACGAAAACTTTTGCCTTCCCCGAGCCGCAGGGAGGCGAGGTTGACGCCTTTGGCCTTAAGCAGATGAATGTGCTTGCGCGGAAAATCCCTGCCGATGACGGCCACAAGGTTCACTTGCGTAAAGAGCCGCGCGCTCATCGCAAAATGGGTCGCGGAACCGCCCAGCAGATCGCGGCGCGCGCCATTAGGGGTCTTGACGTTATCGAGCGCGACGGTTCCGAGGACGAGTAAACTCACGGTAATTCCTTAAAGTATGGGTGACCCAGCACCCAGCCACCCAGGGACCCAGTTAAAGCATTTTCTGGGACGCTGGGGAACCGGGTCGCTGGGACACCCTTCAATTTCACTCTCCGATGACCTTCACCAACACCCGCTTGCGGCGGCGACCATCGAATTCACCGTAAAAGATCTGTTCCCACGGCCCGAAGTCGAGTTTGCCCTTCGTGATCGCCACCACCACCTCCCGCCCCATGACCTGACGCTTGAGGTGGGCGTCGGCGTTGTCCTCGCCGGTGTCGTTGTGGCGGTATTGCGAGACCGGTTCGTGCGGCGCGAGCTTCTCGAGCCACACCGCGTAATCGTGATGCAACCCCGATTCGTCGTCATTGATGAAGACGCTCGCCGAAATGTGCATGGCGTTGACCAGGACGAACCCTTCCTTCACGCCGCTCTTCTCGACCGCGGCTTGGACCGGATCGGTGATATTGATGAACGCCCGCCGCGTGGGCGTGTTGAACCAGAGCTCTTCACGATAATGCTTCATGGCGCCCTTCACTTCGTTTGGAATAAATTTTCCTTTATTTTCATACTCATTGGATTACTCCAAATAACGGCCGACACATCCGAGATGACTTCATCCTTGGCGGTCTTATCAAAAAGCTTAAACCCCAATTTGAAGGTAACTTCCTCAACGAGAATTTCCTCGGCCGAAACCGTAATATTTAACGATAATCTGTTTTCATAAACTTCGCCGCGCTTTAATACCACATTTCCGATAAAATTCTTATTACAGGGTTCCCCGTTCAAATGAACGTATGGATTATCGGTCACCCAGTTATCTGAATAAGAGCATGCCCATATCTGTAAATGTTGATCTTTCTGAGAAATATTGACAATTTGGGTAGTCACTTCAAATGATTCGCCGGTCTTTACAGACCTCTGTTCGGATTTTATCTCAACGCGAAGGGCGGACTCTTGGGCATAACTGGTGCACGAGAACAATAACACTATCATCAAGACTTTGCACCAGAGTTCTACGCGATGGGTCTTCATAGTATCAAGTGTAGAGTGTAGAGTGTTAAGTGTTAAGTGTTAAGTGTCGTATGGCAAGTTTTGCCGTGGACCTTAACACTTGACACCTTTCACTTAACACCGTTTAAAACGCCTGATTCAACCCGACCCAAAAATGCGTTTCTTCTTTCGGCCGGTCGAGCGCCTGCGCCACGTCCATGCGCAGGACCGCTTTTTCCAGGAACGAACCGAAGTTCACGGTCAAGCGAAGTCCCGCACCCGCATCCTTGCTGAAATCGGGATCGGAAAAATCATCGTACCAGGCCCGCCCGCCGTCGAAGAAGACGACACCGCCAACGGATTCCAGGCCCAGCCAGTGGTCGAAGGCGCTCCATTTGAGATCTTCCTTGAAAGGAAAACGGTATTCGACGCTCCCCAAAAGGGCGTTGGCGCCGCGCACCGATTTGCGGTCGAAGCCGCGCAATCCGTCGGGACCGCCCAATTCGTAAAGATTCTTGTCATCGGGAAAACCCCAGCCGTATTTCAGGCGCCACGCGATCCTCGTGTGGGTCGTCACCGGTTGATAAACGCTTCCGTCCAGAGAAGAGCGGTAAAAAAATTGGGTGGCCCCCAGCATGTGCTGGGAACTTTCCACGGTCGTATCCAGTTCGTACCCTTGCAGCGGGTCCGGATAAGGACCCGAGCGGCCGAAATGGAGCGTGGTTCCCACGATGGCCTCGTTCTTCTCAAGGTAGGAAAGGTTGCGGGAATCCTCGAGCCCCTCTCCCGTCAGTTCTCCCGATAAAGAACGGTTGCGCAGCAGATACAAGGTCACATGGTCATTGATGTCCCCGATGCCGTACGGCGCCGGCCAGAGTTCGGTGCGCAGAAAGATCTTTCCACCGGCCAGGTCCTGTTCTCCGCTGTCGTAATCCTGGGTGTTGAAGACCTCCACCCCAGCCGAGGTGAACGAGTGGAACAGGTTCTTGCGGATGGCGCCGAGACGCGAGTGGCTGAGACTTTCCCCGAACTCGTAATCGGAAGCCGCGTAAACGTTCCAGTCATAAGGTTTCTGCAAGGAGGTCTTGAGGCCGATACCGCCGCTGCCGATCTCCGGACCGGTCACCCAGTTGTAGGAATCATCCGGCAGAAAGACCGGAATGTCGTAAACGCCGAAGTACAGCGGAACGAATTTGGGCCGGATGCGCCGCGGCCAGACGTTGTTGGTGCGGTCGATGTCGAGCAGCTCATGCCCCGGGTCGAGCTCGACCCCGGTGATCCGATCGCTCGTGTCGAGCGCGACCTCTTCGATCTTGCGGTCCCAGCGCTCCACCTTCATGATCTTCTCGGGGGTATGCGCGAAGCTGACCCGCATCTGGCGGGGCATCTCGATCTCCCCCTTGTTCTCCAGAACGATCTCATTGCCGGCAACGCCCTTCACCGCGAAATCACAGACCTTCTTGGTCGTCAGCCATTCATCAAAGAACCAATCGAGGTCCAGCTTGCTTTCTCTTTCGCACAGCGCGACGAACTCTTCCCGGCTCAAATTCTTGAACTTATATTCCACAAAGAGCGTCCGAAAGATCCGCTCGAAGGCCTCATCGCCGACAAGATACCGCAACATGGAGACGACCCCCGCGCCCTTGCCATAGGTTAAGGAAAAAATACTGCTGGGTTCCTGAAAACTCGAAAGCTTTCCGGTCACGGGATGGTCGAATCTTGTGCGGGCGATCATCCGATAGCGCGTATCGCGCGCCCCCCGAAAGGAAAAGTTCGGCATGAGCCCACCGAGACGGTGGGGCACTTCGACGACGGGAGCGTCCTTGCCGTATTTGCTTTCAAGATATTCCAAAAGGAAATACGAATTGACGCCTTCCTCAAGCCACATCTCGCTGAACTCATCGACGCCCACCAGATTGTAGAACCACTGGTGCCCGGTCTCATGGGAGATCATGAAATCGAAATAGCGCACGAGCGGCTTGGGCAGGCGGAACACCCTGGTATCGATGAAGATGAGGTTGGGCATCTGCTCTCCGCCATACCCCAGATACACCGGGGCGATGCTGAATTCCCTGTACGGGTAAGGGCCAAAAAGTTTTGTGTAATAGGCCATCAACCCCTGCGCGTCTTCGAGCGCCAGCTGGCCATAAAAATCGTCGCCGGGCAGATAGTAGGCCCGGACCTTGATCCCCTCCCATTCGGACTCTTTCAGCTTATAATCCGGGCTCATGGCGAGCGCAAATTCCCGCACGGGCTCGGAAGTGGCGATGGCCAGAACCTTGCGACCCGCCTCGCCGGCCTTCTCCGTTCGCAATTCCCCGGTATGGATGACCACCGCCTCCCGGGGAACGTTCAGATTCACCTCATAGTGCGCCGACTGCGAATAGAACGGCCGGTGAAAGGGATAGAACGGCTCGTTGTGCCAGCCGGCGTCATCCAGGACGGAAAGGATCGGATACCAGCGGGCGAGCGCGACCACGTTCTCATGCCAGCCGAAACGCCCGTAAGCGTGCGGGATCCCAATGGAAAAATCCATTTTGATCGCAACGCTTTCGCCCGCGGCCAACGGCTTGGGCAGAGAAACCTTAAGAACGGTCTGATCTTCCCCCTCGATGGAAGCCCCGGCCGCCGCCCCATCGGCGAGAACCGAGGCCACATCCATCTTCGGCGCGGGAAACCCGTTCGGAAACGGGTTCACCTTGAAGAAGGCCGCATAACGCTGCATGAACTTCTTCTCTTTGATGGTGTAATGCCGGTTGGGATAGACGCGGAAATAAACTTCCCGGATGTCCTTCGAAGAAGTATTCGTGAACTGAACGGTCTGGGATGCGGTGATGGTCTTGGCCGGAAGATCGATGCGGGCATCGATGGTGTAGCGGGGAAAGTCTTCTGCCCGGGCGGCCCTACTAAGAAATAAGGTTAGGCTTAAAATAAATACTAATTTAAGAGGATATTTCGTCAATGGACCTCCGGCGGCCTTTCTTCCCTTGAAAATACGCCTAACATCATATTGACCTTTGCCTTATCAATCAAGTATTTCCTTTAGAAACAGCGTAAAAAGGGAAGGGGGGACGGCCCCTGCGATCGCAGGGGCCGTCCCCCCTTCCTAAGATCTTTCCTTAAAAACCGCTAATGGTCTACTTCGTTTGCAGATCCCGTTTTTTCCGCAAACGGGCGAAGAAGTCCTTGAACCGCTGATCCTGCCGGAGGTTGACCAAATCCGGGTCCTTCTCGAGATAGTCCAGATGATCATAGCCCAAGCGAATGGCGAACTTGATGCTGGCCAGGGAGCGGGAAACATCGTTGACCAGGGAATAACTGCAGGCAAGGTTGTAAAGGATGAAAGGGTCCTCGGGCCGCAGTGAGGACAGTTTGCGGTCGAGATCGAGCCCCTTGCTATACCACCCTTTGCGGGTGTACAAATCGCCCAGCGCGATGAGCGCTTCGATGAAATCCGGGGCGTGCTGCAGAATCCCTTCGTAGAACTGAATTTCGAAATCCGCGTCCCTGTCGAGCTTCTTCTTGTTCGTCATGGTGTCCACCCCCTTGTTGAATGGTTTGAACCGGCTCTGCCTGATCCCTGCTACGCGGGACTTCACCATGAAACTATGGCCGAACACCGACTGGCGCATTCAATTTCTATTTTAGCTCAGGGGATGGGAATCTCAAGTGTCCTTTAAGAAATTTTTTATCCGGACGATCGCCTCTTTCAGGTTCTCGTAGGCGGAAGCATACGACATGCGCACGAATCCCTCCGCGGAAGGGCCGAAAGCGACCCCCGGGACGAGCGCGACGCGCTGTTTCTGCAAGAGCTTTTTGGCGAAGTCCAAAGAGGATAGACCGGTGGATTGGATCGAAGGAAAAACATAGAACGCCCCTTCGGGATTGTGGCAGGTCATCCCCAGTTCGTTGAGCGACTCCACCATGAACCGCCGCCGTCGCATATATTCGCGTTTCATCTCGACAACGTCCTTAAAGCCGCTCTTGAGCGCCTCCAAGGCGGCCATCTGACCGGTGATGGAAGCGCACAGCATCGTGTACTGATGGATCTTCGTCATGGCCGCGATCACCGCTGCTGGGCCGCAGGCCCAGCCCAGACGAAAACCCGTCATCGCATAGGCCTTGGAGAAGCCGTTCAAATAGACAACGCGGTTCTTCATGCCTTTGAGGGTCGCTAATGGCGTGTGATCGAAATCATACGTCAGTTCGTCATAGATCTCATCGCTGACGACCATAAGGTCATTCTTGACGCACACGTTCGCCAGTTCCTGAAGTTCGGATTTGGTATAGGAAGCCCCCGTCGGGTTGGCCGGATAGTTCAAAAGCAGGCCCAGCGCCCCCTTGCGGGCGGTCTCCGCAAGCTGGCGGGGCGCGATCTTAAAACCATTGTCCACGTGCGTCTTCAGATACACGGGCTTGCCGCCGGCGAGGTCCACCACCGGCCCATACGACACATAGGAAGGTTCCGGGATCAAAATTTTGTCCCCCGGATCGAGGATGGCCCGGAAGGCCAGGTCCAACGCCTCGGAAACTCCTACCGTAATGAGGATCTCTTCTTCCGGGTCATAAGAAAGTCCGTAACGTTTTTCCAGGAAGTGCGCGATCGCCTTGCGCAGCTCGGGCATGCCCTTGTTAGAGGTGTACGACGTATACCCTTTTTCCAGGGAATAGATGGCCTTCTCCCGGATGTGCCAGGGGGTGACGAAATCCGGCTCACCGACCCCCAGAGAGATCACGTCCGGCATTCCCAGCACGAGATCGAAAAATGCGCGGATGCCCGAGGGCGCGAGTTCTTGGACTTTTTTAGAAACTTTCATGGCTCTTTCTTGATTGCGTAAATGTTTCGCTGCTTTCCCGCTTTGGTCCTGCCGGGTCGCCGCAAGACAGAAGGCAGAATTAATAGACCCGCATCGTCTTCGTAAGATCCGCGGCCTGGGTCATGCTGTTCGTCGCGGCTTCATAGGACTCGTTCAGCCTGGACCGGAAGATCCCCATCGGCCCCATGAAGACAAAGACACAGGCGATGACCGCCGCAATAAGAATGATGTACTCCAGGGTGCTCTGACCTTTTTTGTTCTCGAACATGAGTGCCCTCCTTGCTAAGCCCCGCATCGTAAACAACGCATCCAGTCCACCCGGGCGATGGCGTCTTGGATACTCGATCAGATCGTCCGGGACAAACAGGACGGCACCAATTTCCGCTAAAGAACTCTTTGGAAAATTGGTGCCGCTAAGTTCCTTAATAAGAAATATTCAATCTTTTGCGGTTATTGGCCTTCTTGAGCATCTGGCCGTCTTCTTTATATTTTTTCAGCATGAAATGCGTCGTGGTACCTTTCACGTTCTCCATCGGTGAAAGCTTGGAGGCGACGAAATTGGAGACCGTCTGGATGTTATCCCCCTCCACCATCAAGAGCAGATCGTACGTTCCGGAAACCAAATAGCAGCTGACCACTTCCGGGAAACTGTAGATCCGCTCGGCGACGTAATCGAACCCGACGTCCTTCTGCGGGGTGATGCTCACTTCGATGAGAGCGCGCACGAACGAATTGGTTTCCTTGGCCAGGTCGTGATTGATGACCGTCTTATATTGAACGATCGTGCCGTTGTCTTCGTAATGCTTGATGGTCTTTTTGACCTGGGCCGCGCGCTTGCCGGTCAGTTTAGCGATCTCTTCCGCGGAGATCCGCGCGTCCTTGGCCAGGATTTCCAGGATTTCGTCCATGAGGTCCTCTCCTTAATGTGTCTGCCGCGGCCTGCGCCGGGTCGGTAGCGAGCTTCAATTTTATAACATTCGCCTCTGGAAATCAACCTTTGCGGCCAAGGGCCGTGCAGGAGCCCGGTGATCCGGGAAATGCCCCAGGATCAAAAGCCTATTTCTTATCCGTTGGATCCTTGGGGGAAGAGACGGCGGGCTGATCGGAAATCTTGGGGTTGGGTTGCGCCGGCTTCTGCACGGCGGAAACGGATTCGTCTTGAGAGGGTGCCGGCGCGATCTGGGAACGCATGCGCGTCTGGGTGGCCTCAGCTTCCTTTCTGAGCATCGAGATCTCGTCCTTCAGGTCCTGGATCTGGCCGCGCAGGTCCTGATTGGCCTGGTCAAGCCCGATGATCTCATCGATGAGCGCGCGCTTCTTCTTCTGCAGTTTCTCGTAACCGTCGACGGAAGATTTAAGTTCGTCCGCCTGGCGCTCCAGACCCTCGATATCCTTCTGCAGGGCCGCTTTTTCTTTCAATTTCTGGGCATATTCCTGATCGGCGGATCTCTCCTGATCCGCATACTCTTGCTGCAACTGTTCGTTGCGGTGTTTCTGCCACTCAGCGTCCTGTTTGCGCTCGGCGGCTTCTTTGTCCAGATCGTCATTTTGGACGCGCAAGGTTTCCAGCTGCGCCTGCAGTTCGCCCTCGCGGGCCATGGCCTCTCCCAATTTTTTCTTGAGGTCCGCTTCTTGGGACTGGCTCTCCTCCCACGCTTTCTTCAGCGGTCCCAGCTCCTGGGCCACCATCTTATTGTTGGTCAAGAGCGATTCTTCCATCTTGGCGTCCAGATTCGAAAGGCTCTTCTGTACTTCCAGGTCCGAAACTTTCAGTTTCCAAAGCTTTTGGATCTCATCGAGTTGAGATAATTCCTCCTTGAGGGAAGCATTCTCCGCGTTGATCGCTTCGATGTCGCGCCGGAGGGTCTCCAGGTCGCCCTGCAGACCGGAAGCCTCCTGTTTCTTGTCGGCCACGAACTTCTTCATCTCCGCGACTTCCGATTCCTTTTGCTTGTTGTCCGTCTGATAGCGGCGGATCTCGTCCTGGATGCCGGCGACATCCTGCTGCAGCGCG
Source organism: Candidatus Omnitrophota bacterium (assembly GCA_023247755.1). Classification (GTDB taxonomy): domain Bacteria; phylum Omnitrophota; class Gorgyraeia; order Zapsychrales; family JAHFFX01; genus JAHFFX01. The sequence goes on along the minus strand of JAHFFX010000012.1, from coordinate 9,149 downwards.
TCATACTCTTGCTGCAGTTTACGGTTCTCTTCGACGACCTTGGTGGTGGTGTCCTTGACCTCCTGTATGGATTTTTTCCAGGCAACACCGGAATTTTCCCCTGCGGCGAAGGCCAAAGTCGCGCCAAGATTAAGGACTAATATGGATAATATGGAAAGATATGCTTTAGGCACAGGATGGGAGGACGGACGGGCCATAGATGGCTTTCATTATAGTAAGAATAAAAATAAAGAGCAAATAAAAACTGGGGTTTTTGAGACAAAAAGTTCCAAAATCAAGGCCAGCGAACGACCTGCCGTTGCTCGATTCGGCGATAATCCTTGATGAGCGATCTTGTCAGAGGCCCCATCCGGCCGCGGGAGATCATTCGGTCATCGATCCGGGTGAGCGGCATCAGTCCCCGGACCGCATTGGTCAGGAACGCCTCCTCGGCCTGCAGAATCTGCCCCGAATCGACCTCGGCCTCCCGCACCTTCCAGCCTCTGGCGCGGGCCAGCCGAATGACCGCCTGCCGGGTCACGCCCCGCAGGCACCCGCAGCGGAGCGCGGGCGTAAAAAGCACCCCTTTACGGAAGAAAAAAACATTGCTGCGGCTGCCTTCCAGCAAGGTCCCTTTGCCGCTAATCAACAGGGCCTCATCAAAACCGCGCCGAAGCGCCCGCTCATAAGCCCGAAGATACGCTTGGTACTGCAGCGATTTCACATAGGGGCGATCACCATTCAGCTTCCGCCGGAAGGAAACCAGTTGGGCCGCGAAACCTTGCTGATATTTCTTCGCCGGCAACGAACGCGATTCAACGACAACGATCGCCCAATGGGTCCCGCCGCCGCTTCGCCATACCGTTAAACGAAGCCTGGCGTTGCGCAGCGGGCGAGCCGCGACCGCTCTTGCCAATTGCTCCCGAAAATCCCGAATGGGGCAGGGACAAGGCAGCCGGAGAATTCTTAAACCGCGGGAAAGCCGCCGCAAATGTTCGTCCAGATAGAAAATCGTTCCGTTGCGGGCGCGCATCGTTTCGAAAACGCCGCGGCCGCGCAGGCGACCGGGCGCGAGCGACTCAAGAAGTTTATCCGTCACCGGGATCGATCGTCCGTCCAGAAGAATAATTTTTTTCATGAATGAACCGATGGTACCGACGGATTTACCGGCCGGAGCGCAAACTTTGCTGCATCGCCCTGGCCTTGATGAGGGTCTCCGCATATTCCGCGGCGGGAGAAGAGTCTGCGACGATGCCGCTGCCGACGTGAAAGTACACTTTCCTTCCCTTAAGGACCAGCGTGCGGATCAGGACATTGAAGTCCATATCACCGCCGAAATCCATATAACCGAAAGCACCGGTATAGGGACCGCGCCGCACCGGCTCCAGTTCCTCGATGACCTCCATCGCCCGGATCTTGGGGCAACCGGTAACGGACCCGCCCGGAAAGCAGGCGCTCAAAAGATCGAAACCGTCCTTATCGGCGCGCAGGCGGCCCTGCACGGTGGAAGTCGCCTGGTAAACCGTTTTGTAGCTTTCCACGGAACGCATCGAACGCACACCGATGGAACCGAAATCACAGACCCGGCCCAGGTCGTTGCGTTCGAGGTCCGTGATCATAAGAAGCTCCGCCTTCTCTTTGGGGCTTTTTCTCAATTCCTCCCGCAGGCGCCGGTCGAGGGTTTGGGACCGCCCCCTCGGACGGGTTCCTTTCATGGGAGAGGTTTCGACGATCCCCCCCTGCAGTTTCAAGAAACGCTCGGGGGAAGAACTGATGAGCTGAAAATCGCCGCAGTCCAGGTAACCGGAGAAGCACGACGGTGAAAGCGCGCGCAAAGCAAAGTAGATCTCGATCGGATCGGTTCTTCCCCCGGCCTTCTCCATTTCCATATCAAAACGTTGCGCGAGGTTCACCTGGTAGATGTCCCCCCGCCGGATATATTCCTTCGCCTTGCGGACGGCGGACTGAAAGGTCTGCGGCGTGAAATTGCTTTGCCAGGATAATCCCCTCTGGGGGGCCGGGCCCCGGCCGGGGCCCGGCCCCTGGGGGAACACTGAGAAATCGCGCGCCTCCCGGACCCAGCGCGCCATTTTCTGCAGACGATCCTGGGCCCGCCGGCGTTGGGCCAGCGGAGCTTTTTCCGGAAGACCGCTCGCTGCAAGGTAAACCTTTCGGCGCAGCTGGTCCACGATCACCACGGAGTCGTAAAAACCAAAATGACAATCCGGAAGCTTCAGATCATCCGCGGAACGCAGCCGTATCTTCTCCAGGGAAAAACCGACATCGTAAGCAACATACCCCACGATACCGCCGCAAAAAGGAACGGCCGAGCGCTTGCTTTCCCTCCGGAACTTCAAGAAACGCGACCGCAATTCCGGGAACGGATCCTTTCCCTTCGAGCGATAAACAAAGAACGGATCGAATCCGACGAAAGAATAACGGCCCTTCTGCGGATGCATCAGGCTGCTGTCCAGCAGGAACGCAGGGGAGCGCTGGCGCGCCGCGGTTAAGAGCGCCGGAGCCTCGACAAAGAAATCCAATGTCTTGATAAGGACGGGATCACTCATAAGACCGTTCATCCCGGCGATCGCCGAAAGCGCCCGCCCGCGGCCCCGAGGGAAGGACCCGCCGCGAACTTTTCGAAAGGATCTCCGCGGCCGAAAGGTCCCGGCGCTCGGCGACCTCCAGCAATTTTGCGAAGACCTGCCAGGTGAGATAAACATCCGCCAGGGCCCGGTGCCGCTGTTCTTCCTCGATCCCCAGGCTGCGCGCCACCCACCAGAGACGATAGCTTCCCATCCCCGGCAATATCAAACGCGCCATCTGCACGGTATCGATGGCCCACGCTTCCTTCTCCCAGCCAAGGCCGACGAGCCCGAACTCGTTGGTGACAAATCCCAGATCGAAGCGCACATTGTGCCCGATGAGATGCGACCCTTGCACGAACTGCAGGAACCGCGGCATGATCTGGGAAGCGTTCGGGGCTCCCGCGAGCATCTGCGGAGTGATACCGTTGACCATGAACGCTCCGGTGGAGAGCGGACGCTGGGGATCGATGAGCGAATGAAATTCCTCCACGACCTTCCGGCCGCGGACCTTCAAGGCCGCGATCTCCACCACCCGGTCGCCCGCCCCCGGGGCAAGACCGGTCGTTTCCACGTCGAACACAACGAACTCGATATCCCTGATGTCTTTCGTTCCCAACACGAATTATTTCCCCTCTGTCAAATTTCCGGATATCCGGATACCCGGGTATCCGGATAACCAGATCAGTTTTTCCTTCGCGTCACCGAATAGACCGGCCACAACCTCACCGGCCGGAACGACGCCTTCGTCGCGCGGATGTTCTCCATGCCGAAATCATCCATCGCGTTGATGAAACAAAAACCGGACACTTCCGGGTCCCGGCAGAATTCCCGGAAAATAAAGACCGCCGCGCCCTTAACGCTAAGGTCCGTCACTTCGAACAGCACGCAGAAAACCTCGTCGTTGACCGGATATCCGAAGGTAAAGGCCACCATCTGCCCCTCGACCTCCACCACCCGCCCCACAATTCCCACTTGAGACCCATCTTCGAGCACCCTCCCCAGGACCCGCCGGCTGTCCTCCAGCATCTGCTGAAAGACCGCGTCTTCGAACAATTCCCGGCGGTTCTCGGCCCACGCCGAATAAAGCCGCAGGCAATGCTCCTGCATCACCGGTTCATAAGGAAGATACTGGTGCGGATAAGTTTTAACGAACTGATTGCAGGCGGAACGTTTTGATTTATAGGCGTTGCCGGAAAGTACAGACAGGACTTCCCGGTCATAACCGTACTCGTCGTATTTCTTCGTCCAGATGAACTTCTCTTTCGGGAAGAACCGCAGGTCCGCTTCGCTCACGTTCTCGATGCGGGTCATGGCCGCGGAGCGGTTCTCGAGGGCCATGACCCGGAAGCATTCGTCGATAACCGACTCTTTGACGTCGGACCCCAGGGGTGGCAGATAGCAAAAACAGCCCATTTCATCCCGGGCCAGCACGACGAGCGCATCCTCGATGCGGCGGAATTCGAAATCAAAAAAATCCGCCCAGATGTAGACATTGGGGAATGCCGCCACCGAAAGGTCGCACGGGCGGCGCCGGAGATATTCCGTAAAAAGATCTTTTTGGGCCAGCAGCGCGGAAAGGTCTTTGAGCATGGCTTAGATCGAGAGGACGAACAATTCCTTCAATTCCCGCAGGTAGGCCGGATAATCTCCGGCAAGCGCAGGATTCTTTCGCAGGGACTCAAGCGTTTCGGGCCGCTGAAAGAACCCCTGGAGGTACTTCACGTACTGTTTGTACTCCGGCGTTCCGATGGTCTGCTGGATGTGCGGACAGTTGAGATGGACGCAGACCATCGTCTTGTTGGCCTTACGCACCAGAACGAACGGATACAGTTCGCAGTCGAAGGGCCTCTGCCCGTAAATCCGGCAGGTGCTGTCGGCGGGATTGAAGAACGCGCATAAATGTTCGCCGCCCGCCCCGCACCCCGCGGTCTGCACGCGCCCTTCGGCGGAGAAAGGATGTTTGGAAAAGATTTCCGCGGCGAGACCGGAGGCGCCGACCGCTGCGATCTCTTCCGGAGAAATATGCGGCCGCCAATCGCTATCGCTTTCCTTGAACCGGCAGCAGCCGTCGCACTCCAGGCAGACCGTCGATGGGACAAATTGTTTTAAAGGTTCCTTCATAGGCACATCGCGATAGACCGGCGCCGGCCGGCCAAGCTCATGGAAAAAGTTCCCTTGAGGGCAATGGATGCGTCCGCGCATATCGGTGCGCTTCCCCGAGGTTCGAAAAAGGCAGAACACCTTCCCGATAATAATACAGCAAAAAGTATTTGGCGTGCGCTCCGCCCATAAAACGGGAAAAATATCGGCTCGCGAAACGGTCCCCCTGGTCTTCGATCTTGTATTCCGGCACCCGCATCGGCTGGCGCCACACCAGCTGAAAGGAAAAATCCGGTTCGGTCCGATGCTGTACGACGAACGCATCCAGACGGCCGAAGAAGGTTCTCCATGGCGCGTATAAATAGCGCAGTTGGGCATTGAGCGCGTGCGCCTTCGTCGCGTTGAGGCCGATCGACAGGACCAAGGCGCTGGCGAGAAGGACCTTCAGCAACCCCCGCCTCGCCGGCGGAAGCGCGGCCGCGCAACGCGCCCCCCAACCATACACCGCGAGGAACAGGAAAGCGGTCGTTATGTAGAAATAATACAAACTGAGCCGGTGATACTCGGCGAACGGATGTCCCGCGACCCGCAGTGAGATGAGCAAGATCACGGCCACGAAGATCGTCGCGGCGAGCCCCGCCGCCCGTTGGGCGATCCTCGGCCGCGAACCCGCCGCGGGTCCCGCGGCGTTCGCCGGCCCCCGCTGAAGAACACAAATCAGCAAAGCCACGGCGCCGGCGATGAGCAGCAGGACATTCAAGACATAAAATCCACCCTGCGCGGCGAAATTCTCCGCGATCCTCGGCCGGTCCTGAAAAGTAAAGAAGAGCCGCAGCGTTAAAGCGATGTCCGTAAACGACGGAACGAGCCAGCCGTAAAGGGCCATCAAGGAAACGGAAAGCACCGACTGTCCGAACCGCAGCAGGTTGAAGTTCTTCGCGAACTGAAAGGTCGACGCGTCCACCCTGTTGATGAAGAAATAATCAAACGCGTTGATCAGAAAATAGGCGGCCAAAGGAAGGAACAACCACGCCCCGAAGTTCCTTTTCCGCGACGTTGCGACCAGAAAACCGACAAAGACCACATAACAGACGAGACCCACCTCATAAATGAAGGAGGCCAGGGTCAAGAGGGTCACCATCGATCGAACGCGCGCTTCGTTCTTCTCATCCTCCTGCCAGTAAAGCACCAATTGGTCAAAGGCCAGCAGGATGACGAAGAGGCACAGCAGATAGCCGTTGATATGCTGCCAGATCACCATCTCCAGGCCAATGAGCAGAACGGAAAAGTTCAGAACGATCGGAAAAACGAAATACGTGGGCCTGATCCGCCACAAGACCTCGGCCAGCTTCCAGACCACGAGCAGATGCAGCAGAAAACCCACCACCTGCCAGCCGAGAAAATTCACCCGGAACAGCCAGTATTCCAGCGACAGGAACAAATAGAAGACCGGGCGAAAGAGGAACGCGTCGCCCCGGTCGCTCAGATCGATCCTAGGGTAGGAGCAGGCCGAACCCAGCAGTTCCCCGAAATCATCGAACCCGGCGAGGAACGTCATGAAATTGAACTGGTCTCCCCCCCGCCACACGTGAAAAAAAGAAGGGTAAAAGACCCAGACATTGACAAAAAGCAGGAGGATGACCCAGACGACGATCGGAAGGCGGGCCGCTCGAGCGGACCCGGCGGAATTGTCCAAACCTATTCCCCCATGAACTGCATGACGAGCCGGCGGTTGCGCGGACGGTTGTCAAAATCGATGAAGACGACCTGCTGCCACTGTCCGAGGACCAATTTACCTTCGGAAAAAGGCAGGGTGAGCGTCGTCCCGAACAACGAGGAACGCAGGTGCGCGTAACCGTTGCTGTCGCCCCAGGTCGCGTCATGATGGTAATCCTTATGGGACGGGATCAGTTTCTCGACGAATTCCTTGATGTCCTTGACCAGCCCCGGCTCGAATTCCACGGTGGTGAGCGCCGCCGTCGATCCGCAGACGTTGAGCGTCACGGTGCCGTTCTTGAGCAATGTTTCCTTCAGCTTCTCATCCACCTGCGACGTGAGATCGATAACGTCGGTATGGCCGCGCGTGGCCAGCGCCAGGGTCTCGGTCATCACCTTCATAGCTTTTCCGCCCCTTATTTCACGATGCTTCCCAGTGCGATCTCTTTGTCCAGCCCCAGGACCGAAAGCCCCTGCTCGTCCGAGGCCGCCAGGATCATGCCCTGTGATTCTTCCCCGCGGATCACCGCCGGCTGCAGATTGTTGACGACGATGACGCGCCGGCCGACGAGTTCTTCTTTTGGGTAAGCTTTGCGGATCCCGGCCACCAGCTGTTTCGTCTCCTTGCCGGTGTCGACCTTAAGAACGTACAGCCGATCGGCGTTCGGATGTTCCCGCACCTCAAGGATCTTCGCCACGACCAATTCGACCTTCTTGAAATCTTCCAACGTCACCATGGTACCGCTCCTTCTGAACATGAACTGTTTTGGGGGTTCGGACAGAGCCCTATTCTACCTTGAGAGGGGACCGCTTTTCAAATAATAGTACGGGGGATCAGGGAATGAGCTTTTTGCGTAATTTCAGGGACCAGCGCTCCAGCGTTGCCGTGGACAGCCAACCAACGAAGATGGCGACAAGGACATACGCCACGATCCACAAACGGTTGTTCCCCGAGAGAAAGTACTTCGGATAAAAAAGCCAGATGAGGATGTAATGCCACAGGTAGATCCCGTAAGAACTTTTGCCCACCCAGCGCAGGATCCGGCTGGCGAAAAGTCCCGGGACCCCCAGCAATCCCGCCACGAGAAAGCAACCGGCGGACAGGTAGGCCAAAGTGTAAGCATACCAGTCATCGATATAAAAATTATAGACAAGAAAATAGGTAAACCCCGCCACGCCCAGCCCCTTGATAAGGATTCCCCAGGCTTTACGGTTGGGCATGGTCGCCAGGGGCGGTTCCTGGAATCTGAGCCAGCAACCGAAAAAAAGCGCGTCCACCCGGGTCACGGTCCATTGGACCAGGTTCGGCTCGAAAGGGTGGTCCTGCGGGATGTCGCGGAACATCCAGCAGCGCAGACCGTTGATGATCAGCACCAAAGCACAACAGACCAGCGACAACGTTTTCCGGCGCCGTGACGCATCCCCGGCGAAATGAAAGACCGTCCCCACGAGAACGGGATAGACCAGGTAAAAATGTTCCTCGATGGCCAGCGACCAGGTGTGCTCCAAAAGTCTCAGGTTGGCCACATAATTTTGGATGAAAAAGAAATAGGTGAACGCCAGCTTCGGCGGATAAATGGTGCGCAGCTCGCCGAAAGCCGAATTGAAGAAAAAGACCCAAAGCGCCACCGCCACCGCGAAATAATACTGCGGAACGATCTTAAAGAACCGCCGCAGGTAGAACCGGCCCATCCGCAATTTCCCGGATAGGTCTTCCGTCAGCAACCCCGTGATAAGAAAGCCGCTGATCACGAAGAACATGTCCACCCCCAGGAATCCGAGACGAAAGAACTCATCAAGATAATGCCAGGGTGAGCGCACCCCAAAGACGAAGTAGATGTGGTGCAGCATCACCCACAGCACGGCCGCGCCGCGCATGCCGTCCATGAAGGGGTAATAGTTTTTTCGGGATTGTTCTTCGAACATGTTCGCTATGAAAACCCGGGAGCTTAACTATTTTATTGTAGACGAAAAAACATCCCCGGCGGATGAAAAAAAGAATATTAGCGAGGCTTACCTTACGTCGCAAAGCGACGTAAGTTAGAAGCCGAGTTTACCCCCGAAGGGGGGCAGCGAATAGCCGGAATCGCCTTTGACAAGGATTCCCCATCCCCTTAGAATGAAACTGTTTTCCTGGAATTCCCGATCATTTATGAAAAACTCCCGGATCATTTTTTTCTTTGTTGCTTTGGCGGCGGGCATCATTCTGCTCGCCCCCTTCCATGATTTTCAATCGTTGCTCTCCCAGGGCGACCACGGGCGCGACCTGTACGCCTTCGAGCAGACCATGCACGGGGCCAAGGCGTACAAGGACTATTGGTGGGTCTACGGGCCCCTCATGCCTTACTACTACGCGCTCTTCTTCAAATGGTTCGGCATTTCCGCGGCCAGCGCCCTTTTGGGGAAACTCATCCTTAACCTCTTAAGCGGACTGTTCCTTTTTCTGGGGTTCTCCAGGATCTTCTCTCCCGTCACCGCGCTTCTGGTCAGCTTATGGTTCTGGTCGTTCAATTCGGATTTCTTCTTCACCTATAATCACGCGGGCGGGATCACCTTCATCTGCGCCACCTTGTTCACGCTTTTTGGCTATCTGGAAAGCCGCAAAGTAAATTATTTGTGGTGGGGATTGATCGCGCTTTTCCTGCTTTGCTTCGTGAAAGTGAACATCGGGCTGGCCTGCCTGGGGTCCTTTGTCGCCGGGGTCTTCCTGATCGATCTGGTCTACCGGGTTGCGGGAAGCAGACAAAAACTTTACTTTTATGTCGC
>JAHFFX010000087.1 GCA_023247755.1 Candidatus Omnitrophota bacterium | reverse complement strand
GGGATGCCGCCCGCCTGGCCTCCGCGCAAAATCGAGCGGGCGATACCGCCGCCCGCCCTGCCGGTCCCGCCTTGGCCGCCGCCCACGCCATTGCCCCCGGTTTGCTGACCGGAAAAGACGGTCTGCTTTACATGAACGTGAACAGCGGGGAATACATTTTGACGGTTGAATTATTCGGCCACAATCTAAAGAACGATCAGAAAGAAAAACTTCAGGAGTTCAGGGATGCCGGACGCCCCGGAGGAGGAAGAACGAACCGCGGCCAGCCGGAAAAACTGGTGCCGGATTCCCAGTTCTCGGTGGTCAACCGGGGTGGCGCCGACATCGCCGAGTTGGGCGACGGCAACTTTCTGAGACTGAACCTTTTTGCGCCCTATGCCCCCAGTCTGGGGCTCGGCAGCAACGTTTGGACAGAGTACGGCAACGTCGCTAATTACTTCGTGAATGAAGAAGATGTGACCAAGGGCGGCACCGGCAACCGGTTCAAACTGGCCGGACATTTGATCAATCTCACCGGCAACCGTATCGGCTTCAAGGTCATAGAAGATGCAAAAACCGGCAATGTCATCCGGGATTATTATGGAAAGAACGCCGAGAACGCTTATTTGCTGACATATAATTGGCTCGCGGAGAACAACAAAGGTGAAGCGGGCCAGGCCTATGTTGTGGAGATAGCCGATAATCCGGGAGAGGCGCCGAAACGCCTGCCGGCGTCCCTGCGGCTGCAAATGCGGGGGTTGGCGCGCGGTCTCACTGATAAAGACGGGGATTTTACCGGCTCATTCGATCCTTATGACATGTCCACGGTCGGCGGCGCGTTCCGGATCTATCATGATGAGGCGATGGCCGGTAAGCTGGGCCATTCATATCACGATATCGAGATCTTGCCCTCGGATGGAAATCCGTACGTCACGGTCGGCGATCAGAAGCTGATGTCGTTCAAGACGGAGGGTGAAATGGACGGGCTTTCGGAGAGCGTCCAGGAATCGCTGGCGATCTCCGGTGCTCTCTTTACGCTCGATAAGAAAATGGGCGGGATCGTGCCGCGGCTGATCCTGTATCCTTCCTTACAGGCAAAATTGAAGGACCGGAAATATCAATCCGAGTCGCCGGAGGAGGAAAACGGCGATTATGATCCGCAACATGTTTTGATGGATCGCAGAGCTTCGACCTCGGAAAAGCTGGTTGCCACGCTGGCCGCGAGCCAGCATGATGCGCCGGATGGATCATCGACGTCTTGGAAGCCGCTCTTCGATTGGATCTTTGGAAAGTCTACGCCTGTCCCCGTACCGGAAACAGCGGAGAAGAAAACCGAGAGAGTTAAGCAGGCGTTTGCCGGCGATGAGCCGACCGACACCTTCGGAGGTCGCGCGGACCTGGCGCAGTCGGCAGCGGCAGCGGCAGCGGCATCGGCAGCCGGCGGCGGCCAGACTAACACCGGAATTCATGTCAAAGCCACCAGGGTCACCGCAGATCCATATCAGCAGCAGGTGGAATTCTCTCCCGGTCGTGCGGCGGACGGATCACTTGCTTTCTCCAATGCCGCCACAGTGTCCTTTCAGGGCCTGGCCGTGGGTATTGATTTCAACGGCCCGATCGATTGGGATCCGGTCGCCCGCGCGTCCCTGCCGGCTCAGGTCATTACCCTCACCGACGGATCGACCGTGAAAGGCCACTTGATCGATATCAAGAACGGCGAATATGTCATCAAGACGTCCTCCGGGGACACCACCACCGTCGAAATTGCCGACGTCAAAGGCATGGTCAAGGACGAAAGCTCGCGGGAACCCGAAGAGAGCCTCCCGATGATCCTGGATTATGCCGGGGAATATATTCCCGTTGCGAGCCCCGACTTTGGTAAGTTCCGATTGACCTCGACCTTGACCGCGCCGGAGACGCAGAATGTCGGCCTTGCGCAGGACATTTGGGGCGTCCAGCGCATGGGTGAACTGGGGATCGATGGCAACGGCGGCTTTTCCTATTATGCGTTCAACGGCACGTATGCGGGCATCAAATTCCAGGGCGTCACCCAGCCCAAAGATCAAATGACGTTCGTCAGCGTCACCGATCCGCGGACCGGCGAGAAGGCGGGGATGTACATTCCCAAAACACAATTTGTGAAGAAGGCAAAAGGCGGCTTGTGGACCAGAAATATCTCCAGTTTTACATTGTTCGGACTATTGGAAAGCGGCGCTCTGCAAGGCGAATACGGCGGCGATGAGCACGGCGATCTATCCGGGGTCACGTTCAGCAAGGAAGGCCTGCCCAGTTATTATATGAAGACGTTCGGATCGAGGGATCGCCGCCTTGCGGCGCTGGCCGACATCCGTATCTCTAAAGTGATCGGTCCGCAAAATATTAAAGAGTGGCAGGATCTGAACGTGGACATCAATGAAAAAGACTTCAAGAAAAAAGGGACGCTGGAAACACACTATAAGGACAGTTTTCGCGGGGCCAGCAATTCCCGCGTGCAAATTCTGGTCTGGAATCCCAAGACCGGCAAGAATGAATGGAGAAGAGTGGACGTCAACCGGATATCGGTGGTTCGCAATAATAAGGACGGTTCCTCTCCGGCGAGCCAGTTCCCCGGTGATGCCCAGATCGTTGACCTAAGCGAGAATGACGTTGATGCCGATTCCCTGCAATACTTCCGGGATAGCCGGAACAAGTCCGGGGACCTGGGAGGCATTTCGCTGTTCATCAACGAAGGCGACAGCCGGGAACATCGTTGGACCGGGCATGAGGTGGATGATATCGCCAAGGAACATCTGGAGGGCACATCCAATGGCAGCGAATATGACACGCTCACCGGCGATCGTTTTCAATCACCGAGCCATATGCAGCATTTGGCTTCCTATATGATCAGCGCGGGTCATCTGGGCTTTAACGAGCTGTATGATTATTCCAAGAACATGGACAAAGCGGTGGCGATCAACACGGTCCTTAGCGTCGTTTTTTACGGTCTGATCGTGGTGGATGCCATTACCTTTTTCAAAGGATTTAATGGTGCTTCAGTGGCAGCCAAGCAGGCCGTTAGTAGAATTGTCCAAAGGCAAGTGCGAAATAATATAAGAGTTTCAGTTTCACGCATGATGATAAGAAATTTTGTAAGGGAATTGGGTGGAGGTTATGCTCGACAGACTGCAGGGCGAGTCATTGCCAAAAGTTTGTTGAGGGGAGCGGGAAGGTTGGGCGTGGAGGCGGCGTTGGATTCCATGCTGTTGGTGGGCTATTTTGGCCTGACGGGACAAAAGGTGAGCATGAACGATGTGGCCGGCATGATGGGGTGGACCGTTTTGGGCCGGTATGGGTTCACCAGCCGCATGCTTCGTGCGAAAATGATGAACCTCATTGAGAAAGCGCTTTTGACCGCGACGGAAAAGAATGCCGCCACCAAGGCCGGTTACTACGCGGCCAGGCAATTCTTTAGCGGCATCAACAGTTTTAAAGCTCGGGCTCTGGTCGGTGGTCTCGGATTCGGTGCCTACGCCTTCGATGAGAAATTATTAAAGGGGCTGGGGGACCAGAGCAGCTTCCGGGATTATTTCCGCAAAGGCGCCCTCATGGGGATCACCATGGCGTTCTTGGGCTGGAACCTGTTTGGCGGCGCCAAAGGAGGCGCGGCGGCGGCAAGCTTCGATAAGGCGATGGTCATCAAATCGTTGAAGGCGTTTGCTCCTTTTATGAGAGAGGGCGAGGTCAAACGAATAACGGCCGCCGTGGTTGAGCAGTTCAGCAACAAGGCCTATTTTAAAGGGACGGGGCTCCTGCTGGGTAATTTGGCCAAGGGGTCCGGTCTTCTGCCGTCGGCGGCTTTGGTTCTTGGAGGCAAGAAAGCGTACGATCTCTATCACAGTGACGATAGACGGACCAGGGTGAAGAATGCTTTGCTGCTTGCGACGGACGCGGGCGTTCTGGGCGCTGCGGTAGTGATGGGCGGGAAGAAAGGCGCTTTGCGCTCGCTGGCGAGCGGTTTAGGGAGGATAGGGATCGCCGCCAACTTGTCATCGTTAGGTAACATCGCGCGCAACGTTGCGGTCGGGGCTTTTGCCTGGAAGACGATCGATGAATTCTTTAAGAAGGGCGAGGACAGCCATGCCGAGTACTGGGCGATGGCCACCCTGGGGATGTTGTTCGCCAGACCGATCCTGAATGTCACCAGCATTGAACATATGGAGCTGGCGGATGATCTGGTGAAGGACGGGGCCGGGAAACTCGCGAGGCAAATGATAAGACCAACAGCAGGTAATGGTAATCTCCTGACCATAGGGCAGATTAAGCAAATTACTCGTACCACCAAAACCCTTCGAACCATTGGAAATGTTGCCGTTAATATCGGGACCAAGGCGTATTGGACTGTGGCCGTCAACTCGGCCATGGGCAATCCGCTTTCCCTGCCTTCTGCAATGGTCGGCGAAAAGATGACCGGCGTCACGATGATGGCCGCGATGGTTTTGGCGCCGGGCTTGCTGGAGGGGGGGATCAACTCCTACCGGCTGGGCGCCGGAATCAAGGAAGGGCTGGCGGGCGGCAGTAAATTGCGCGGGGCCATGGTCGCCTCCCTCACCGCTGCTTCGTCGGCGGCCCTGGCCTACAGCGGCTTTTCGATCGCCACCGCCGAAGGGCGCAATGATACCATCATGGGTCTTGATCGAAGGCAATTCGGTTACGGGATGATGCTTTTGGGCCTTTCGATCCCGGGCGTGATGACCTCATTCTACAGGACCAAGAACATCGCCCTGGGCCCCCGTTTCCTGATCGCCGGCGCGAACATCGCCAAAGACGCGGTGCACATGGTGCCGCAGTTGATGGCTTTCAATACGGCTATTCCCTTTTTCCAGAATCTGACCGCGACCAATTCCAAGATCGACACTTATGGCGCGAACGATGGCATGGATCAGACCAACCCTCTCTATGGGACCGCGAAGCTGGATGAGCAGGGCGATATCGCGCGGACCCCGGAGGCGGGCTGGACGCGATTGCTTGGAAAAATTTTCGGTTATGGGTCGTATGAGGAATATAAGCAGCGCGAGCGCGGGGAATTGCTGATCCAGTATCAGCAGACCGGGAACCCGGAATTCTTGCGTTTGTACAATGACCTGGAGAACGCCAATTATGCCCGCCGGGTGAGCTTTAATTCCGCGTACGAAGGCGCCCAGACGGCCCTGTACTTCGGCCCCTCGATGTACGGGATGCGCTATGTGCTGCATCCCGGGTTGATGACGATCCCGTTGATCGGCGAAGCGATGTATTATCTGGGTGATGATACCCTGGGGATGGGGGACCGGGCGATCGATTTCCGCAGGGGATTTATGAATCGCAACAAAGTCACTCAAGCTGTGGCCAACTTCTTGAATAACGGCCAGAACTTCTTCTTCGAGGAATTCTTCCGCGAGCCGATCATTTCCAATTTCTTCCGGATCGCCCTGCGACCATCGGGTCTGGGCCAACCCTCGGCGAGCAGTCCGTATTTCTCCATCTACAACGGTTTCATGGAGATCGTGCAGGAGGCCGGCGATGAAACTCCGGAAACCACGTCGTTCTCCAAGGGTTCTATCTATCAAAAGGAATGGACCGGCGATGTCAAGAACGCGGCCGGGCAGGGGTTAAGGGTACCCAGCCTGGAAGCCCTTCATGACATGTTCAAGAGCGGTGCCATACAGTTGGTCACCCCGGGCGCGGCAGATCCCAATATTTTTGCGGGGATGCAGGATTATGGCGAGGCGGCGGAGATTCGAATTTCCATAGATGAGCAGATAGATTCTATCTTGAACGATCCGCAGGCCCTCAGCCACCTGCAGCTGGCTTTGAATGCGTATTACGGTGTTAACAATAGTACCGGAACCCCGACCCCCCATGTTGATGTAGCTACCTTCTTGAACGGTTTAAAGGGCCTGCCCATCGTCGTTACGGATCAGGAGCTGGCGGTGTCTTCCCGGGATGACCTTTTGAAGGCGATAGACGCCTCGCCCCGGTTGACGGCTCAGGAGAAGAAGGATTACCGCGCCGCCATCGAGACTGGAACGGTAAAGGATGATATCTTCATTGAGCAGGGAACTTATATTGAGCCCAAGGACAGCCCCTGGAAGGACGCTACGGGAAAACCCATCGGGGTCATTGTTTTGAGCCCGCGGGCGTATGGCGGGCTCAAGGGCGGGATGGTTCGCGACTCCGCTTTTATGCTGGCGAACACGGCCTTGCATGAAGGGGGCGCGGGATTGGTTTTTTCTGTTCCCGGCCGGGGTCCTGCCGCTGGCACCACGGTGAATCTGCCTTCGCCAGATTACATCAACGTATTCCTCGATCAACTGGCCGGCGGTGAGACTTACACCGGTTCCGCGACCGATCCTAAATCGAAATTAGGCAAGACGCTTCAAGAAATTCGGGATGCTCGGGTCAAGGCCGGCGCCTTGACCGGCAATGCGGTGTCCGCCGGCTCCCTCATGCGCGCCGGACGCGGGGCGGGAACGCAAGGCCGCCGGACCGTCGGGGTCTATGACCGCACGACCGGCCAACTGCAGGAAATGAAACAGGGCGAATACTACGGCAATCAATTAGGCAAGCGTGATCGCGAGAACACCGTGCGCGTGGTGATGGTGGACGGGCTTCAGAACTCCGTTGGCGGCCCGGCGTATAACTTCCGCGGCACGGTATATGTGGACAAGGCGGAGTGGGAAGCGAGTTCTCCGGAACAACGCGCGGCCATGGTCCGTCACGAAGCCAATGAAACTCATGTTGTCGCGATCAAGGGCCGTGAAGTCGGCGGGTCGGGCTTGTCGTTCCGTCGGGCGACCAAGGCTGCGGAAAGCCGTCCGGATTATCAAAGGGTCGTGGCCGGGGCGCACCGGTACGCCAGATTCATAGATTATTTGGCCAATAAGTCGATGGAAACTTCTGTTACACCGGAATTAACGCTCGCGGCGCAGCAAAAGCTGGGCATTCCTGCCGCGGGCGGGGCCGCGGCGGGTTCGGGCGGTCCGGCGGGAGTTTCATTGGCCATGGCGGGTGCCTCGGGTGCCTCGGGTGCCTCGGGTGCCTCGAGTGGTTCGAGTGGCTCGGGTGGTTCAACTGCCGGGGGCTCTCGCGGTGCAAGACCCGGGTCTGCTTCGACATCGGGTTCCGGGCCGTCCGCGGGCCGTGCACCGAGCATTGTACAGCCAGCGCTCTCTGACAGTTCCATCGGTTCGATGGAACATATATTTTTCTCCGGCTGCACCGACGGCGGCTGCGAGGAAAAAGACAAATTTTCTGCGGTTCCCTTTGCTCCGACGTCCGGTTCATCCCGGCCGACCCTGCAATTGGCCATGGCCCAGGTGGGTGCAATGGCCGGCCAGAATCACCAGCGTCCGCAAGGAGCAACCGACATTAGCAACCAGGGCACCATTACCGGAACCGGCTCGATGACGGTGGAGAACGATGGTTCCACCTATCGGTATCAGGGAATGGCAGGCTCACAGGCCGAGACAAGGGGCGAATCTTATATTGATCCGACTCATATCGATGTGGTCAATGCCGGCCGCATCGTGAGCGGGGGGTCGGGGAACATTTATGACAGCGATATCAGAGTAAGGAACGAAGGCACGCTCATCGTGCAGGGATCCGGCGATATTCATAATGCCAATGTCGACCTTCATATCAACCCGGGCGAGACGGTGATTGCGGGTACCGGGTCACAATCGGCAACGACGACGATTTCGAACGCCTCCGGTGCTTCACAGGCTTTGTCTCCTTCGTCGGCGACGGTCAATATCAACGGAATCAACGGGCTAAGTCCTATCGGCAACGTGCGGTTCCAATCCGGCGCTCCGCGTATTGCGCCTGTCTTGCAAGGACCGGGCTTCCGTGGCCCGCCGGCGCTTCCCGGCATGTTGTTCTCTTCCACGACCAATCCTTCCTCGACCAATCCTTCCTCGACTCCCAGCGTCTTCACTAATAATACGTCAAATCAGCTTCCGGTCCCAATCGCTTTAGCGGCGTCGCCACCCCTTCTCACCCCCGGGGTGAGAAGGGGTCCCAATAACACCCATTGGGCTTTGGTCGCCCTCGCGGCGGCCGTTGCGCTCGAGGAAGACCACCGCCACGATTCCGCCCAGGTGCATTCGCCGCAAGCCCAAGCCGATGTCGTCGCCGATGAGCGCGAGTCCGCCGTGGCAACGACTGACCGTCCGGCCCCGAGAACTGGCCTTGCCGATCTGTACGCGGCCGTTCAATCTGCCCAACTCGGCAATACGACGGACGACCAGATTGCTGATTCGGCATTACATGCGACACCGGCGGGTCAGGACAGAAACACCATGCTGGTGCGGTATGAGAAGGACGAGAGCGGCACCACCCGCGTTACCAATTACAATAAGGTCAGCATACAAATTCCCGGTTCGGATCGGTATATCGACCCGGGAGAGACCGCCACGTTCAAGCCGGGTGAGATCAAGACCGCCGAGAGGAGATCCTGGAATCTTGACCCGCGCGATGAGGCGGCCCGCGAGTTACAGAACATGGGTATCGGCATGGTGGGGAAGGTGAACGGGCGAGAGGTCTTAATGGTCAAGGAAGAGGAATTGGAGCAGCGAAAGTACACCTCTGTCTGGCGGGACAATGTTACCCATGACGTCCAGACCGAAAAGATAAGCCGTAACCGAGGATTGCTCAAAGCGGTCGGCATCCTGAAAGCCGATCATCCCGTAAAGCAGGCTATCGAAGCTTTCCGCCAAGAGTTGTCCGCGACGGACCGGGAGCAGTTTGATGCGATGGTTGCCGGCGGCCGAGTTTTCTTCTTGAATACGGATGAAAAAACAGAGACCGATTTGAACCGTCAGATCGCTTCGGATTCTCTCCGTTCGCCCGTGGATAGAGCGGTTTACCGGATGCTGATGGAAGGCCTGGAACCGTCCTCCACGACGATTGGTCAGGCCGGCAAAGAGGTTATTGTGATCACTCCTTTGTCCAAGCATCGCTACGATGTCCAAGGAGAGCCTTCCTTTCTGGCGGCTTTGCGCAATGAATGGAACGTCGTTAAGGACCGCACCATCACACCGGAGAAGAATATCGAAAAACAGTTGGCCCAACAGGGACAGGCGGGGGTGCAGTTGGTTCAGTTAAAGCAGTTGAAATATCAACCGGTGCTCCAGGCGAGCCCGGCCGCGCAACAAAAATCCGGCGGATTGCAAATACGTACTTTCAAAGTGGATGAGAATGGCAATCTTGTTCCGGTCAATTCAGCGATGTCCAACAGCGCGACAGTTTCGGAGACCACCCGGCCGGAAGTGGAAGCGGCGAAAACCTTGTTCCAGAATTTAGTGGGCAGCGCTCAGAGAAATGATGGCACGAAAGCCGCCCGGATCATCAAGGTGGTCATGGCCGGCGCCGAGAAGAACGCCGACATTTTAAGTAGATCGGGCTTGCCCGCGGAGATGGAGAGTAGATTCCGAACGGATCAAGATCATTATCTTGGAAGGTTCTTTGATAATATCGGCGCTTTGGATGGAGTGATGCAATCCGCCGGCCCGGAGGCCCAGACCAAGTATGGCGCCATCGCCCAAGAGTTGAAGAAACTGGCCGACTCAGCGCAGGTGGATCGCGTCCGCGGCGCCGATGAGAATATCGCCGACCCCACCCGGGACGGCGCCAGCATCAACGACCGGACGCCGCAGCGCGGTCCAGTCTCCGACCCCACCCAGGTCAAGGAGCGCGGAACTCCGGAAGACCATTTCATCAACTCCAACGACGCGGCCAAAATGGAGACTCTGAAAAGCGCCTCGCCGATGTCCGAAATGCCGACGGAAGAGGTTCAGTCGCCAAGATTTGAAAATTGGAAAGCGAGATTGACCGATTCTGCGCACTCCATAAAACTGGCTTTCAACTGGAAAAAAGAAGAAAGGGCTGTAGATGGATTATATCAGCAGGCCTTGGCCGCATCGGATACCAATGCCAGATCGCAGGCCGTCGAAGGTTTAGTTCAAGCCGCGCATCGTCAAGGCCTTTCGTGGAGAAGTAGTATACCGGCATATTCGGCAAATACTTATCTAACGATGTTGTTTAGAGATCGGAAGTACACCGCCCAGGTGGCTTCCAGAATGAGCAAGCAAGAAATTG
>JAHFFX010000086.1:2199-10112 GCA_023247755.1 Candidatus Omnitrophota bacterium | reverse complement strand
CAGCTGCATGGCGATGAATCGCCCCAGTACTGCCGGCGCTTAAAGAAGTTCAAGCTCATCAAGGCGTTCCGGGTGAAAGAGGATTTCAACATCAGCGGGCTGGGCGAATATCCGGTTTCGGCGTATCTCTTCGATGGCCACGAAAAGGGCGTCTTCGGCGGCACCGGCAAGACCTTCGACTGGGAGGTCATCAAGGACAAGAAGATCCCCAAGCCGGTGATCCTCTCCGGCGGCTTAAGTCCGGAGAATGTGGCCGGCGCCGTGCGCGGCCTTTCACCTTACGCGGTGGATGTCTCAAGCGGGGTGGAGAAGGAACCGGGGAAGAAGGATTATGGGAAGATGGAGATCTTTTTAAGGAATCTGGAATGAGGTTTCTTTTGAACACCAGTAATTAGAAAATGACAGAAAAAGACATTGAAAATCTCATTGCTCGAAATCCCGAAAGATTTTTCCCTAATCAAGGCTTGGAACTGGTTGGGCAACAAATTAGTTTGGGAAGATGTCGAGTGGATATCCTTTTCAAGGACAAATATAAGAGAACAATTATTGTCGAAGTAAAAAGAGGAGTCTTGGATAGGGAGGCTGCTGGTCAAATCATGGAATATTACGGTCTTCTCAAGCAGCAATGTCCTTCTGAGGTTGTAGAGTTAATTTTGTGCGCGAATATTATCCCTGCAGAAAGGAAAATGTTTCTTGAGAATACGGGCATAGAATGTAAAGAAATAGGGGTTGCCTTGATCTCGAAAGTCGCTGAGGAGGGTGGCTATCGTTTCCTTGATGAATATTTGCTAAATGAGTCATATGGAAAGAACGAAAGGCGGGTTCTTTCTGTCGAAGCAAAAGTGGGTCACGGAGATATAAATGTTTGGGTCTTTCAAGCTAACCCCAATCGGTATGACATATTAAATGCTTTGTCTGATCCTTCGCTAAGGAAACAAAAATGGCAGGTGAACCAGAATAAAGAGAAGATTAAGGAAGGTCATCTGGCGCTAATTTGGATGTCTGGGAAAGAAGCTGGTATTTATGCAGTTGCAACAATAACTTCTGATCCCAAAATACAGGTAGATTTTCCGTGGGAAGAGAGATATTGGCTTAAGCAGGAGGATAAGGGGAAAACAGGATTAAGAGTGACTATTGAAATTATTAGGGATTTGAGAAACCATCCGGTATTTAGAGAAGATCTTAGAAAAATTCCGGGTTTAGAAAAGCTAAGTATTTTAAGAAGATTCCCACAAGGAACTAATTTCCCAGTGAAGTCTGAAGAATGGAAGCTTTTACAGGCTATGATTAAGTAGGAAGTCTTCAAGGTCACAATTTGTGACCTTAAAGAATACGGTATCCTTTAGGGGGAAACATATCAAATACCTGCCCTATGCATTTACAGAGCAGAGTGTTGCAATGCTTTCCAGCGTGCTCAAAAGCCGGCGCGCCATCCAGGTCAACATCGAGATCATGCGGGCGTTCTCAAAACTGAAACGTCTGCTCCTGACCAACGAGCATCTGCGGCGTAAGATAGAGGCAATGGAACGTAAATACGACGGGCAGTTCAAAGTGGTGTTCGACGCGATCCGGCAGTTGCTGGAGCCGCCCGTGAAGCCCAGGGAACCCATCGGCTTTCGGCCCGGGAGGGATTGATGTGGACGATCCTCCTGCGGAACAGATTCCACATTTACGATCTCCTTATTTTCACCCTCATTCCCGCCAGCCTCGCCACGCTCACCATCCTCAAGGTTCTCCTGATCCCCGATTGCATGGCCTTTGACACCAACGACGACGCCAACCACACGTTTGTGAACCTGTACGTCGCCCAAAAGATCCTGCGGGAAGGGCATCTTCCCCTCATGAACCTCTTTAACAATTTCGGCACGCCCATTCTGGGGGACGCGATCACGTATCCTTTTTCCATCCAGTCCCTGACCTATTGGTTCCTGCCCTTTGATGCCGCCATGATGGTCAACCGCTTGTGGATCTCGATGACGACGATGTTTCTCTTAACCATGTATTTTCGGACCTATATGTCCCGATTTTCCGCGACCGTCGGCTCCGCGTTGGTCATGTTCGCGCCCGCGTTCACCTGGAACTTGACGCACCATCACTATCAGGCCTCGGTCCTTTTTTTCGTCCTCATCCTCATTCTTCAAGAGAGGCTGCTGCAGAAAGGCCGGCCCGCGGATTACGTCTTGCTTTGCATCGGATTCGTTTTTCTATGGTTGAGCGTCAACCTGAACATCGTTTTGCTGATGCTGCCGTTCTTCTTCTTGAACCACCTGTTCCTCACCAGGGGAAGAGTCGACGTGAGGATGCTGATCTTTGCATTGGCCCTGTTGTCCGGGATCTTAGTTTCCGGCTGCGACCTGGCATTCCTCGCGAGATCCATCTTCCGGAGCCAGCGGGTGACCCAGTTTGTCGGGGTATCCAGCAATGAGTTCACCCGTTTTCCTGTGGCCGTGTGTTTCCTCGCGTTCTTAGGGGCCTTCGCCTTACTTTTTCAAAGATCGACGCGGGTCTTGGCCTTGAGGATCTTGACCATGGGGATCCTTCCGCTTTTGCTGGTGCTTTGGCTGACCAACGACCTTTCTTTTTACTCCCGGATCCCATTCCTAAAATCGACGGACGTCACCAGGATCTGGTGGGTGTCCAACGTTTTTCTTGCCCTGGGGTTTGGCATGATCCTCGATTTGATGAGGAGGCCTTCCCCGCTCATGGGAATGGCGGCCGGCGTGATGGCTTACGGCGCCTGTATCGGGGAAGTGGTCCTTTTTATTGCGCAATACCATATCCAACGCGGGGATGATCTGTTCCTGTTCCGGTTAAAGATTTTCGGGGTGATCTGTTTTCTTGCTCCGCTGGGTTACTTGCTTCTTAAGCTGCTCAAAAGCCGCCGTGAGCCCGGGCCTCGGTGGTGGACGAGCTTCATTGCGATATCCGTTGGCCTTTTTCTCGCGGTGTTCCAGGTCTATCACGCCACTTACAACGTTACGAAGGTTTGGGACCTGTCCCAATGCCAGAGCAGCCATCATTTTTCCCCTAAGGGATGGGCTGTGTTCCAGCCCAGGGAATTTGTGAGCATCATGAAGCCTTACTCGCGGGTGGTCTCAGAAATGTCCTCTTACCTTGGGCAAGATCTTAAAATTATCCGGGATCAATTCTTCGGGGGCGGCGGCCGAAGCGTATTTTTGAACAAGGCATTCGGCGATTATCTATTAGAGAATGATCTCATCGCTGTGGATTGGACGCCGTTCTGCTATCATTTTAAAAGACCTTGGAGGGAGGACAGGCTTTGGACGCTGGGCATCCAATATGTCATCCAGGAGGGAAGGAGCCCCGACATCGAGGCAAGGGGATGGAAAGTTTTCCAGTATTACGGAATTTTTCTTTATGAGAACCCTTATGCGACGAGTGTCGTTTACCTGCTGGGCCGGGAGGGCCCTCACTTTCTGTTGGAGCCCCAGAAGAACGTGTTTTTCTCGGGAAACGGAATTCAGATCAAACTTCCGCAGATCAGGTATTTAGATGAGCTCGTGGCCACCTTTAACGCCCTGCCGGAGTGGAAGGCCTTTGTCGACGGGCGGCCGAGAGAGATCTTTTCCCGAGAGGACCATCTCATCCGGGTTCCCATCGGACCGGCCGACCGGAACGTGGAGTTGATCTTTGCGCCGTTCCCGGCTTATTATTTCGCCGGAAGCGTTCTGGTTTCTTTGTTGTTTATGGCGGCGGGTTATGCGATATTACAGAAGCGACGGATCGCGCCGGTGAACGTGCGCGAGGGTTGGGAAATATCAACAGACAGGAGTTGAGCAATGGCAACGGTTATTTTTGACGTGGAAACGGTCGGCGTCGATTTTGAGAAAATGGATGAGACCTCCCAGGATTATTTCCTGAGGTTCGCCAAGACCGACCAGGAAAAAGCAGAGGCCAAGGACAGCACAAGCTTCTTTCCCCTGACCGCGGAGGTCGTGGCAATCGGGATGCTCGAGGCCGAGACCGAAAAGGGCTTCGTTTTCTATCAGAACGGCGAGATGTTCCCCAGCAAACAGGTGGAAGGGGACATCACTTATGTTTCCGGCAGCGAAAAGGAGATCCTTTCCCAGTTCTGGGGCCAGTTGAAGAATTATTCCCTGGTCGTGACCTTCAACGGCCGGGTGTTCGACTGCCCTTTTCTCATGCTCCGTTCGGCGATGAACAAGGTGCGTCCTTCGCGCAATCTTATGCCGTATCGCTACGGCTTCAAGGAGCACGTGGACCTGGCCGATCAGCTGACGTTCTATGACGCCATGCGCCGCAAGTTCGGTCTGCACATGTGGTGCCGGTCTTTCGGCATCCCCAGCCCCAAAGAGGGCGGGGTGGACGGCCTGCAGGTGAAGGGGATGTTCAAGGAAGGGAAGTATCTTGAGATCGCACGCTATTGCCTGGGGGACATCCGGGCCACCAAACAATTGTATTCCTATTGGGATAAGTATTTGAAGTTCATGTGACCCGACGAATTTATGGTATTTTCATTGAAAGCCATAAATAATTAAGGCACATAGAGTTAAGCCACTTGCCGAATTTGAAAAAGGGTGTTATATTTGACTTAGCCGATAAAGGTAAACCCGGGGAAACTCGGGGACGCAAAGCCTACAGACCTACGTTGTCACCACCGGGAAGGCCCAAGCGACAAGGGCACATAGGTGCGCACGAGCGGGTGAAAGACAATATGGTGGCTGGGTTGCCGAAGCGAGGGGTTGACACCCTCATCTTTATCGGCTTGGTCTCATCCTTCATCAATCCGGGAATCCCTGACGGGGGGCGTCAGGGATTTCTCATTTATAGGTAAAGAACCGTTCCCTGAAATGAACGACGATCAGACCTACCGGACCCTTCAAGAGCGTCAACAAAAGGAATGGGAAGCCACCTGCGGACGGTGCGGCGCCTGCTGCGGCGTCATCGAAGGTGACCCCTGCGAACATCTTGCCGGGACCGAAAAAGGCAAATACTTCTGCCGCATCTACGAGAATCGCTTCGGCCTTCACAAGACCATGAACGGCAAGCCCTTCCTGTGCGTCCCCATCCGCGACATCCTGCATAAATCCTGGCCCGGGGATGAGTGTTGCGGGTATAAGAGAAAATTGAAAGTTCTTTAGCTGAGAGGTCACCCAGTGTCCCAGTTACCCAGCGTCCCAGTAAAGGTATTTCCTGGGTTGCTGGGTACCCCATGTCTTTCTCGATTCTCGGCTTTCTCCCATAATCCGACTATGCTATAATGCACCCCTATGTACTTGTTTTTCTTAATAGATTCATAAGGAAACAAGTACCATCCCAATTTTTTCTATAAAGAATTGGGAATATCAGAGGGAAATCGGGATGGCCAGCCAGCGACTCATTCGGATCTATAAAAACCTCGATATCGATGAGATCAAACACAACATTTTGCTGTACGGGGATCTCTCCGGCCAGTGCGGAAAGTGCGGCAAGCTGGGGGTGAAGCTGGACGCCGTCAAATGCCCCGATTGCCAGACGGAGTTCAATTTCATTGCGTTCAAGAACATCAAGGACCATATGCCGAAGATCCAGCAGCTGCTCGTGGAGCGCGCGTATGTCACGTTCGTGGACCATGACGATTACAAACGTATCTCCGGCGCCGTCAAGGCGGAAGGATTTTTCAAATGATCAATAAAAAGCGCTTGGTCGCGCTGACGCAAAGAATCGTGCAGATCGATTCCCAGAACCCGCCGGGCAACGAGGTCGCGGTCGCCGCCTTCCTTAAGAAGGAGATGAGCGGGCCGGGGCTCGAGATCAAGACCTATACGTTCAAGCCCAACCGCCCCAATCTGGTCATCACTTTGAAAGGCACTTTGCCGAGGGCGCGGGCCGCAAAGGAAGCGGTGCTGATCACGCCCCACTATGACACGGTGCCGATCGGGACCGGCTGGAAATTCCCGCCCCATAGCGGAAAGATCCATCAAGGCAAGATCTTTGGACGGGGAGCATCCGATGATAAGGGCAACGCCGCGGTGTGCCTGGAGGTCATGAGAAGTCTTATAGAGGACGGGGTTCGTCCGCAGCGCGACATCATTTGCGCGGTGACGGCCGATGAGGAAACGGGCAGCCACTGGGGCATCATTCCGTTGTTGGAGAAGAAGATCCTTAAGCCCGGCGTCGCGGCCATCCTCGACTCGGATGAGTTCTATACGATTATCGCGCAGAAAGGGCTGATCCATTCGAAGATTACGATCTACGGGAAAAAGGCCCATGCCGCTTATAACTGGAGAGGCTTTAGCGCGATCGAAGCCGCTTCCCGGGTGATCGGCCGGATCAAAGAACTTAAGATCCCTTACCGGAAGCACCGGCTGCTCCATGGCCCCACGACGAACATCGGCACGATCAAAGGGGGCGATAAGGTCAACATCGTCGCCGACACGTGCGAATTTACGCTGGACATGCGTTATCCGCCGGGGACCGACCCCCACCAGCTCATTGGCAGGATCAAGGGATTGATCCGCAAGGAAGTGAAGAAATTCAAATACGAGATCATGGATTTCCAGCTTCCTTACGAGATCGATGAGGACCATCCGGCGGTGAAGCTTTACGTGGCCGCGTCCCGGCGCCTTAGAGTTCCCACGACCTTGATGGGGAGCGAAGGGGCGACGGTCATCACGTTCTTTAAGAAGCACGGGATCCCCGCTTTCGCCACCGGCTACGGCTCGCGCGGCACGGCGCACACCACCGACGAATACTGCGAGATCGAGAAGCTCTATCGGGGGGCGCGGGTGCTGGAACGGTATTTGAAGGATTATGCTTGCGCTACGCGGACGACCCGTGGGCGGTCGGGCTCATGAGCCCGACCGCCCACGTGATCGCCTCCGCCGCCACGAGTGTTGCTTTTTACGGCGTTACCCGCTCGATCCCGGGGACGATCATGTGTTTCCTGAGCGGGATCTTTATCGACATCGACCATCTTTTCGATCTCTGGTGGCATAAGAAGCGATTGACCTTCTCCTATAAGGAACTGTTGTACTATTGTGAATTGTCGCCCGATGGGAAACTGATGCTCGCGTTCCATTCTTATGAGCTTTTTGTTCTCCTGTGGGCCTTGGTGATCCTGGGAAAATGGGGCCTTTTCTGGTGGGGGCTCATGGTCGGGGCCACCGTGCACATCATCCTCGATCAGATCTACAATCCGGTCCGGCCGTCGACCTATTTCTTCATCTATCGCTGGAAGAACGGTTTCTCCAAAGAATGTTTCTTTCCTCCAGGTCAGCTCCCCGGCTCCCAACGGACGAAATAAATTCATGCGCACTTTTTGGGTCTCAGGATGGGTTTGTGCGATGATCTCCCTAGCTGCCGCCTCCGCCATAGCGGATCCGTCTTCGCCATTATCCGCGGGCGAGACCATCACCTATTCGATCAAAAAGCTCAACGTAAAGGCCGGGGAGGCGACGCTGGTATTCAAGGGAACGGTTCCCTTCCATGACGGCCAGGCGAACCTTCTGACCTTCACCGTGCGGGGCCTCAATTTTTATGACGAAGAGAATATTTATTCCGATCCGGTCACCTTCTATCCCATGGAAGTCCACCGGGACATCAATATTTGGGGAAAGAAAGAGAAGATCCGGGAGATCTATGAAGCGCAGAATGGCCTGGTGAGGGTGCGTAAGCTCACCGGAGATAAGATCACCGAACAAGTGATCAAAAAAGCAGGCCGCTTGGACAATATTTACTGTTTCATCTATCGCTACCGGCGCGACGGAAAATTCCAGCTGGGGGACACACTTGCGATCGATCTTCCCACGCAATCCATCAAGATCGTTCTGGCTGAAAGAACGAGTCTGAGGACGGCCGGTAGAAATTACGAGGCATTCTTCATGAAAAGCGATCCGGCCAAGTATCAGGTGTGGTTCGATGCCGGCCCCCAGCGCGTGCCACTGCGCATC
>JAHFFX010000086.1:0-2189 GCA_023247755.1 Candidatus Omnitrophota bacterium | reverse complement strand
GTGGGGCTGGGCAACACGTCGATGATCATGACGGAGTATAAGAAATAGGAAGGAAGTCACCAGGTCACCAGTCACACGTCACCATACATTGTGCGGTGATATGTGACTGGTGACCCATTGAGTCAACGATATGAAGACCCCCGACCAGCACGGACATTTTGGGGAATTCGGTGGGCAATTCGTACCCGAAACGCTCATGGCGGTTCTGGCGCAACTGCAGAAGGAATTCTCTGCGCTCAAATCGGACAAGAGATTCCAGCGGGAGTTCCAGTTTTATCTGCGCGAGTACGCCGGGCGTCCGACCAATCTGTATCTTGCCGACCGCCTCAGCCGCCACCTGAAGCGACTGAAGGTCTATCTCAAACGGGAGGACCTTCTGCATACCGGCGCGCACAAGATCAACAATACCCTGGGCCAGATCCTCGTCGCGCGCCGCATGGGAAAGACCCGGATCATCGCCGAGACCGGCGCCGGGCAGCATGGGGTCGCCACCGCCACCGCGGCAGCGCTCTTCGGACTTAAATGTGAGGTTTATATGGGCACCGAAGACATCGAGCGGCAGGCCCTAAACGTTTTTCGCATGAAACTTCTCGGCGCCAAAGTGATCCCCGTGGCGAGCGGTTCGAGAACGCTTAAGGACGCCATGAACGAGGCGATCCGCGACTGGGTCACCAACGTCCGCGACACATTTTATATCATCGGGTCGGTGGCGGGGCCGCATCCTTATCCGCTCATGGTGCGGGAATTCCAATCGGTCATCGGCAAGGAAGCGCGACGGCAATTCATAAAGAAAGAAGGGCGTCTCCCGGATTATCTGCTGGCCTGTGTGGGCGGCGGCAGCAACGCCATGGGGCTTTTCCATCCGTTCTTCAATGACCGTTCGGTGAAGATCATCGGGGTGGAAGCGGCCGGACACGGATTGTCTTCCGGCCAGCATTCGGCGGCCCTGGCAGCTGGCTCTCCCGGTGTTCTTCACGGTAGCAAGAGCATGTTGCTGCAGAATGCCGACGGGCAGGTGAAGATCGCGCATTCCGTTGCGGCGGGGCTGGACTATCCCGGGGTGGGACCGGAACATTCCTATTATAAGCAGATCGGCCGCGCCGAATATGTTTCGGTCAACGACCGCGAGGCGATCGAAGGATTGAA
The DNA here is from genome assembly GCA_023247755.1 of Candidatus Omnitrophota bacterium. Taxonomy (GTDB): domain Bacteria; phylum Omnitrophota; class Gorgyraeia; order Zapsychrales; family JAHFFX01; genus JAHFFX01. The sequence goes on along the minus strand of JAHFFX010000086.1, from coordinate 1,043 downwards.
ATTGCTGTCGCGCGCCGAGGGCATCATCCCGGCGCTGGAATCTTCGCACGCGATCGCGTATCTTTCGAAGCTCGCCCGGCGCGTAAAGCGGCGCGCGACCGTCATTGTGTGCTTATCCGGCCGGGGCGATAAGGATGTGGCGGCGATTCGGGAGTTAATTTGAAAGGTCACAAGTCACATGTCACCGGTCACCATCCAATTTTATGGTGACTTTGTGACCTTGTGACTTGGTGACCCTGAGATATCATATGAATAGAATCGACCAAAAATTCCGCGAACTTAGACGGCAGCGCAAGAAGGCCTTTATCGCTTTCATGACGGCTGGGGACCCATCACTGGCGGTCACGGAAAGTCTGGTCCTGGCGTTCGAGAGGTCGGGAGCGGACATCGTGGAGATCGGTATCCCTTTCTCCGATCCGCTGGCCGACGGGCCGGTCATCCAGGCCTCTTCCCAGAGAGCTCTCAAGAACGGGGTAACGGTTGAGAAGGTCCTCGCTTTGGTCCAAAGGATCCGAAAAAGTTCCCAGGTCCCGATCGCCCTCATGACGTCGTACAATCCGGTCTTTCATTTCGGCGATGAACGTTTTGTTCGGCAGGCCCGGCGGGCGGGCGTTGACGGATTGATCGTTCCGGACCTGCCGCCCGAGGAGGCCGCGAATTTAAGGAAGGCCGCGCGCGCCCACCGGCTGTCGCTGGTGTTCTTTATTTCCCCCACGACCACGCCGGAAAGAATGAAGAAAATTTTTCAACAGTCAAGCGGCTTTGTTTATGCCGTTTCCGTGACCGGGGTGACGGGGATGCGTTCGGCGGTTGCTCCGGGTGTGGCGGCCATGATCGGGAAGGCCAGGACGGTTTCCCGCGAAGGAAAAGGACTTCCCACCTGCATCGGGTTTGGAATCTCGAACCCGCAACAGGCGAAGCAAATGGCGGGCCTGGCCGATGGGATCATCGTCGGCAGCGCCATTGTCAATGAGGTCGAACGCAACAAAGGAAAAAAAGAACTGGTCGGTAACGTCGGCCGGTTTGTCGGACGGCTCGTTTCC
>JAHFFX010000085.1 GCA_023247755.1 Candidatus Omnitrophota bacterium | reverse complement strand
GGTTCTCCTGCGCGATGCGGTAAGCGAGCTTGATGCCTTCACCGCCCGCCGTGGAACCCCCCGCGTAAAGCGAGTCGATGGCGGCAAGGATCCGCTGTTTATCCGAACCTGGCGTCGATGGCAAGGCCAGCCCCGCCGCCCCCGCGTAGGTCACGATCGCGACGCGGTCATTGTTGCGCAGCTGGTTGACCAGCAGCTTGAACGACGATTTCAGCAGCGGCAGCTTATTGGGTTCATCCATGGAACCCGAAACGTCGATGAGGAACACGAGGTTGCCGGGAGGAAGATTGTCGATATCCATCTTCTTGCCCTGCAGGCCGATCATCACCAGCTCGTGCTTGGGGTTCCAGGGACACTTCGAAACCTCCGTCGTGATACTGAAAGGTTCCTCTCCGGACGGCTGCGGATAGTCATAGTGGAAATAGTTGATCAGCTCCTCGATGCGCACGGCGTCCGCCGGCGGCAACTGGCCCCCATTAAGGAAGCGGCGCATATTGGCATAGGAAGCCGTGTCCACGTCGATGGAGAACGTGGACAGCGGATTGCTTTTTGCTTCCAGAAAATTATTCTCGGTGATCCGGTCATACTGCTCCGTGTCCGAGGGAGCTGGTTGCGGATAAAAATAGCGCGGTTGTTCAGGCTCCGGATAAGGCATAGGTGGAATGCACGACGGTCCGCCGCAGGCGATCAGATTGCTTTCGGCCACGGAAGATTTTCCCCAGAATTCCTGCTTCATATCAATCACACCACTCACCCCGCCATAGGAAGAGCTCTGAAAACCGCCGGCTGCCCGCGCCCGTGCCTCATCCATAGCGACGGGAGCTTCGGTGGCATCTCTTCGGACCCCGTAATTGCTTTGCAGATAATATGGCTCGTATTGCGCCGTAGCGGGTTGATTCAAAGCCACTTTCTCGGCGACCTTGGCAGACTTTGCGACACTGGTGTTTCCCGGAGAGAATTGATCCCCGATATCATCGGAAGCCGACCGCAGCCGCCCCTGGACACCTCGGGAATTCAGCTTATCTCCCACGGAACTGATGGCATCTTTCAGTTGGGCCAAAAGCATGGGCTGCTTGGACTCCTTGGATCCCGCGGAAGCGGCAGGCTGGTTGGGAACACTGTGGGCTGACCCCGTGGCCGACACCAGGTATTGAGAGGCATCCCGTACCCTTCCTTGTAAAGCGCGCTGGGAATACAGGTGCATCCCCACAAACATGATCAACACGACCGTCAAAACACTTGAACCGACCCCCACCGTCAATAATCTGTTCTTCATAGGTTTCTCCTTATTGGGAACCTGCGATAATTTCGCGTGAATTTGCTGTTCCAAATCGGGAGAGAGGGATTCATCGGGAATGAGCTTCAGGGACGAAGCGATATTCTTGATCTCCTTATAATACTGCTGACAGGAGGTGCACTCCTTGAGGTGGGCTTCCGCCCGGGCTTTCTCGTCGGCGGAAGCCTCTCCGTCCGCGTAAGCACAGATCAGCATTCGGATATCGTCATGTTCAACCATAGCGCTCCTCCTTTAAGGAAGCGGGAAGCTCTTTGCGCAGGCCTTCGCGGGCGCGAAAGATCAGAACCTTCACCTTCTCAAGAGAACAATGCATGACCTGGGAAATTTCTTCATAATTCATCCCGTGGTATTCCCGCAGCACTAGGGCCTCTTTCTGTTCCGGCGGAAGCTTCTGGATGCTCTGGCGCAGGACGCCGGCGATCTGTAGCCGGTTGAGCCGCTCCCTGGGGAGTTCTCCGGCATCGGGGATCTCCCAAGCCTCAAGCTCGTCGGTCTCTTCGTTGCGGAACCACAGGGAAACAAGGTTCTTGCGGCCGCGGATCTTGCTGATACAAACGTTGTGCGCGACCGTAAAAAGCCAGGTCGTGAACTTGGCCTTCGCGTCATACCGGTATTTTTTCTCGAAAACCGCCACAAAAACGTCGCTCACCGCATCCTCCGCATCCGCCCGGTTGCCCAGGATTCGCAGGGCAAAATTCAAGACTGGCGTCTTATACCTCTGAAAGATCATGTTCAGGGCCTCGGCGTTCCCTTGACTGTATTCCTGCATCAGGTCTTCGTCCCGATTCTCCATTCCCATTTTCTCTCTTCCCGATTGTTTAACGCGGGGGCGGGTAAAAAGTTACAAAAAACGTGGGACGTGGGAAGTCCGCTCGACCCGCCGTTGGCGGGGCTCGCTTGGACGTGGGACGCGGGAATTGAATGCGATTACATTCAAAAATCCACGTCCAACATCCCAGCGAACGAAGTGAGCGAACGTCCCACGTACTTTAAAATGTCCCTTCCTTCAACTTCTTGATGGCGACCTTCATATCCTGAGGACTGGCCTCCTGGTGGGATTCGATCACTTTAATAATGTCGCGCTTAAGAAAATCGCCGATCTTCCCAAGATCAAGGTCCCCGGAGAACGGCGCCTGGTGGTCCTCGAGCCCCACCACCCCGTGAATGTGCATCCCGTAAAGATATTGTTCGTTGCCCCGGAAATATCCAAGATGTGTTGCCAGCCCCAGGCGTTCGTTCACCTCGGCATGGCCGGAATCGTGCCAGTAGACCAGTCCTTCCGGCGCGAATTTCTTAAGCAACGCCCCGACCTCCTCCATATTGGGGATCTCCGTTGGATAATAGCGGGTCTCCAATCCGATCTTTATTCCTTGGGGCCGGGAATAGGACAGCACTTCCTTTAAACTTTTTTCGACCGCTTCCAGATGTACCGGAGCCCGGCGGGCCCGCTCTTTACGAAAGGCCTCCAAGACCCGCAGATATTCAGCGGTCTCGCGCCGACCTTCGAGGTAAAGACGGAACAGATCCTTCTCTAAAGCCCCCTCCACTTCCACCGTCCCCGCATGGATCACCACCACCGACGCTCCTACCTGCGCCGCGGTATCGACCGAACGTTTGGTCCAGAAAACGGCGCAGCCACGCTCGGAGTCCTCCGTCGCCGAAAGCCGGTGCAGGTTCGACACATGCCGGTGGGGCTGTCCGTCATCGGGCTGGGGACAATAGTTATGAACGCTGGAAACCTTGAGGGGAATTTGCGGGAGGAGCTTAATCATTTCCGACAGCTGGGATCCTGAAAAATTATAACCGATCTCCGCGGCCCCTGCTCCCAGGGCCCGGATCTCTTCCAACATCGGTCCGATTTGAGTTTGCCGCTTGGAATTCCAGGCAGTGGAAACAGCGATCATGAAATAAATTCAGTTAATATTGTTCTTGGTCCGGAACTTCGGATTAATTAATTCCCCGGGGGGGCGCTTCTTGGAATGGGCCGAGGCCCGGTGACCCCATAAGCAGGCTGAGGCGTGTTGGAGGAAGCAGCCCCTGGAGCGGGACCCCCCCTGGAAGGCGAGTTGGAAGAAGGCGCTACCGGAGCGGATGGAATTTGCGGAGACGGACCCGGGTTAGGTGGTCTGCCTGCAGCAACCGGAGGTTTCCCGGTCTCCGCGCTCGGCGTCCACTTTCCATCCTGCATGCGGATGCGCTCGGACAAGGCGCGCATGGACGCCCGCTCTCGATCAAGTTCGTTCTTTCTTGAGCTGGTGGCCTGCCGGCCGAAACGGGCGACCCGCAACGCCAACCGGCGCTCCTCGATGAGATCCATCTTCTGGCGGTGTTCTTCCAGCATTTTCTTACGGATCGCGATCGCCTCGTCCATCATCCGGGTCTTGGCGATCTCGGCTTCTTCGGTCTTACCGAACTTGTTCAGCTTCTTGAGCAAATCCTTTTCAAACGCGCTTTTTTTCTCGTTATAGTCGGCAATGGCCTTGCTGGTCTCCTTGTTGATCTCTTTAAGTCGCCGGGTGTATTCTTCGATACTGATATCGCTATTGACAGAGGACGGCTTAACTTGGGCGAAATCAACGGTCGGCTCAGGCAAAGAAGCATCGGCGGGCATCGAACCAGCGGCAGCCCCGGCGGAGAGATCCTGCGGTTTATTTGCTTCTTTGGGTTCCGTGGATACTTGTTCCAGGGAGGAGCTTTCGGAAGCGGAATCAACCGACGCCGCCAGAAGGACGTCATTGGCAAGCGTGTTGCGCAGCGCATCTTCGGCCCAAGACGGCTGAGAGGAAGACCCGCCTACGAGAAACATCATGATGAGAAGCTTTCCGATCATTTGTTCTATTTGCCCATCGCTTTGTTCGTCTGATCTTGCACCTTGGGCCCGGCCTCGCCGAGGTTAGCGGCCGAAGCGGGTAAGGCAACGGTCGAAGAGACCGCGGCCTGCGATTCCATCATCTGCTGTAAAGCGGCCACCGAGCGGCGAAAATTGGCCTCATCACGTTTCTGCTGAAAAATAAGGGCGCTGCGCTCCACCGCCTTCTGGGCCAGGTCCATCTTGCCGGCAAGTCCATAACACAACCCCAGCAGGTAGAACGCCTGGCCATTGGCGGGATCAAGCTGAACCGCTTTCTCAAAATAACCTACGGCTCCAGGATAATTGTTAAGCCGCATGTACAATTCCGCCAGGACCAGAAGCGGCTCGGGATCATTGGGGTTTTCCTGGACCGCCTGATTGAGCGCCACGATCGCCTTCGTGGCGTCCCGCTGGTTGAGGAACTCGACGGCCTTTTGCATCAGGGCCTTGCTGCTACCGGTTCCCGCCGGTGAGTTGAGAGCGATCGGTGCGCTGGGCCCCGAGTACTGCGGCTGCTTTTGGGAAGCGTTCTCTTTCTGCCCGCAGCCGGACACCACCATCAAAACCAGGACCAGGAATAAAGAAATGTTCTTCATACTCGTTCCTCCTTGAAGGTTTGATGGTGCCGGGTTCGGTTCAAACCCGGGCCTGCGCCATTAGGTACCGATGGACGCCTTCGGCGGCGGCGCGCCCTTCCTGGATCGCCCAAACGACCAGGGACTGTCCGCGGGTCATGTCCCCGGCGACAAAAACACCGGGAAGGCTCGTCATCTTGTTGGCGTCGGCCTTGACATTGCCGCGGGCGTCAAGCTCCACGCCCAACTCTTCCAGCATGCCCTTCTTGACCGGCCCCAAAAAACCCAGCGCAAGCAAGACCAGTTCGCACTCCACCTCAAATTCGGAACCGGGGATCTCCTTGAAGCTCGAGCGGCCGGTGACCGGGTCCTTGGGGCCATATTCGAGCCGCACGCCGTGCAATTTCTTGAGCTTGCCGTCCGCGCCGCTGAAACGCTTGGTGAGGACCGCATAATCCTGCTCGACGCCCTCTTCGTGCGACGTGGATTTCCGATAAATGAACGCCCAGTTGGGCCAGGGATTGTCGAAAGCGCGCTCTTTGGGCGGCCGCGGCAAAAGCTCGAATTGTTTGACCGATACCGCGCCCTGGCGGTTGGAGGTGCCGACACAGTCGGAGCCGGTATCTCCCCCCCCTAAAACAATAACCTTTTTTCCCTTCGCTGTCACGCTCAATTTTTGATCTATATGCTGCCCCAAGCCCCGTCGGTTCTGCTGGGGCAAAAAGAACATCGCCTGATAGACCCCTTCGAGCTCGCGGCCCGGGATAGGGAGGTCCCGTGGCTCTTCCGCCCCTCCACACAGGATGAGCGCATCGCAATCGTCACGCAGGTCCTTGGCCGGGACATCGACCCCCACGTGAACCTTGGTCTTGAACTCCACCCCCTCGGCGTGCATGCGCTTGACCCGCCGCTCCACGATCCATTTCTCAAGTTTGAAATCGGGAATGCCGAGCGTGAGCAACCCGCCCACGACCTCATTTTTTTCGTAAACGACGACCTTGTGCCCCATTTTGTTGAGCTGATCGGCGCACGCCAGCCCCGCCGGACCGGAACCCACGACGATCGCTTTCTTGCCGGTGCGCTGCTTGGGGGGGTGCGGCTTGATCCAGCCCATCTCATAGGCCCGGTCGACGATGGAAACCTCGATGTTCTTGATGGTGACGGCGGGCTCGTTGATCGCCAGCACACAAGCGTTCTCGCAAGGCGCCGGGCAGACCCGGCCGGTGAATTCCGGGAAATTGTTCGTTTTGTGGAGCCGCTCGATGGCTTCCTGCCAGCGGTTATTGTAGACAAGGTCGTTCCAGTCGGGAATGATGTTGCCGATGGGGCAGCCGGACTGACAGAAAGGCACGCCGCAGTCCATGCAGCGGCCCCCCTGATGTCGCAACTCTTCCTCGGACATGGGGAGCGCGAACTCCTTCCAGTGCTTGACGCGTTCGGCGACCGGCTCTTTCGAGATATCCTTCCGGTCCCATTTCATGAAACCTTTGACATCGCCCATCTGCTTTACGAACTCCTTATCATTTCGCCGCGACCTTTTCGGGTTCGTTCTTGATCCGGTTGGCTTCCTCAAGGACCCGGCGGTAATCTTTCGGATAGACCTTCACGAATTGTTTCAAGACATTGTTCCAATCATTGAGGACCCGCTCGGCCACGACGCTGTTGGTGTAGCGGGCGTGGTTCTCAACGAGGCGCCGGATCTCCGCGACATCGGAGTCTTCGGTCACGGCTTCCAGGTCCACCATCCCGAGGTTGCAGCGGTTCTTGAAGGTGCCGTCCTTATCCCAAATGTAGGCGAACCCTCCGCTCATGCCGGCGGCAAAGTTGCGACCCGTCGGGCCCAGCACCACAACCCGCCCGCCGGTCATGTATTCACAGCCGTGGTCGCCCACGCCTTCGACGACGGCGTTGGCCCCACTGTTACGGACACAGAAGCGTTCGCCGGCCAGACCGCGCAGGTACACTTCTCCGGTGATGGCTCCGTAGAGAATCACGTTGCCCACCAGAATATTCTCTTCCGGGATGAACGTGACGCCTTTCGGCGGGAACACGACAATCTTTCCTCCGGAGAGACCTTTCCCCAGATAGTCGTTGGCATCGCCTTCGAGCGTGAGCGTCACCCCGTGCGCGAGGAACGCCCCAAAGCTCTGTCCGGCGGAACCGGTGAGCTTGATCTGGATCGTGTTGTCCGGCAGCCCCGCCAAGCCATAACGCCGGGCGATCTCCGAAGACAGCATCGTTCCCACGGTGCGGTTGGTGTTCTTGATCGGGATCTCGAATTTCACCGCGGTTTTGTCCTCGATCGCCGATTTGCAGCGCTTGATCAATTCGTTGTCGAGCGCCTTCTCAAGGCCGTGGTCCTGGCGGGTCGTATGCCGAATGTTGACGTGCGGCGGGACATCGGCCTTATGGAGAATGTTGGTCAGGTCCAGCCCCTTCGCTTTCCAATGTTCGATCAGCTCCTGCGTTTCCAGCAGGTCGACGCGCCCGACCATCTCTTCAAATTTGCGGAAGCCCAGTTCGGCCATGATCTCGCGGCATTCTTCCGCAACATACATAAAGAAGTTCACCACATAGTCCGGTTTACCGGCGAATTTCTTGCGCAATTCGGGGTCCTGGGTCGCGATGCCGACGGAACACGTGTTCAGATGGCATTTGCGCAGCAGAATGCAGCCCAGCGACACCAGCGCCGCCGTCGAGAACCCGAATTCGTCGGCGCCCAGCATCGCGGCAATGGCGACGTCCCGGCCGGTCTTAAGCTGCCCGTCGGTCTGCAGGCGCACCCGCCCGCGCAAATCGTTCATAACGAGCACCTGCTGGGTCTCGGCGATCCCCAACTCCATGGGGAGCCCGGCGTGCTTGATCGAGGTCTGCGGGGAAGCGCCCGTCCCGCCTTCGAAACCGCTGATGAGGATATGGTCCGCCTTGCCTTTGGCCACCCCCGCCGCGACCGTCCCGACCCCGATCTCGGAAACGAGCTTGACGCTCACATCGGCCTTGGGGTTGGAATTCTTAAGGTCGTGAATGAGCTGGGCCAGGTCCTCGATGGAATATATGTCATGGTGCGGCGGCGGGGAAATGAGCCCCACCCCCGGCGTCGTATAGCGGGTCCGGGCGATCTCCTTGCTCACCTTGTGGCCCGGGAGCTGTCCGCCCTCGCCGGGTTTCGCCCCCTGCGCCATCTTGATCTGCAGTTGATCGGCGTTCACCAGGTATTCGATGGTCACCCCGAAACGGCCCTGCGCCACCTGCTTGATGCGGCTGCGGCGCCAGTCGCCGTTCGCGTCCTTCTTGAAGCGTTCGGCGTCCTCGCCGCCCTCGCCGGTGTTGGAGAACCCGCCGAGCCGGTTCATGGCGATGGCCAGCGTCTCATGTGTTTCCTTGGAAATGGACCCGTAGCTCATGGCCCCGGTCGCGAAGCGTTTGACGATCTCGGAGGCCGGTTCCACTTCGGAAAGCGGGACCGGGTTGCCTTTTTTGAATTTGATAAGCCCGCGGATATTGGCAAGGTTCTTCGATTGGGAGTTGATGAACTCCGCGTATTTCTTAAAGGTGCGGTAATCCCCGGAACGCACCGCGTGCTGCAACATCGCGATGGTCTGGGGGTTGAACTGATGGTATTCGCCGTCCCGGCGCCAGTGATAGTCCCCGCCCTCATCGAGCAGCGGTTCCATCTCGCCGAACTTGGGGAACGCCTTTTCATGCCGCAGTAAAACCTCCTGGGCCACGGTCTCGATCCCGATGCCGCCGATGCGGGAAGGGGTCGCCGTGAAATATTTCGCGATGAGCTCTTCGCCCAGCCCGACGGCCTCGAAGATCTGCGCGCCGCAGTACGACTGGATGGTGGAGATCCCCATCTTGGAGATGATCTTGAAAAGCCCTTTGCGCGCCGCCTTGATGAAGTTCTTCTGGGCGACCGCGAGCGTGATCTCCGGCGGATACATCCCCTGCTTTATCTCATGCTCGGCGGTCTCCAGGGCCAGATACGGATTGATGGCGTTGGCGCCGTAGCCGATCAGCACCGCGAAATGGTGCATCTCGCGCGCCTCGCCCGTTTCAACGACGAGACTTACCTTGGTGCGCGTTCCCCGACGGATCAAGTGATGGTGCACTCCGGCGCAGGCGAGCAAGGCCGGAATGGGCGCGTGCTTGTCGCTCAGGTCCCGGTCGGAAAGGACCAGGATCGAAAAGCCTTTTTTGATCGCCTCATCGGCCTTGACGAAAAGTTCCTCCATCGCCTTGTCGAGCTCTTGGGGACCGTTGGCCGCGTTAAAGAGGATGGGGAGCGTGGTCGCCTTAAGGTTCCCCTGATTGACATAGCGGATCTTCTCCATTTCCGCGTTGGTGACGATGGGGTGCGAAAGCTTTAAGCGGTGCGCGTGCTGCGGCGTCTCATCAAGGAGGTTCCCCTCGGCGCCCAGCATCACGTCTTCCGCCATGATGACCTCCTCGCGGATGGCATCGACCGGCGGATTGGTGACCTGCGCGAACAGCTGCTTGAAATAGTTGTACAAGAGTTGCGGCCGAAACGACAGGATCGCGAGCGGCGTGTCCGCGCCCATCGAACCGGTCGCTTCTTCACCGCCTTGCACCATGGGACGCAACAGGAGCTTCAGGTCCTCGAGCGTATAGCCGAACGCTTTCTGCCGCTGCAGCAGCGTTTTTTCATTGAGGCCATGGGCCTGGTGGGGCTCCGGCAGGCTCTTGAGCTCGACGAGATTCTCTCTCAGCCACTGGCCGTAGGGCTGGCGCGCGCTGTAACTGTGTTTGAGCTCCTTGTCATCGACAATGCGCCCTTCCTTGACATCGATGAGGAACATCTTGCCCGGCTCCAGGCGTCCTTTTTTGAGAATGTTCTCCGGCGCCACCGGCAGCACGCCGGCCTCGGATGCCATGATGACGGTGTCGTCCTTGGTCACCCAAAAGCGCGACGGACGAAGCCCGTTGCGGTCGAGGACCGCGCCGATATAGCGCCCATCGCAGAAGGCGATGTCCGCCGGCCCGTCCCACGGCTCCATGATGCAGGAATGGTATTCGTAGAACGCCTTTTTCTCTTCGGGCATGCTTTCGTGGCCGCTCCAGGCTTCCGGGATCATCATCATGACCGCGTGCGGCAGGCTGCGGCCCGAGAGCACGAGCATTTCGAGAACGTTGTCGAACGTCGCCGTGTCGGACCCGTGCGGAACGACGATGGACAAAACCTTCTTTAGGTCATCGCCGAAGACCGGCGTCGCGAACTGCATCTCGCGCGTGTGCATCCAGTTGATGTTGCCGCGCAGGGTGTTGATCTCGCCGTTGTGCGCGATCATGCGGTACGGATGCGCCAGCGCCCAGGTCGGGAACGTGTTCGTGCTGAAACGGGAATGCACCATGGCCATGCAGGAGACCATCGAGGGATCCGCGAGGTCCGGAAAGAAGCGGTCCAGCTGTTCGGCCATGAGCTGTCCTTTATAGACGAG